>NZ_JBILUK010000030.1:0-22172 GCF_044371015.1 Phenylobacterium sp.
GCCCCGTCCAATGGAGCGCTTTCTGCGGCGATCCGCGCGTCAGCGCCAACGATCCGCTCGACTTCATAGAATGCATTCCGTTCTCAGAAACCCGTAATTATGTCATGCGCGTTCTTGAAAACACACAAGTTTATCGGGCCAAACTGTCCGGCGGTTCGATCCCGATCACCTTAAGCCACGATCTTAAGCGCGGCGCCTATGCAGGTCCGTCGGCGGCTGTGGCGCTGGCGCCTTGAGGCAAGATTGGCGTCATACGCCAGGCGATCAAGAACAGGATCGCAATCACCAGATCCGAAGCGGTGATCAGCGCCACGTTCCACGGCGTCCGCCCCGCAGCGGCTAGGCCGAAGGTAATGACGACAAAGATCAGCTTTCCCATCGCGCCAATAGGCATGATCGGACGATATCTCACGGGGTCACGTCCGATGAGCAGATAGACCCACTGCCAGGCCCAGGCGACACCAATGAAACCGTAGTAGTTCTCCGGACGGGTGATCGGCCCGCCCATGGCTGCCATCTGGCTCTCCAGGAAGAACATCGGGGTCAACATCACGAGTCCGAAAATCCCGCCCCATGTGAACACGCGCTTCGGAAAGATCATGGTAACCCCCTTCGACGCTTTGCGCTGAGCGTCGGGCCGTTCTTACCTGGGGTCAAACCGCCATCCAGACGGAATACAGTTCGCAGAACCTCGGGAGAAAGCGCTGCGGCGGGAGCGCCCGATGCGACGACCCGTCCTTGGTTCAGCACGACCAGTCGATCACAGGCCCGCGCCGCCAGTTGAAGATCGTGAAGGGTCACCAGAACCCCAGCACCGGATCGCGCGGCCGCGCGCAACAGATCCATGGCTAGCAGTTGAGCATCGGGATCCAGGCCGGCGACCGGCTCGTCCGCTATCAGCAAAGGTGCGCCGGACACCAACAGCCGAGCCAGCAACACCCGCGCCCGCTCACCGCCGGAGAGATCGAGCACGCCACGATCCTTTAAACTGTCCAGACCGACATCCGCGAGCGCCCGGACCGCTCTTGCACGGGCCTCGATCAGCGGAGCCAAGGGGGCACCAAGGCTGGCGATGTGGAGCGCCGGCATGTTCCAACCGATCTCGCGAGACTGGGGCATGTACGCCGCACGGCGGGCGCGTTCGACAGACCCCAAGCCGGCAAGATCGTCGCCGCCGAGTCGGACGACGCCGCGATTCATCTGAATCAAACCAAGCGCGGCGCGCAGCAGGGTGGTTTTGCCGGCGCCGTTCGGCCCCAAGATCCCCACGACTTCGCCGCCCATCACCTCAAGGTCGACGGCCGTAAGAACCTCGCGCGCACCGAGCTGCGCCGAGACTCCCTGAAGTTCCAAGACGCTCATCCGCGCCAACTCCGGGCCGCTCGCCACGCTATGGCGGCGAACACCGGCGCGCCCACCAGCCCGGTCACGACCCCAAGGCGCAACTCCACATCGGTCGGAACCACCCGCGCCAAGATGTCGGCCGCCGCCAGCATCACTGCACCGGCGAGCGCTGAAGGGAACAGGATCCGCCCTGGATCCGCCCCGGCCGCCGCGCGCACAACGTGCGGCGCCACAAGGCCTACAAAGCCCACGATACCCGCTAGCGCCACAGCTCCGCCTGTCAGTAACGCCGCCCCCGCCACCGCCGCCGCCCGCAGTCGCCCCATAGGCAGTCCAGACAAGCGCGCCGCCTCCTCACCTAGGGTCAGCATCACAAGCCCACGCGCGGCGTAACCGCATAGACCCGCACCAACCAGCATCGCCGGCGCTTGGCGGGCAAGGTCGGGCCAGTCGCGCGCCTCGACCGATCCCTGCAGCCAGTTGAACACTTCCGCTAGAGCCACCGGCGACGGCGAGAAGTTGAACACCAGGGCCGTCAGCGCACCCAGAAACGCCGAAAGGGCTACCCCGAACAGGATCAGCGTCTCCGGGGCCCCGATCCTGGCCGCCAACACAGTTAGCATTCCACCCGTGGCAAGCGCCGCTGCAAGCGCCGCGCCTTCGACCGCCCCTGGAACGACGGCGAGGCCCAGGGTAATCGCGCACGCCGCGCCAAATCCGGCCCCAGCCGAAACGCCCAGCACCCCCGGATCGGCCAACGGGTTCCTAAGCAATCCCTGCATCACCGCGCCCGCCAGGCCCAAGGCGGCGCCGACCACCAGGGCTGCTACGGTGCGCGGCAACCTGATCTCGAACAGGATTGCACCCGCGCCGGACGCCGGGTCGGCCAACTCAGCCGGGCTGACCGCCGTTTCTCCGATCAACACGCCAAGTCCGGTCACGAGCAGTGTCAGCCCGACCAGACCTAAACTGAGCAAGCTGATCCTCAACGCGGCGCCGCCTGAGCAAGGTTCGCGACCGCCTCGGCGGCGCTCCAGTCAGCGCAACTGAGCAGTTTACCCGGAAGCCGCGCGACCGCGCGCTGATCCGCCAGTCGCCGGAGGACTCGGTGCCTCCCGACGCCCCAATGATCGCCGGTAAGTTGGAAGGTGTCGAAGAAACCCAGCACCACCGCCTTCGGCGGGTGTGCAGCCAGGCGCTCCAACGGGATGAGTCGAAAGCCCGGACGGGTCTCGGCATTGGTCATGCCCGCCGCCGTGAGGATTGCATCTGGCAGCGTCCCAGGGCCCGCCGTAGCTCCACCTGGGGTCAGATAGACCGCGCGTGCGCCGCGCCATGCCCCCTGCGAAGCCAAGAGCTTGGCATCCATACCCTCGATCAACGCTTCGCCTGCCGCCCGCTGCTGCAGGGCCGCGGCCGCGGTTCGGATGTCCGTCCGGATCCCGCCGAAGTCTGCCGCACCAGCTAACGAGACCACTCTCACGCCGTGCGCACGCAGCGCCGCCAGAAGCCTCGGGTCCCCACCCCAAGTCCGCAGCACCACATCAGGCCGAGCCGCCAGCGCCGCCTCTAGGGTTGCGCGCCGAGTCGGCAATCCCGCCGCCCGGGTTCGAAGTCTTGAGTCCGCATCATCTGCGCGCGGTGAAAGACCGACGATCGCAACTCGCGGGCTCAGTTCAAGAACGTACTGGTCGGCGCACTGATCGAGCGAGAGCACCCGAGGCGCGGCCAGAGTGGGCCCAGCCACCAGCGCAGCGATGCCCAGGATCAGTCCACTAAGAGCCCGTTCAAGAGCCCGTCGAGCGCCACCCGCATCAGCTCGTCCTGAGCAGTCCACTCCACCTGCAGCCGCCCGATTCGCAGTGCTACGATCCCATGACACGCCATCCAGAGCACCTGGGCGGCCGTCTCTGCCGTACCAGTTCGAAGGCGACCTTCCGCGGCGATCTGGCGCACTACGTCGGCGAAGATGTCGTAGCATTGTCGGCTCATCTCCGCCGTGCCCACCGGCATGGGCTCGGTCGATACCGGACCAGGAGCGCAATAGACAAGCTGGTAGGCGTTCGGATTGGCCAGGCCCCAACGCATGTAGGCCTCCAGCATCATCCGGGTCCGCACCACCGGGTCCACTGGTCGGGACGCGATCTCCTGGTTCCGCGCCAGCAGATCCCGAAACGTCTCCGAGCAGATCTCCTGTAGGATGCAGCCCTTGTCGGTGAAGTGCATGTAGAGCGCTGTCGACGAAACCCCGACCTCCTCGGCAATTCGCCGGATAGTGGCGCCTTCGTAGCCTTCGGCCACAAAGATACGCTCGGCGACCTTGAGTATCTCGGCCCGGCGAAGGTGTCCGTCGCCCTTGGCCTTGCGCGCGGTCTTCCGCGTCGCAACGGCTATGGTGCCCATGAAGCCTCCCAACCCCTGAACGCTGCAACCGGAGCCCAGATCGTCGATTATGACAAGGCCTTGTCGTTCCTGAGACGGTTGCTCGGCTGGACGGTCCCTGACCAGAAGGCGTATGGGGGCGACGATGAGCCCGCCCGTCCTGGCCACAGCGCCCGAAGCGATGCGCACCCTCGGCTGGGCCGACTACGCGCTGCTCGACTCCGGTGGAGGCCGAAAGCTTGAGCGTTACGGACCCTACACCGTGATCCGGCCTGAGCCCCAGTGCCTCTGGACTCCGCGACTTCCGCCAGAGGCCTGGGATGCGGCTGACGCGGTGTTTGATCCCGCTGACGAAGATGACGCCGGTCGTTGGCGCCACCCCAATCGCCAGCCGCCTGCAACCTGGCCGCTGAGCTGGGGCGATGCGCGGTTCACCGGACGATTCACCGCGTTCCGCCATCTTGCCTTCTTTCCCGAGCAGGCCGCCAACTGGGCGTGGCTCGATCAGGTGGTGCGCACTGGCGGGGGTCAGCCACGGGCGCTCAACCTGTTCGGATACACCGGCGTCGCTTCGCTGGTGATGGCCGCAGCGGGCGCAGCGGTCACGCATGTCGACGCTTCAAAGAAGGCCGTCGCCTGGGCCCGCGAGAACGCCCAACTTTCGGGCCTCGCCGACCGCCCGATCCGATGGATCACCGACGACGCGCGAAAGTACGTACAGAGAGAAGTCCGGCGCGGTTCCACTTATGAGGGTATTGTCCTTGACCCGCCGAAGTATGGGCGCGGTCCCGGCGGCGAGGTCTGGCGCCTTTTCGATGACCTGCCGGAGCTCGCTAGGCTGTGTGGTCAACTACTATCGCGGGACGCCCGCTTCCTGGTCTTGAACGCCTATGCCGAGCGCATTTCTGGGGCCGCGCTAGCGGGTCTGCTCGCCGAGGTGCTTGCGGAACGCGGCGGGCGAATTGACTGGGGCGAACTCGATCTCTGCGAGGAGGCTGGCGACCGCGCTATCGGCATGAGCTTTTACGCCCGTTGGTCGGCAACATGACCGCGCGAACCATCACGTCGCTCTCCAACGATACGGTCAAGGCGGTGCGGGCGCTGCATATGCGCAAGGCTCGCGAAGACAGTGGCCTGTTTGTCGCCGAGGGCCTAAAAACCGTGATTGAGGGCCTCGACACAGCGCATGCTCCACGGATCCTGATGCACGGGCCCGACGCCGCAGCGTCTTCCATGGCCAGCCGGGCGATCACTGCGACGCTGGCGGCGGGTGGAGAGGTGATCGAAGTCACACACGACATCCTCGCCAAGGTCTCCCGACGCGACAATCCGCAAGCCGTAGTGGGCGTTTTTCCGCAAATGCTAGCGGTATTGTCGGATGTGGTCCCGGGCCCGGCAGCCTGCGTGGTCGCGCTCCATCGGGTACGCGACCCCGGCAACCTGGGGACGATCATCCGGACGGCGGACGCTGCCGGATGCGGGGCGGTGATCCTGGTCGGTGAGTGCTGCGATCCGTTTGGCGTCGAGGCGGTGCGGGCCACAATGGGCTCGATCTTCGCCGTTCCCATCATCCAGACAGACGAGGCGGACTTCGCCGCCTGGAGGGCCAGCTGGCCAGGGTCCGTGGTGGGTACACTCCTTGAGGCCGAGATTGACCACCGCGCGGCGACCTACCGTAGGCCCACCCTGATCCTGATGGGCAACGAGCAACAGGGCTTGCCGCAGGAGATGTCCGGCCTCTGCGACGTCAACGTCAAGATACCGATGCGCGGCCGGGCGGATAGTTTGAATCTCGCAGTGGCCACTGGCGTGATGATCTATGCCGCGACGGACTGACTAGCTCTACATCCCCGGACCCGGCCGCACTTCCACATCGCGCGCGGTCACCGGTTCGCCACAGGCCGAACAGGTGGTGACGGGGGTGAAATCACAATCGCAGGCCTTGTGCCTGTGAAGCATCGGCGGCCCCGCCTCTCCAGCGAATTGCACGTCCCCCCAGTGGACGATGGCCAGGATCACTGGGTGCAGCGCCAATCCGCGTTCAGTCAGCCGATACTCATGGCGCACCGGCCGATCCTGATAGATCTCCCGGCGCAGAACGCCGGCCTCCACCAATCGCTTCAGCCGATCGGCGATGATGCTGCGCGAGATGCCAAGACGCCGCTCAAAGTCCTCGAAGCGCCGTACGCCCAGAAAGCTGTCTCGGACGATCATGAGCGTCCATCGGTCGCCGATCACCGCTACGGAGCGGGCCACAGAGCATCGGGCATCTGCGAGATCGTTCCAACGCATCGATACTCTCCAAGTCGCGAAATCAACTCTCCCATTGACGGCATTCGGTTTCAAGACGCACCCTGGTTCGAAATTCGAACGGATAGGCAGAATGGCTGATCGCAATGGTGTTTGCCTCATCGTAGGCGCCGGTGACGGCCTGGGCGCGGGGATCGCGCGAGCCTTTGCCGCCGAGGGCCTGACGCTCTGCCTGACCCGTCGTGCGCGAAATCTTGAACAGCTGGAGAGCCTCGCACGGTCGATCCGCGAACGCGGCGGTGAAGCCTACGCTTATGGTGTCGACGCCCGGGAAGAACCGGAGATGATCTCGCTCATCGACACAATCGAACGTGATGTCGGTCCGCTTGAAGTCGTGGTGTTCAATATCGGCGCGAACGTCCGCTTTGGCATCCGTGAGACCACGGCGCGGGTCTTTCACAAGGTCTGGGAGATGGCCTGCTTCTCGGGCTTCCTCACGGGACGAGAGGCCGCGCGCGTGATGGTTCCTCGGGGCCGCGGCACGATACTGTTCACCGGCGCGACCGCCAGCCTACGCGGGCGCGACGGCTTTTCGGCCTTCGCCGCCGCCAAGCACGGACTACGCGCCGTCGCCCAGAGCATGTCGCGCGAGTTGGGCCCGCTGGGCATTCATGTGGGCCATGTTGTCGTCGACGGGCCAATCGATGGGGCCTTCATTCGTGGCCTGCGTGACAATGTCGATGATCTGCTAGCCCGCGACGAGGTGCTTAAGCCGGACGACGTGGCCCAGGCCTTCGTCGCCCTCCATCGCCAGCGCCCCTCGGCCTGGACCCACGAACTCGACGTCAGACCCTGGCGCGAACCCTGGTGAGGAACCCCATGACTCAGTCCGTGATCGATTTCATCTTCGACTTCGGCAGTCCCAACGCTTATCTTTCCGCCAAGGTGTTGCCCGGAATTGCGCTTCGAACAGGCGCGCGCATCAACCGGATCCCTTGCCTACTTGGCGGCATCTTCAAGGCCACAAACAACGCATCTCCTATGGTCGCGTTTGGCGGCGTGAAGGGCAAGTTGGCCTATGAGGCGCTGGAAACTCGTCGCTTTGTCGCCAAGCACAGCCTCTCCGCCTTTCGCCAGAATCCCCACTTCCCGGTCAATACGCTGCTGATCATGCGCGCCCTGGTCGCCGCCCGCCGAGCTGGCGTGGAGGATACCTATGTAAAGACGGTGCTCGCTGCCATGTGGGAGCATGGAGAGAAGATGGACGACCCCGAGGTGGTCGCTCGAGTGCTGGACGGCGCCGGACTTCCGGCCCAAGCGCTGCTGGAGGCGACACAGGACCCTGAGGTCAAGGCCGAGCTGGTCGCCAACACTGAGGCCGCCGTCGAGCGGGGCGTCTTCGGGATTCCCACCTTCTTCGTGGGCGAAGAGATGTTCTTCGGCAAGGATCGGTTGGGCCAGATTGAAGAGGCGGTTCTGACCGCCGCGGCCGGTTAAGCGCCCCTGGGTTTCGCCCGCGCCGTCGGCGTGGCCTTAGCGGGATCCTCTGGCCAGAGGTGCTTAGGATAGCGCCCACGCATATCGGCGCGAACATCTTTCCAGGATCCCGCCCAGAAGCCCGGCAGATCGGTGGTTGTCTGGATCGGCCGATGCGCTGGTGACAAGAGTGCAAGCACAATGGGCTGGCCGGCCGCACGCGGATGCTCTGTCAAGCCGTAGACCTCCTGCACCCGAATCTCGACGCGCGGACCCGCCTCGGCGGCGTAGTCGATGGCGAAACTATTGCCGGTCGGAGCGGTCCAACGCGGCGCGGCCTCGCCGTCGAGGCGGCGCTGCAAGTCCCAAGGGATCAGCGCCCGTAGAGCGCCCTCGAGCGCATCAGGCCGCAGTTCGTTCAATGAGCGCACGTCTGCCAGCAGCGGGGTGAGCCAATCGTCAAGGCGCTCGATGAGAGCCGTTTCGCCCAGGTCCGGCCAGCCCGGATCGCGTGTTCGCAAGAATCCGATGCGCGCTCTTAGGGCCTCTGCCCCTGGCCCAAACTTCAGGCTGCCCAAGCCATCACTGCGAACCCGTTCCGCCAGCGCCGCCGCGATCAACCCCGGGTCCGGCGTTTCGTCCACGGCTTCGCGGACCACCAACCGGCCCAGCCGGATGATCCGCCTTGCGCGCAAACGACCGCCGCTGACCTCTTCCAACCGGGTTTCTGTCGAGAAGGTGTCTGCAAACGCCCCGATCTCTTCAACCGTGAGTTTGGCCGCCAGCAGTACCCGATCTCGCCGATCGGCTCCCCCCAGTTCCCCAACCGCCAGCCATTCGGCGCGCGCGAGCGCATCGGTCGGCTCCACGGCAACACCGCGGCCGCTCACCAACTGAAAGGCCCCATTCCCCCTTGCGCGCGCCACGCGTTCCGGAAACGCCAGCGCCAGCAACAGTCCATCCGACCTCGCAGGCGCGCACCCCTGCGGCCCCGCAAGCCGCGCCCATCGCGCTGCCAGCGCCTGTGCGTCCCGCGCCCTCGGCGAACGGTCTCTAGCCACCGCCTCCAGCCGATGGCTCAGGTCCGCGTCACGTCCACCCAGGCCACGTTCGGTCAGCAGCATAGCGATTTGCGCCGCGCGCGCTGCCTGGCCGCTTTCCGCCCCCCGAACCACCATATGGGCCAGTCTAGGCGGCAGAGGCATCTTGGCCAGTGCGCGACCGTGCACGGTCAGCACGCCGCCGCCATCAAGGGCGCCCATGCGCGTCAGCAGGGTCCGAGCCTCCGCAAAGGCCGCCGGCGGCGGAGGATCCAGGAAGGTCAGGCCCGAGGCGTTCTTGGCGCCCCAACGCGCCAGATCCAGGGCCAGGCCTGAGAGGTCCGCCTCGCGAATCTCCGGGTCCGCATAGGGCGCAAGAGCCCGGGTCTCGGCCTCGTCCCATAGCCGATAGCAGACACCCGGCGCGGTCCGGCCCGCCCGCCCTCGCCTTTGATCGGCCGCCGCTCGACTGACCCGCACGGTCGCCAGCCGCGTGAGACCACTGGCCGGATCGAACCGGGGGACGCGCGCCAATCCGGCATCCACCACCACGCGTACGCCGGGTATCGTGAGACTGCTCTCGGCGATCGAAGACGCCAGAACAACCTTACGCAGGCCGGACGGCGGAGGTCGAAGCGCGCGATCCTGGGCGCCGATATCCAGAGCCCCGTAGAGCGGCGTGACCTCCACGCCCAATCGCACCCGCTCCGCCAATCGCTCAGCGGTGCGCACGATCTCACCCTGGCCAGGCAGGAAAACCAGAATGTCGCCCGTGTCGGCCGACAGGGCGGTCTCCACGGTCCGCACCACTCGGTCTTCGATCCGTTTTGTCGGATCGCGTCCTAGGTAGCGCGTGTCCACCGGGAACACTCGGCCCAGGCACTCGATCACTGGTGCATCGCCCAGGGCGGAGGAAACCGCCGCCCCGTCTAGCGTCGCCGACATCACCAGGATGCGAAGGTCCGGCCGCAACAGACCCTGTGAATCGCGCGCCAGCGCCAGTCCCAGGTCCGCGTCCAGGCTGCGCTCGTGGAACTCGTCCAGGATCACACAGGCAACATCCGCGAGCTCCGGGTCGTCGAGGATCATGCGGGTGAAGACGCCCTCCGTGACCACCTCAATTCGCGTCGCAGCCGAGACACGGGACTCCATCCGCACACGGAAGCCCACGGTGCGCCCCACGGGCTCACCCAGGGACTCCGCCATCCGAGCCGCCGCCGCGCGCGCCGCCAGGCGCCGGGGTTCAAGCAGGATGATCTTGCCTCCGGCAGCCCAGGCCTCGTCCATCAATGCCAAGGGAACAAGCGTCGTCTTGCCGGCCCCAGGAGGCGCTACGAGGACAGCCACACCTCCGCACGCAAGGGCGCTCAGTAACTTCGGCAATGCCCCGCGGACGGGCAGTTCGGCCTCGCTCATCGGTTGCGCTTAGCGCGCGCCGTCGATGTGAGCCAATCCGTCACATGCGTACGCCTATTTCTCCGGGTGCAGCAGCGCCTGGTAGGTAAGTGTACGGGCCATGCCGCCCAGGTCGTCGCCGCCGGAGCCGCCCAGCCGCTGGATCATTCCGACGAAAACCACATTGTTGGTCGGGTCTACCCAGAACCAGGTGCCAGCAGCACCGCCCCAGCTCATCGTACCCTTGCCTTCCAGCGAACCGGCGCGACGGGGATCGTTGACCACCATGAAGTCGAGGCCAAAGCCGACGGCGTCATTGAATCGCGTCCCAACCGTACCGTTCGACCCCACCAGCGCCTCCCGCGGGATCATGTTGGTGCCCATCATCTCGACCGAGGCCGGAGATAGGATGCGTACGCCTTCCAGCACGCCGCCGTTCACCAGCATCTGAGCAAAACGGGCATAGTCCATGGTGGTGCCAACTAGGCCGCCACCGCCCGACTCGTTCGCTGGCGGTGAAAGGTAGGTCGGCACGTCTCCACCAAACAGCTGCTTCGCCTCGACGATCTTTCGCTGCTCACGATCAAAGACGTAGACGGCCGCCAGCCGCGAGGCCTTGGCCGGCGGTACGAAGAACGCCGTGTCGACCATCTTGAGCGGCCCGAAGATGCGTTGCTCGAAGAACTGCCCGAGGGTTTGACCCGACAGTTTTTCGACAATGTAGCCCTGGATGTCGACTGACGAGGAGTACCGCCACGAAGTCCCGGGCTGGAAAACGAGCGGGATCTCCGCCGTACGATCGATCATCTGCTTCAAACCCACAGATCGAAGCACGCCCTTCTCGCGATAGAGCTTGTCCACCGGATGCTCATCCTGCAGGCCATAGCCGAAGCCCGCCGTGTGGCTCATCACCTCGCGCATGGTCGGCGGGCGGACCATATCTTCAAGCACCATGGTTCCATCAGGATTGACCGACTTCACCACCTTGAGGTTCTTGAATTCAGGCACGTAGCGGGTAACCGGATCGTCCAGCCGCCACTTGCCCTCCTCGAACAGGATCATCATCGCCACGCCGGTGATCGGCTTGGTCATGGAATAGATGCGGAAGATCGAGTCCTCGGTCATTGGCTTGCCGCTCTCGAGGCTGGCCTTGCCGTAGATCTTGAAGCTGACGACCTTGCCCTTGCGAGCCAGGAAAGTGGTCATGCCGGCGACCCGCCCTTGATCGACCACGCCACGCATGTAGGCGTCAAGCTTGGCCAGCCGCGCGGAATCGAATCCCAGCGCCTCCGGACTAGCGGCCGGCGTGAAGGCCGGCGGAGTCGCGACTGCCGCAGGCCGGCGCGCGGCCTGAGCGAAACTATCCCCCGCCGGGGCGAGGCCCAGCGATAGGACGGCGAACGCAGCTGCGAGCCGCATGGGTGTGTGGATCATGTCGAGTGCTCCCCCGAGGCCATGTTTTGTCCATGACCTTGAGGGTCGGCGCCCGCCAGCGCAAGCGCCGGTGCGTTTCAACCTGGCAACCTGTGAGGCGGGATCAGGCTCCGGCGCGCACCACCAACACCGGACACGGTGCATGCCGCATCACGGCCTCTGCAACGCTGCCCATCAGGACGCGACCAAGACCGCTACGGCCATGACTGCCGATAACGATCAGATCGGCTCCGAAACTCTTTGCGGCCGAGACGATCTCATCGCCCGGCGAACCCTCGGCCAGGAAATCTTTCGCCTTGCCATCCGACTTCGAGACCAGTGTGTCGAGCAACTGTCGGGCTTCTTCTCGCGCAAGCGGTAACAACTGCAGCGCCGCGGCGTCGACGTTGGGCGCCGCCATCCGGATGCTGTCGACGACGGTGATCAGTCCGAGATCGGCGCCTACCTCCTTGGCAAGTCCCGTACCGAGGTCGAAGGCCCGTGCGGCGATCGGGCCGCTATCGACGGCGATCAGGATCTTCTTGAACGACATTGTGGCTCTCCTGGTGAGCACGGCATGGGAACCCGCCGGTTCACACGATAGACCGGTATGCCCGCCCACCTACGCCAGCATTGATCTTGGTCAAGCAGACCGAATGGTGGCGGGCGGCGGCCCGCGACGCCATGATGCCCCCAACACTGAGGGAGGATTCGATGCGTCTGGTGGGTCTCTTGGCAGCGACAGCGTCGTTGGCTGCGGCGCTTCCCGTCGCGGCGGGCAATCTCACCGGCGACGGCGGCGTCTCGGCCTTCTACATCCCCGAAGGCGTTGTTCCTGCCAAGCCTGGAACACTGATGCGCTCCGAGCCCCTGGATACCCGCCAATCGCTCACCAATGCAGGCCGGAACATACGCCTGCTCTACAGCTCTACGGATGGGCTCAGGGGCAAGGGCGCAGTGGCGGTCTCTGGCGCGCTCTACGTTCCTATGGGGGATCCACCAGCCGGGGGCTGGCCCTTGCTGGCCTGGGCGCACGGCACCGTGGGCGTAGCCGACGTTTGCGCGCCGTCCTGGGCCGGCCGGGGCGCGCGCGACACCACCTACCTGAACTTCTGGCTCGCCAAGGGCTACGCGGTGGTGGCCTCCGACTATCAGGGGCTGGGTACGCCTGGAGGTCATCCGTATCTCGCCACCACACCGGTCGCCTACAGTATCCTGGACAGCGTCCGGGCTGCGCAGGCCGGCGGGTTCGGTCTCTCCCGCGATGTGGTGATCATCGGCCAGTCGCAGGGAGGCGGAGCCGCCTTCGCCACCGCCGGTCATGCGCCGCGCTATGCGCCGGAGCTCCGCATCAAGGGCACAGTCGCCACAGGTACGCCCTATTTTTCTCCCGAGGGCCAGGTGGCGCTGCAGGCCGCGCGTCCGCGCGACAAAGTCGATCCGCTGCTGGCCTACAATTTTTTCGCATTGAGCTTGCTGGAGCAGATGGACCCGGCTTTCCGGCCCGCCGACTATCTCACGGCAACCGCCCTACCGGTCGCCATGTCGATCACCACCGGCTGCATGGGCCAGATCGCACAGGCGGTCAACACCGCCAGCCTGACCTATAATACCACCTTTACCCGCGACCCAGCCGAGCGGATGCTCCAGGGTTACGAACTAATGGGTTATCCCACCCTCAAGATCACAACCCCAGTGTTCATGGGGACGGGCGGCAAGGACCGTGACGTGCCCCCGGCTATGCAACTCGGCCTCGCGGAGGACGCCTGTCAGGCCGGATCTCTCATCGAAGCGCACCTCTATCCGGAGGCCGACCACTCCGGCGCGGTCAACGGCTCGACGGCAGAGTCGTCGGTCTTCATCGCCAAGGCTTTTGCGGGCGAGCCGATCGCCGGAAACTGCGCCACGCTGCCAAAGCCGCCGGCGTGACTAAGCGCCGCCTGCTAATCGTCTGGCATTCACGAACCGGCGCGTCGGAAGCGCTAGCCCGAGCGGCCGCCAAGGGCGCTGCGCGTGAATCGGCGATCGAAACCGTCCGGCTTCCGGCGGCAACGGTAGGTCCAGATGAACTCTTAGCGGCGCAAGGCTTCATCTTCGCCGCCCCAGAGAATCTCGCCACGCTCTCGGGTGAAATGAAGGCCTTCTTCGATCGCAGCTACTATCCGGCGCTGGATCGACTAGCCGGGCGGCCCTACGCCGCGATCATCTCCGCCGGCAGCGACGGCGCCGGCGCGGCCCGCCAGATCGCACGCATCGTCGCAGGGTGGCGGCTAAAGTCCGTCGCCGAGCCGTTGATCGTCAACACCAACGCTCAGACACCCGAGGAGATCCTCGCGCTCAAGCACGTGCCGCCGGGGCCGCTCGCCCGCGCCTCTGACCTGGGTCAGACCATGGCGGCCGGTCTCGCCATGGGTGTTTTCTGACCAGACACGCTACGCGCTGATCACGATCATTGGCGAATCTAATCCATCGGCCTCTTGTGATCTGCTGTTCAGCGACAATCTCCGCAACCTAGGCCCGGGCCCCTCTGGCGGTCATGGCGACCGTGATGTCGGGCCGACGCGGCGGGGGGGTCCCCGCATTCGAGACGGAGGAACCGACGTGAACAAGACAAGCATCAATATCTGGAGCTGGACCGGTGCGGTCATGCTGGCTTTGAGCCTCGTGGCGCTCTGGGTGTGGCCCAAGTTCGTGGGCGTGAGCATCCATCCCATCTTCGGATGGGCTGAACTACAAACGGGCGCGACTTGGTTGGAGCCTGGCGGCCGCTATGCCTTCGGAATTCTGGCTGCGATCCTCGCCATCCTGCTGGTGATCCCAAAGACCCGGATCTCAGCCGCCTGGGCCGCACTTGGCGTCTCGCTGGCGGTCGTTGGACTACACCTCACCCCGTGGCTCGGCTGGAACATCCCGAACTACGGCCCGCTGATGGCGGCAATTGCTGAGGGCAAAACCGTCGCCGAAATCCAGGCCATGGGCCTGAAGGGCGACCGCGGCGCGCACCTGACGCTGGCCATTATCAACGCCTCGCTAGCCGCAATCACGCTCGCTTCGGGCAAGTTGACGACTGGCGCAAAGGTCGAGCGGGCGAGGCCAATGCACCTCTCGGGCGCCTGACGCCCAGACGGCAGAGTCGGAAGCGACCACGACGGGCGGTCTTCTCGCGAGGGCCGCCCGTTTCGCGTTTGGAGGGCGTGGCGCCGAGCGCATGAGCGCTTAAGATTCAGCGAGGCTGAAACACATCAAGCGGCGGCGCGGCGTCGGCGCGAAAGGCCCTCCAGTCTATTCCCAGCGCGGTTAGCGCAGTGGCGGCGACCTGACCGACCGTGGCGCATTCCATCGAGACTGGCGGCTTGCGGACGCCCGGCCCCAAAACGCCGATCCAAGCCGCGTCGGACTCCGCGAACATCGGCTTGCCGTGATGCTTCCAGGCGTCGGGCCGGCCCTCGCCGCGCCCATGGTCGGTCGTAAGGATCATGGTTGTCCGCCCGGCGTAGGCGGGGTTCGCCTGCAGCGCAGCCCATAGCTCGGCGATGAAACCGTCTGTCCGGCGCGCGCCCTCTAACGTCAGATCGTAGCGCCCGTCATGGGCGAAATCGTCGGTTTCGCCATAGGCCACATAGAGCACGCGTGGCCGCTTGACCTTAAGCGTGGCCAGCGCGTGCGCCTGGGTGAAGGCGTCCAGCCGCACCGTCGGCCAAATGCGCGGCGCGCCGGCCTCCAGCCGGGCCAGCATAGGATCCACGGGCGTCTCGGCTTTTCCGCCCCATCCTGCGTTCACCGGAAGCTTGCTGCGGCCCACATTCAGGATGTCGGCAAACACTGACCAAGAGGTCACCGCCTGTACCCGTCCAGCGAATCCGGTCCGGCCGTTCAACCACTCCAGCACCGTGACGTTGGGATTGGGACCGAACGCGTTCGATCGGATCGCAGGGTCGGGCCGCCCGCTCAGGATCTCGTTGTAGCCCGGGAACGAAAACCACTGATCATTGGCCACCTTTACGCAGGAACCCTGGTCGCGGTTGCCGAGCAGCACCCCGTCGCGGGCCACAACGTTGTGAAGAAACGGCATCAGGAAGCGAGCCCGGTCCGGCGCCTCCACATAGGCCTTCACGGTCGCAGCAGGGTCATTGACGAAAGCTCGATCCGCGGCCCTGGCTGGATCCGCGCCCTGGAAGAGCTCTCGCCAGTGCAACCCGTCGAGGGTCACGATCACCAGGCGTTGATCGGCGTCGGCGGCCACGGCCGTCGAAGCCAGTCCGAAGGCCAGCACGAGCGCGGTGAGAACAGTCCGAAGCATCATCGTCTCCCCGCGCCCGTCCAGGATCGCCGTCTAGAACGTCTTGCGGATAGTCACGTAGGCCGTCTGTGGCGCGCCGACCAGCAAGGTCTGGCTGTCGCCCCGCAGCGGAAAGCCGTTGGAGTTGATGGTCGAGATGTACTCTTCATCGAACAGATTGGAGACATTGGCCTGGATTTCCAGACCATTCAGCCAATCTGGGCCTGAGAACCTATAGCCTACTGTAAAATCGGCCAGGGTCTGGGACGGCACGCTACGGTCGTTTTCATAATTGAAGTAGCGCTTGCTGAGATAGGAAAGCGAGAAGCGCCCGAAGAAGCCTTCGCCTGCGTCATAGCTAAGTTCGGCCTTGAACAGGTGCTCCGGGCTATCCACCGACGTCTTGCCCTTTGTGCGGGCGACAATGGCGCCGTTCCCATCGACGGTGTCGTCATCGTACTCGGAGTTGTTGTAGGCGTAGGATGCGAACGCCGACCAGTTCTCGGCGAACTCCCATGAACCGACCGCCTCGATGCCTTGAGAGGTGACACCGCCGACATTGGAGAGCGCCGAAGGATTGCCCACAATGCCGGAGCCAACCGGCACCGAGAACAACCTATCCTTGAACTTAACATGATAACCCGCGAGCACGCCCTGGAAGTCGGCCGTGCGGAAGCGCCAGCCGGCCTCGATGGTGTCGGCGGTTTCCGGCTCAAGTTTGTTGCGAATAGCGTCGAAGCCGGCCCGATTGGCAGAGAACGGCCCCGAGGTTCCAGAGCTCGGGAACGCCCGAACATTGCGCGTGTAACCGGCGAATAGTTCGCTGTCCTCGGTGAGCGCGTACCGGCCGCCGACCTGAGGCAGGAAGTTCTCTTCCACCTTGATGACGCCGTTCTTCTCCACCGCCGGAGTGCGCGCGAAGACCGTGCGGCCCTCGTTCTTGACGCCAAGCGTGGCGAAGCCGAAGTTGACGCTGAATTGGTCGGTGACGGTCCAGTTGTCCTGCACCCAGAACTTCCAGGTCGTCGTCTTGAAGTCATACTCCCAGTCGGTGCGGAACGATCCGGACTGGAAGTTCAGGGCGCTGCGCTGAGGCGCGGCGCGGTTCAGGGCGTAGTAACGCCGCGCCTGGTTGAAGTCGTTGTCCTCGTACCAGAAGCCGGCGTTGACCTTATGGGCGCCAGCCTCCCAGGTCGCCGCGGCGACCACGCCGTAGCGGCGCAGATCATACTCGGTGGTGCGGATCGAGATCGGGGCGTTGTCGGTGGTGGCGCCCGCGACACCGTAGTTGGGGCTGGCCACATAGGGCGTGAACCAGATGCCCTGGCCTTCGTTATCGTGACCGTAGAGCGTAGCCTTCAGGTCCAGCATCTCACCCACTGGAACCTTCAGGGTGATCCCGCCCAGCATGTCGTCGCGCAGGCCTGACGCGTCGTAGTAGGCGTCGTCAACTGAGCGAATCAGGCCCGGGTAGACCGTGCCCAACTGGGGATTCCGCGGGGTCACGCCAGTCTCGCCGCGGTTGTTTCCGATCTCGGCGACCTGCACCGCCAGGGCCCAGTTGTCGCTGATATTGTCCCAGCCGTACCCAAGCCGACTAAGCATCTCGAGCGACATGTCCTGATAGTCTTGCTCGCGCCGCTTGGACCAGTTGGCGAAGGCGCTGATCTCAGCAGCGCCGATGGGCTGGACGAACTTTACGTTGAACTGCTGGTGACGCTGCTCGCCGTCGCCCTTGTACTTATCGGTGGTGTTGTAGGCGTAACTCGCAAAGCCACGACCGCCTGTCGCCAGCTCACCACTCTCGAGCCGCGCAAAGCCGCGGAAGGTGTTGTACGAGCCGCCAGTGCCGCTGACCAAGCCGCCAAAGGAACGGGAAGGGTCACGCGTGGTATAGCGCAGCACCCCGCCCAGGTTGTTCGCCGAGGCAGTGTCGAGCGAGCCCGAGCCCTGCGAAAGTTCAACTGCGCCGACGTTCTCACCGGAGATGGCGCGGGAGATGTGCAGACCGTTGTGGTTGCCGTAGGTCATGTCGCCGAGCGGCACGTCGTCCAGCGTAAAACCCAGCTGGTTCTGGTTGAAGCTGCGAATGGTGATCCGCGCCGACCATTCGTAGGAACCAAATGCGTCCGCCGCCTGGAAGTTCACACCCGGCAGCTTGTCTACGAGCTTTAGGGGGCTCGCGCCGGGTGTTTCCAGAGTGAGCTCCTCACCAGAGACCGTCTGTACCTGGCGCGCCTCACCTTGGCCCAACACGATAATCTCTTCCACCGACACCGCGTCGGCGTCTGCGTCGGCTGCGACGGCGCTCAACGCCCAGCCCTGCGACAGCGCGATCACCGCCGCGCCGATCCAAAGTCGTGACTTCATGACGATCCCCTTAGCCGGCCCGTTTCGGGTCCGAGGGGGGCGGGTACCATCGGGGCTTGACGGTTCTGCATCGTTGGCGTGACGCCGCCCGCAACGATGCGTGACCGTTCGGCGACGCCTTGACCGGACCAGAGGATACACCGACGCTCCTGGCCATGAGGGGAACTACTCCCTCCCCAGCATTCTTTCTGCGGCCCGACAGGCCGAGGCGGCGGGGGCCGCCACGCGATGACCATCCTGATCACCGGCGGGACCAAGGGCATCGGGCTCGCCATCGCCCGGCATCTGGCGGCTCGGGGCGAGCCGCTGGTGCTGGGCTATCACAGCGACCACGCCGCCGCCGAAGACGCCCGGGCCGAGCTCTCGGCCGCCGGGGCGAGCGTGCGCACCGTCGCCGCCGATGTGAGCTCGCCGGCCGGGGCGGAGGCCCTGGTCGCGGCGGCCGAGGCCGACGGACGGCCGCTGCACATCGTCCACAACGCCGCCGCCATATACCCCACCCGCCTGCTGGCCGCCGACCCGGAGCGGTTCACCGCCGCCATCCAGGCCAACGGACTCTCGCTGCTCTGGCTGGTCCAGGCCGCCCTGCCCCGGCTGTCCGAAGGCAGCGGGATCGTCTTCATCTCCAGCGCCGGAGCCCGCTCCGTGCTGGCCAACTACGCCGCCCTGGGGGCCGGCAAGGCCCTGGCCGAGAGCCTGATCCGCTACCTGGCGCCCGAACTGGCGCCGCGGGGCGTGACCATCAACGCGGTCGCCCCGGGCCTCGTCGCCACCACCTCGGTCGCCCGGATGACCGGTTCGGAGGAGGCGGCGGCCAAGGCGCTGGAACGCGGCGCCCGGGCCAACCCCTCGGGTCGGCTGGCCGAGGGCGCGGACTACGCCGCCGTGGTCGACTTCCTGCTCAGTCCCGCCGCCCGCTTCGTCCAGGCCCAGGTGATCCACGCCAACGGCGGCGCCTGGATCGCGCCCTGAAGCCCTACCGCAACGCCTCCACCGCCGCGCCCAGGAGCGCGTAGGTCTCGAATTCCGAGGGCGTCTGCCAGGCGTCGCGCCAGGCGCTCCAGACCACGGCCACGACCTGTTCGCGCGGGTTCACATAGACGAACTGGCCGAAGATGCCCTGGGCGGTGAAGGCGCCGTCGTGGGCGGTCCCGGCGCCGCGCGGCAGCACCCACCACTGGTAGCCGTAGCCCAGCGGATAGTCCTTCTCGAGCTTGCCGAAGCCGGTGGCCTCGCTGTCGGGCTGACCGGCCAGCTCGCGCCAGCCGACCGGCAGGCGGCGCACGCCGTCCGAGGCGACCCCGTCCTCCAGCACGAACTGCCCGAACCGGCCATAGTCGCGCAGGCGCGCGCTCACCCCCATGCCGGCCAGGGCCATGCCGCCCTCTGATTCCAGCTGCCAGTAGCCGTCGGCCTCCATGCCGGCCGGACCCCAGACGGTCTCGGAATAATAGTCCGCCAGGTTACGCTTCACGGCCGCCGAGACGATGGCGCCCAGGACACAGGTCTCACCGGTCGAGTAGTTGAACTTGGTCCCCTGCGGAACGGCGCGCGCCCGGGTGCGCATCAGCTCCAGCACCAACCCATCGCGCCGGGCGGCCATGGCCAGGCCCAGCCGCGCGACATCGGAGACCCCGCCCGGATCATAGGCCTCGGTCCAGGCCACGCCCGAGGCCATGCGCAGGACATTGCGCACGCTCACGCCGGCATAGGCGCTGCCCGCCATCTTCGGCAGATAGGCCTCGACCGGATCATCCAGGCTCTTGATCGCCCCGGCGTGAAGCGCCGCGCCGGTCAGGGTCGCGGTCATCGACTTGGCGGTGGAGAAGCTGGTCCAGCGGGTCTGCGGATTGTTGCCCATGCCATAGCGTTCGAGCGCCACCTCGCCGCGCTTCAGCACCAGCAGGCCGCCGGTCCGGCGCCGGGTCATGTAGTCGTCGACCGTGCGGGTCGCGCCCTCGAACGGGAACCTGAGGCCGTCCAGCGACCGCGCGTGCGGCGGCAGCGGCCGCACCCGCCCGCCGGCGCGGATCGGGCGCACGGGGCCGGCGCGGTCGATGTTGCGGAACGTCGCCGCCTGGTTCTCCGCCGTGGTGGCCAGGACGGTGGCGGCGATCGGCTCCTCGGCCTGAGCCCAGGCCGGGCCCGCCATCATCGCGGCGCCGCCGGCCAGCAGCAGCCGGCGACGGTCGGTCTGGATTATCGACATGGCGGGACTCCCTCGAACGGATGCGACTCATATCCTGGCCGAACAGCGCCGCCGCCGCGAGACCCCTCCACAGACCGCCGGAGCGGAGTATGGTGGCGGCGCAATCTCAGGAGCTTCCCATGACCGCCGCCGTCCGCGCCGCCGACACCCCCTTCCCCGTCGAGGTCGAGGAGGGCCGCGACTACTGGTGGTGCGCCTGCGGTCTCTCCCAGAGGCAGCCGTTCTGCGACGGCAGCCACAAGACCACCGACATCACCCCGGTGAAGTACGCCGCCACCAAGAGCCGCACGGTCTATTTCTGCGGCTGCAAGGTCACCGCCAAGCAGCCGCTGTGCGACGGCAGCCACAACGGTTGAGGAGCAGCGAGGCGCATGCCCATCACCACGCTCACCTGGGGCGTCAAGGCGAGCTTCCGGGCCTATGTGGAGGCGGCCGGCGGATCCATCACGCTCGCCGACGGCGCGGACCGTGACGCGGAAGGCGCCTTCGTGCTGACCGCCCTGCCCGGCGGCGACCTGGCCGTCGGCCCGGACGGCGCCCTGACCGGCGCGGCGCGGTTCCAGGGGGCGATCAGCTTCGAGGCGCACGGCGGGATGCTCAGGACGACGCTCTGCGACCTGGGGGTGGAGGCCGGGCCGGACGGCGCCGTGATCACCGCGCCAACCGCGCCCGGCGGCGAAAAGCGCTACGCCATCGCCAAGCTCGGCGCGCCCGGGACCGGAGCCGACGGCGCGATCACCCTGCCCGCGACCATCACGCTCGATGGCATGTACCAGATCGCCGACAACTACCCGCCGGGGACGGCGCTGGACCCGGTGGTGCTGCGCTAGCCCCCTCCGTCGCCCCGGATCCGGTCCGGGGCGCCACCTCCCCCGAACCGCGCTTCGCGCCTGGGAAGGAGGGGGACCGCCTATTTCTTCATCCAGGGCTTGGACTTGGACGACGAGGCCGCGGCCGCCGCCCGTTCGTCGCGCAGGCGACCGCTGCTCGGCGGGCCGCCCTTGGCGCCCTGCGCCGCGCGCTTGAGCCGCAGCGCCTTCTGCATCGGCGTCTCGCCGGGAGGCGTTGGGGGGGGTGCATCGTCCATCAGGGCCGCCTCGTTCAAGCGGCCGACCGTAGCCGCCCGGCGACCGGCGGACCAGACCCGCCGGCGCCTCGGGGGCCCTGAAAGATTTTCCACATGCTGGACATAGGAACGCATGTTTCAGGACCCGCCCCGAGGGGAGGCGCCCCCCGGATCGACCCCTCTGGCAAATCCTGTGGAAAATCTCGGCGGCGCGCACGGATGGGATTTCGGGCGGTGACATCAGCGCAGGTGAGCACGCCGGTGCGTCAGGCGCGGACGCCAGACCTCATCGAGGCCTTCGATGCCCCGGATACGTTGCGGGTAATTGACTCAGCGCCCGACCCGAACCGGGATGGCGCCAACCTGGCGATCGCCACGCCGTGACAGGGCCGGACCATGCAGACCTCGCCATCCTCCGTCGCCGAAGCGCCGGGCCTCTACATCGGCCCCCGGTTTGAGGCGCTGCACGCCGAACTGCTCCGTTTCGTCCGCGACTGCCCGGCGGAGGGCTGGCGCGCGCCGACCGCGGACGAGGGCTGGGGCGCCGGCGTGACCGCGCACCATGTGGGCGCGATCCACTATCCGGTGATCGACCAGGCCCAGGCGATCCTCGACGGCCGCCCGCTCACCGTGGCCACGCGGGCGGACATCGACCGCCTCAACGACGAACACATCCGCGAACAGGCCGACTGCACGCCGGGCGACACGATCCGGTTCCTGGCGCTGGAAGGCGAACGGGTGCGAACCTGGCTCGCCACGACCCCGGCCGACGCGCTGGAGCGCACGGCCGACATCCCATTCATGGGCGGCCCGACCACCGTCGGGCGGTTACTGGAGGTGGTGCTGATCGACCTCGCGGAGGGCCACCTGCGGAGTGCGCGGGCGGCGGCGGGGGTGAGTTAGGGGGTGTTGGGCAAGATTATGGTCGGTAGGACGAAGGTCGTACGC
>NZ_JBILUK010000190.1:0-6272 GCF_044371015.1 Phenylobacterium sp.
CCGGCGGAGACGACCCCATGAGCATAGCGTCGGAGTTTCGCGCCTTTATCGCGGGCGGAAATGTAGTCGACCTCGCGGTCGGCGTGATCATCGGCGGGGCTTTCGGCAAGATCGTCTCCAGCCTGGTCGACAATGTGATCATGCCCCCGATCGGGCTGCTGCTGGGCGGGATCGACTTTTCCAAACTCGAGTTCGTGCTGAAGCCGGACGACCCGGTGACCGCCGCGGTCGAGAAGGTTTCGATCCAGTACGGCGCCTTCGTGAACACCATCATCCAGTTTCTGATCATCGGCTGGGTGGTGTTCCTGATGGTCAAGACGATCAACCGGATGCGCAAACCGCCCGAGGGCCCGCCGGCCGATGTGGTGCTGCTGAGCGAGATCCGCGACCTGCTGAAGTCGCGCAGCTGAGTCTCGCCACGCACGGCAAGACATCGCTCATCGGCGTGGAGTAAGACAGCCGCGCCATGCCCACACGCCTAAAGCCCACGCGCCTGGAGTACGTCGTCGACGGCGTGCGACTACGGGCCCTGCTTTCGACAGCCGCGCTTGAGAACCTGGGCGATGAACTGGCCCAGCGTAAGGCGGCGCTGGAGGTTCTGAAGGCCGCGCTGTTTCGGGGAAGGATGATCGCCAAGGAGCGGCTGGAGAACGGCGCCGGCGGCATTGAGACCGCGCGGCTGCTGTCAGGCGTCACCGACGAGGTGGTCTCCGCCCTTTGGGACTTCACCACCGTTCACATCTTTCGGGCGCGCAACCCCACCGAGGGCGAGCGGCTGGCGTTGATGGCGGTGGGCGGCTACGGGCGCGGCACGCTGGCGCCCTTCAGCGACATCGATCTCCTGTTCGTGCGACCCTACAAGCAGACCGCGCACGCCGAGAGCGTGATCGAGTTCATGCTCTATGCGCTGTGGGACCTGGGCTTCAAGGTGGGCCATGCGTCGCGCACAGTGGAAGAGTGCGTCAGGCTGGCGCGCGAGGACTACACCATTCGCACCTCCATCCTGGAGGCGCGGCGGCTGACCGGCGACGAGGCGCTCGCGGCGGATCTGGTGCGTCGCTTCGAGAACGAGGTGGTGCGCGGCACCGGCGCGGAGTTCGTCGCCGCCAAGCTTAAGGAGCGCGATGAGCGCCACGCCCGCGCGGGCGCCAGCCGCTACATGGTCGAGCCCAACATCAAGGAGGGCAAGGGCGGCCTGCGCGACCTCAACACCCTCTTCTGGATCGCCCAGTATCTGAATCCCGGCCAGTCGATGGAAAAGGTGTTGCAGCTGGAGATGTTCGAACGCCGCGAGGTGCGGGCGTTCATCCAGGCGTTCGACTTCCTTTGGGCGGTGCGCGGCCATCTGCACTTCGCCACCGGCCGGCCGGAAGAACGGCTTTCCTTCGACCTGCAACCGGAGCTGGCCCGCCGGATGGGATATGGCGACCGGGGCGATGCGCCGGCGGTAGAGCGCTTTATGCGGCGCTACTTCCTGATCGCCAAGGACGTGGGGGCGCTGACGCGCGTGTTCGCCGCCAAGCTGGAGGCCGAGCAGTTCAAGTCGCAGCCACGCGGAATTTCAAGGTTCATCCCGGGCCGGCAGGTGAAACGCAAGCCGCTGGACGAGCCGGGATTCCATGAGGTGGGCGGCCGGCTGGACGTGGATCCGGGCCTGTTCGAGACCGACCCGGTCAATCTGCTGCGGCTGTTCCGCATCGCAGACCAGCGGAACCTGGACCTGCATCCCGACGCCTTCACCATGGCCTCGCGCGCGGCCACCCGGATCACCTCGGCGGTGCGCCGTGATCCGGTCGCGGCGAAAGTGTTCCTCGACATTCTGGCGCGCGGGCGTGATCCGCGCACCACGCTCACGCTGATGACCGAGTGCGGGGTGTTGGGCCGCTACCTGCCGGAGTTCGGGCGGATCGTCGCCCAGATGCAGTTCAACATGTACCACTCCTACACCGTGGACGAGCATACGCTGCGGGCCGTAGGCATCATCGCCGAGGTGGCGGCGGGGCGGATGGGGGACGACCATCCGCTCGCCACCGCGATCATGCCGCTGATCGCCGACCGCGAGGCGCTGTTCCTGGCCATGCTGTTGCACGACACCGGCAAGGGCGGCGCCGGTGGACAGGAGGTGGCCGGCGCGCGGGCGGCGCGTCAGGCCTGTGAGCGGCTCGGGCTGGAGCGTCCCAAGATCGAGCTGGTTGCGTGGCTGGTGGAGCATCACCTGGTGATGAGCGACTACGCCCAGAAGCGGGATGTTTCCGACCCTCGCACTGTGGCGGACTTCGCTCGGATCGTGCAGACGCCGGAGCGGTTGCGGCTGCTGCTGGTGCTGACGGTGGCCGATATCCGGGCAGTGGGCCCAGGCGTCTGGAACGGCTGGAAGGGCCAGCTGCTGCGCGAGCTCTATGCCGCGACTGAGGCGGTGTTTCGGGGCGGTCGTGGTTCGGACGCCGCGGCGGCGATGCGGCGCTATCAGGAGAATGCGGCCTATGACGCAAGGGTGCGGCTGGCCCGGGCCGATCCGGCCGGCGAAGCCTGGGGCGACGCCATGGAGGACGCCTACTTCACCGCCTTCACCGACGAAGAAGTGCTGACCCACGCGCGCCTGGCCCGCACCGGCGACGCAGCGGCGGAGGCTCGGGTAAGGCCTGACCTGAACGCCTCAGAGGTGGTGGTGGCCGCGGCTGACCGTCCACGCCTGTTCGTCGACCTCGCGGAAGCACTGACCGCAACCGGCGCCAATGTGGTGGGCGCGCGGGTCTTCACCTCGCGCGGCGGGCGGGCGCTGGATGTTTTCTATGTGCAGGACGTCACCGGCGCACCGATAGGCGCCAGCGATCCGCGCGCGCTCAGCAGGCTGGCGGACGCCCTGGCGGCGGCGGCCCGCGGGCAGCCTGCGGCGCGGGAAATCCGCAGGTCGGACTTGAGCCGCACGGCGGCCTTCGCCATCACGCCGACGGTGATGCTGGACAACGACGCCTCGGAGGCGGCGACGGTCGTTGAGGCTTCGGGCCGGGATCGGCCGGGCCTGTTGGCCAGTCTGGCGCGCACGCTCTCCGACGCGGGCCTGTTGATCACCTCGGCCCATATCGACGGCTATGGCGAGCGGGCTGTGGACGCCTTCTATGTGGTCGACGCCGAGGGCGGCAAGGTGACCGACGCCAAGCGTGGCGCGAGCCTGAAGGCCCTTATGCTGGCGGCCCTCAATGACGAGGTTGAAGCTCCGCCGAACCGCCGCACCGCGCTTCAGCGCGCCCGAGCCAGCGTGGCGCGGTAGGGTTTCAGGGCGCCGTGAGGTCGAGCGTCCAACCGGCGGCATCATGGAATTCCGGACGGGCGCCCGGATGGGTGACGGCCCAGTAGGAAAGACTCCCGTCGGCGGCCTCGACCACCATGGTGGCGCCCAGCCGCCATGCGGCGTCTGTCGGCAGGTCCAGGCGCCAGACGGCCTCGATGACGCCTTCAGAAGCGCCGATCTCGATCCGCATCCGGGGCGGTCGCAGGGGCGCATCGCCCATGCCGGACCTGAAGCTCGAGAACCGATAGGCCGCCCAGGCGCCATGGCCGTGGTTCAACTCGCGATAGCCAGGAGCGGGCGGCGCCTGGATGAAGGCCTCGAAACAGGTGCGTCGCCAGAGGAAGTCGGTCCGCCCTTCGCCGCGCGCCGGCCAGACCAGAAGGTCGGTGACGCCCGAGAGAATCCAGCGGAGCCTCAGTTCCCCGTCGGCGGCGCGTTCGGCGTGAATCTCCGCCGCGCCCAGGACCGCGCTGGGCGTCGCGGGGTGTGGAACCAGGGCGGCGCGAGCGGAGCTCATCGAGCGAACCGCAGCTCCGGCTGGCGTGCGGCCAGGGAATCCTCGGGCAGATGGCAGGTGAATGTGGCGCCGGCGCCCGGCTCGCTCTCCAACGCCACCCATCCGCCATGCAGTTCCGTGAGCGCCTTGACCAGCGCCAGGCCCAGGCCCGGACCGCCGCGCTCACGACCGATGAAGCGGTCGAAGATGTGCGCCTGGACATGGAAGGGGATGCCGCGCCCGGTGTCGGCGACCTGAAGCTGGACGACCCCGGCGGATTTCCGCGCCGCGAGACTGACCGTTCCGCCCTGAGGCGTCTGGCCGAGCGCATTTTCCATCAGGTGATCAAGCACCTGGGCCAGGCGGCGGCGGTCGCCTCGGATCACACCGACGTCCTGCGGCGGCGCCATGATGATGGACACCTGACCAGCCTCGGCCTGGGGCCGCCAGCGGGCGGCGGTCTCGAGCAGGAGTTCGGCCACGTCGACCGGTGTGACATCGAGCGCCATCTCGTCGGCGTCGATCTCGGCCATGTCGAGCACATCGTCGATGGAGCGGGCGAGCTGGGTGGCGGCGGCCTTGACCGCTCCGGCATAGGACCGGGCGCGTTCGGGATCGCTGACCCCGTGGCTCTCCAGCATCTCGGAATAGCCGAGAATTGTGGTCAGCGGGGTGCGCAGTTCATAGGAAACATTGCCGACGAACTCACGCTTGAGCCGCTCGGCCTCGCTCAACGCCGCCTCGCGGTCGGCCAGCGCACTCTCCAGGCGGCGCGCGTCGCTGACGTCGGTGAAGGCGATCAGGGTCGCGCCGTCCGGCAGGGGGCGCGTGCGATACTCCACCAATCGGTCGTCGGAGGTTCGAACTTCGCCGCCCACCGGCATGCGCGCGGCCGGATCGGTGTCGGCGACACGGCCCTTTAGCTCCTGCCAGAAGCTCTGATCGTGCAGGCGGTGGACGCAGAGATCGACCACGCCCTCGAAGTCGCCAGCCGCTTCGATCTGCAGAGGCGTGATGTTCCAGAACCGTTCGAAGCTCTCGTTGTGCAGGCGCAGGCGACCATCGGAGCCGAACACCGCGACCGCGTCCGACAACTTGTCGAGCGTCGCCTGCTGCACCTGAATCAAGGCGTTGAACTGAGCCTTCATCCGAAGCTCGCCGGTGATGTCGGCGAACAGGATCAGCAGACCGCCCATCGGGTGTGGCTGGCGCGACACCCTGAGTGTGCGGCCGTCGGGCGTGCTCCAAAGGTCGTCAGGCTCAGCCTCGAGGCGCGCGTAGCGCTCGAGCTCGGCGGCCTTCCACTTGGCGTAGTCGGCGGTCTCCGGCAGGCGGCGACGCTGGCGCAGGCGATCCATGATCTCGCCATGGGTGGGGCGTTCCCCCAGCCAGGCCGGCTCCAGGCCCCAGAGCTCGGCGAATGCGGTGTTGTGGAAGCTGAGGCGTTTCTGGCCGTCGAACACCGCCACGGCGTCGTCGATGCGGTTCAGGGTTTCATCGTGCGCCTCGATGTAGCGGCGGGTCTGCTCGCGGGACTCTTCCAGGTCGGTGACATCGTCGGTCCAGACCCCGACGCCGCCGCCTTCCAGCGGCTGGGCGGTGACCTTCAGCGCCCGACGCCTGCCACCCAGGCTGAGCCAGCGCAGACCCTCGCGGCGCTGACCGAGGTTGGCGGCCTCGGCGGCGAGGCCATCGGCGCCTCGGTCGAGCGTGGCGCCGGCGCGGGCCGCCGCGTCGAGGTTCTCCACCCCTGCGGCCTCGGCCCAGGCCGCATTGACCCAGATCGGCGAGCCGTCCGCAGCGGCGATCCAGGCGGGGGCCTTGCGGGCGTCGACGAAGGCGGCGAAGCGCGGCGCGGTCGGCAGGCCCTCGCCCTCACCCAGCACGGCGGAGACCCGAAGCCAGGCCAGGGCGCCGGCGGCGCGCCCCTCGACCGTGACCACTCCTGCGCGTCCGGTGACTTCGAAGGCGCAGGGTTCGCCCCGCTCTGTCAGACCGCGCAGACGGCGCGCATGATCGGGATCGGCGCGCATCAGGGCCGCCAGCAGGGCCTGGGGATCGGGCGCGCCAAGCCCCAGCGCCTCGCAGCAGACTGCGAGGCTCTCCGCGCCCGACGCCAGCAGCGCCTGGCCGTCTTCCACCGCCAGGAGGGCGGAATCGAAGGCTTCGGTGGAGGCCTGGGCGGTCTCCGCAGCCGCCTCCAGGGTCCGGATACGCGCCCTCAGACGGGCGGCCTCGTGGTCGGCGGCCCGGCGCTGGGCGAAAGCCCAGAGGACGGCTGAGATCGCCAGGCTCACCGCGCCCGCCGCCGCCGCCAGCATCAGTTCGTGCGTGCCCATCGACGCCCCGGCGAATCACCCTGCCCGACTCTAAAGCCGCCCTCGCCGTTCCGCCCGCGCCGAATTTCAGCGATGATGGCCTTGCGATGAGCGCGATCCTCTATCCCATAGCCGTATCGGTCGAGCAGGCATTGAACCGCCCTCT
>NZ_JBILUK010000191.1:0-6266 GCF_044371015.1 Phenylobacterium sp.
GGCCTCGTACTGTTCCGAAGCCTGGGGTTGGAACAAGCCTGGGTGGCGGTGGCGGCCAACGCCATGGGAGCTCTGGCCTTCGCGTTCTGGACCCCTGTGATCGGAGCGGTGCTCTACGATCTGGCGTCGGCCACGCCTTGCCCGCTCCGATACAGCGTGGCGACGGAAACCGGATGGGACCTGGGGAGCGCCGGCGCCTGCCTGGCCGGAGCCGCTATGCTCGCCCTGGGGCTCGGTTATGCGGCGGCGATCCTGATCGCGCTGCTCGGCGCGACCGCTTCCTTCGGGCTTCTCTGGCGGCGCTACGGGGCCGAGGCGCGGGCCACATAGGCCTCGAAGGCCGCGCGCGCCCGGGTGAGGCATCCATCCACCTGGGCCGTGGTCACGATGCCCTCAAAGGCGGTCAGGTCCACCTCCGGGCAGGGTTTTGCGCTGGGTCCCGAACGCTTCAGCCGCGGCTGAGCGACCAGCATCTTCAGCACTGCCACTCGGTCGGAGTTGGCGGCGGACAATTGTCGGCGCGGCAAGGTGACGCCGCCGGCCCCGCCGGTCAGTCGGGTGATCTGGCCTGAGGTGTCGATCACCATCACGGTCTTGCCGACGCCCAGCGGCAGGGTCGCGCCCGCCGCGACGCTACGCCCCCGAGCAATGGCGGGATCGGTCGAGGCCACCACCACAAACTCCGAAGCCTGCGCCACACCCGCGACGCCCAGCGCAAAGATCATGGCCAGAATCGGCGTCGGTCCCCGCATGGTGGTCTTCCTTCCGAACTGAGGCGGCCAGTGTGGACCGCTCTCCCGGGTGGTCAAGGGAATGCGCCCGGCGATGAAGATGGGCTTCAAGGCCGGTTGCCGCGCCGGCGAAACCCCTTAGCATTGAATGCGAGTCCAGTTCCTTCCGGACCGGATGTTCGAATTTTTCCGCAGCCAGGGGGCCCTGACCGCGTGGGCCAATGCCCGGCGCCAGGGAAGTGACAAGCGTGACGACCCGCCTCGACGAAACCGACGCCGTCGTGACGCCGGACGAAGCCGACCTCGCCGAGCGTGAGGCCGCTTACGAGAAGTTCGTCTGGGACAATCTGCCCCGGAACTACGCCGGCAACTACCTCCATGGCATGCTGGGCATGACCGGCTTCCGGCTGGTCAACGCCCCCACCTTTCTGCCGGCCTATCTGTTCGCAGTCTCTGGCTCCAACAGCATCGTTGGGCTGGCGCTGGCCCTCCAGCAGGTGGGCGGAATCATCTCGCCGATCTTTGGCGCCACCAAGGTTGAGCACCGCAAGCGGCTGATGCCGGCGGCCGTATGGATGGGGAGCCTTGGCCGGCTCGCCATCCTCGGCATGGCGCTCGCCGGCTGGTTCCTTTCGGGCCAGCCCCTGGTCTGGGCGCTGCTGTTCTTCATTTTCATGTTCGGCGTCTTCATGGGCGCTCAGCGGGTGGTGTTCTCCACCCTCATGGCCAAGGTCATCCCGCTACAACGGCGCGGTCGCCTTCAGGCTTGGCGCAACGCCACTGGCGGGCTGATCGCGGCGATCCTGGCCTGGGTGGCCGGACGCTACTTCATTGAGCCGAACCTGTTCGGCAACGGCTATTCCACCACCTTCGTCTTCGCCTTCGCCCTGACCAGCGCCGGTCTCTGGGCGCTGCAGATACTGTTAAAGGAACCCGAGCCCCCCACCACCCGCACACAGGCCCGTTTCCGCGACCGCTTGATGGATTTCCCTGCGCTGGTCCGCCAGGACCCGGCTTATGGCTTCTTCCTGATCATGCAGATGCTGGCGACCTCCGCGCGCATCGCGACGCCGTTCTACATCCTGCACGTCGGTCAGCAGGTGGGGGCCGACGGGGCCACCCTGGGCCTGCTCACCTTCGCTTTCCTGGGCGCCGACACGCTCTCCAACCTTCTTTGGGGCTACATGGGAGACAAGACCGGCTTCCGGGCCGTGCTGGTCGTCTCGCTGATCGGCTGGATGGGCGCGACGGTTATGCTGATCTACCTGCATGAACCCGTGCAAGTCTTCGCCGCCTTCGCGCTCCTCGGGGCCTCGCTCTCCGGCTACATGATGGCGTCCCAGACCATGATCCTGGAGTTCGGCACCCGCGATGAGCTGCCCATGCGCATTGCGTTTTCCGCCACCGCAGAGAGCATCACCGCGACCGCCGGGCCGCTGATCGGCGGCGTCGTCGCCGAATTCTATGGCTACAACACGGTCTTCTTCGCCTCGCTGGGCTTCCTGGTCGCCGCGTTCCTGATCCTGATGACCGCGGTCAAGGAGCCTCGAAAGCGAACCAGAGTGTGACAGCCTGAAGTGGTTGCCGGTTCAGGCGCCCGTCACGCTCCAACTCTAGGGTCTGGGCCGACCCGGCGTGGCCAGGATTTCCAGCTCGCCCGTGTAGCCGAGCGCCCGGATCTTGCCGACCCAGGCCTCAACCTCGGCCATCGGCGGCGCCACGGCGCGGCTGAACAGATAGACTCGTTCAAACTCCGGCTCGGCTGACGCGAACCAGCTCCGGTCCGGGTCCGTCGCGATGATCCGATAGGTGCGCGTCGGGCGGAACGGTCCGAAGCGATAGCGGACCTCCAGGGTGGCGTTGACGCCCTCGTCCTTGATCTGGCCCGGTCCGGCGATGGCGCGCAGCGAGCCATCCTCGCGCTCTTGCCGGCACTCGTCGCGCACCTGGATACGCCCCTTGTCGTCGCGGCTGTAGGCGGTGGTCGCCCATTCGCAGCCCTTGGTCAGCCCGGTCGGCGTCCGCGCCTGCTCGTACCAGGTCCCGGCGTAGAAGGTCGCAGGATCCAGCGGCCCCGCGCTCGGCGGTTCGGCGGCGGCGGCCGGCGCAGCGGCGAAGAGGGTAAGGGCGAGCGTGGCGGCGATGGCGTTGTTGTTCATACTGCTCAAGTGGGACGCGGACGCACCATTGCCAAGCCCCCCATTAAGTTGACGGCGCCGAGTTCGCCGCCTAACGCAGCGGCATGGTTCACCAGCCTGCAAGCTCGTCCGGTTGCAACGCTGCCACCCTCGCGGGGCGTCGGGACGGACTTGCGCGCGTCGACGTATAGCCTTCCAGATCAAAGCCCCGCCGGACCGGCTGGGGCTCACGCGATGCGAACAGGAAGGCGCCCCGCCACCGGCATTTCCCAAACGAGATGGAAAATGACCGATTTCACGCCCTTACCGCCGACCCCCACGCTGGAGACTCAGCGGCTGATTCTGCGCCCGCTGGCCGAGCGCGACGTTCCGGCCATCCAGTACATCTTCCCGCAATGGGAACTTGTGAAGTACCTAAGCGCGACGATCCCATGGCCCTATCCGGCCAATGGCGCGGCGACCAATATGGCCGAGTGCCTTGAGAAACGCGCCCGCGGCGAGCAGTTCTACTGGGCGATTACGCTCAAGGGCTCCGACGACCTGCGCGGTCGGATCGATCTGTGGCCACTGCCCGCGGATCGCCGGGACATGCGCGGCTTCTGGCTCGACCCGCTGCTCCATGGCCAGGGCCTGATGACCGAGGCGGCCGAGGCGGTGACGGCCTACGCCTTCGAACGGCTGGCCTGGCCGTTCCTCTACCTGACCAACGCGGTCGGCAACCGCGCCTCGGCCCGGGTCAAGGAGAAACAGGGCGCGATCGAAGTCGGCCGCGAGCCATTCCAGTATGTCTCGGGCGAGGGCGAGAAGCAGATCTGGTTGCTCACCCGCGAGGCGTGGCTCGCCCGCCGCGCCTAGGGCCTAAGGTGTTGGAACTCTTGGCGCCTACCGCGGCGCCAGGAGCTCAAGAGACCGCAGCCTCAAGTCCAGCGATGGTCCGGCGGACATCACGAACACCTCGTCAGCGCCCGCCATCCCCGCTTTCTGGGCCAGACGCTCCCGGATCACCGGCGCGGAGGCCGCCAGGGTCCGACGCTCAACGTCCTCAAGCACCGGCGTGCCCTTCCACTCGGCCAGGAACGCCTCGGCCTCAGCAATCTCCGTGAACCGCCGCCGCCTGCCGGACAACATCGCGACCGTACCCGCGCGCCTGGGCGCATCGCCGCGCCAGCCGTCCTCGTCGGTCTCCGCCGCATAGGCGACTACCGCCGTCCCCGCCCAGGGCTCGCTTCGGAACGCCGAGGGCCGGAAGGCCCGGCGGTAGGCGGCGATCGACGGCCCCGCCTCGGTGCGGGCGATAAACTCGGCGAACACCAGGCCCACGCCCATCATGCCGGCGAAGCTGGCGCTTTCCTCGGAGGTGCAGAGCACGAACACGTCAGGGTGCGAAGGCCCGGTCGGATTGGCCTTGATATCAAAGATCGGATGACCTTCGGGAATCGGGACCTTTCCCGAGGAATCCAGAAGCCAGGCGGTCAGCAACTGGAAGTAGTGCGGAAACGCGTCGGACCCCACAGAGCGCAGCGCCCCTCCCGTTCGCCCGTCCGCGCCCAGCGCGCGGCCGAGGCCCAGGTCGATCCGGCCCGGCGCCAGAGCTTCAAGCTCCATGAAGCTCTCCGCCACCTTCAGCGGCGAATAGTTCACCAGCATCACCCCGCCCGATCCCAGTCGGATGCGCGTGGTCGCCTGGGTCAGGGCGGCGATCAGGATCTCCGGGTTGGGCGAGCCCAGGGTTGCGATGTTGTGGTGTTCGGCCACCCAGAACCGGTGATAGCCCAGCGCCTCGGCGGCGCGAGCCACTTCGATCGTCTGGCGCACAGCCTCAGCCTGGGTCGCCTGGCCCGTGACTGGCGACAGGTCGAGAACGGAGAGTTTCAAACCGCGTCGTCCTCGTCGAGGTACTTCCAGGTGTCGGCGCCGTCGAAGGGGCGCACCCGGATCGCACTCCAGTCCAAGCCATCAATCAGGCGGGCATTGATGGCCATCCGATCTCGCGACCCGTCCAGGCTCTGCCAATGAGTGGTGACCCCGCACGATCGACAACGGTGAAAGGCCAGCATCCGATCACCCCAGACATAGACCTGCGTCGACTGCGGCGCCGGCAGGGTCACCTCCTGTCGCGTGAAATACACCCAGCGGGCGCCGATCCGCCGACAGATCGAACAGTTGCACTCCGTCGCCTCGGTCGGCGCCGTCGGCAGGCCGAGGCTGGCCGCCCCGCAATGGCATTTGGCCTGGATCATGGCCGCTTCCCCCGTTTGCGCCCCAGCTTGGCCGGAAGCGTGACGGAAGGGAAGGATCGAGCCGTCAGCTCGTCACGCGCTTCCAGTTCTGCGTCTTGCAGGCCAGGCCCGCGATCAGGCAGCCCTTGGCCTTGAGCGTGTTGGCGTCGATCAACTGAGCCGAGCCGCCAAAGGTGGCGTTCATGTCCGGAACGAAAACCCGGCCCTTCCAGGTGTCGGTCTTACTGGGTTGGAAATTGCGGAAGAGCTGCGCCCCGACCAGAGGGTCGGTGCCGGCTTCCTTGGCGTCGGCTTTCGCCTTGGCCGTCGCCCAGACCACATAGCCGCACAGGTTGGCCCCGCACGGTTTGATATGGATGTGCACCGTGTTCTTCGGATTGCGCCACACGCCTTCCACGCTGCCGGCAGCCTGCGCGGCTGCCGGCAGCGCAAGCGCGGCGCCGAAAAGGGTCGGGATGATGAATTGGCGTATCATGGGTCGCCTATGTCTTCCGCGACCCTGTCTTTTTCAAGACAGACGAGAAACTCATGATCGGGTTGTCGCCCTGGGTGATCAATCCGCGCACGAACACCATGCTGCGCCCCGCCTTCACCACCTCGCCCCGGCACTCGACGATCTCGCCTTCCACGGCGGCTCCGACGAACTCACCGTTGAACGTCGCCGTCACGCTGTTGCCGCCGGATTGGCTCAAGGGTTCGCGGGCGATCTCGAACAGGCAGAAGTCGGCAAAGCTCATGATGCAGCCGCCGTGCATGAACATGCCGCCGTTCATGTGCCGCCGTTCGGGGCGGAAGGCGCAGATCGGACCCTTGTCGTCGATCCGCGAGTAGAAGGGCCCGACCAGGTCCTCATAAGGATCCCCGCCGGGATAGTAGTGCCAGCCGGCCCACTCGCCCTCGGTCACCACCGTCCGCTTGGAACTGTAGCTGTTTTCGCTAACGCCGCCGTCCATACCGATCCCCTTGCGCCCGGAACCCTTGCGCGAAGCGTTTGCTCGCCGCGCATCCGAACTCTAGTTTGAGGGGGCGCTTACACCGCATCGGGGTCCCTTCTGGCAAGGGGCGCCCGGCCCTGCCAACCGGAGATCCGAAACCCCGTGATGTCGTCGATGCTTTTGGCGCTGGCGCTCGTGGCGCAACCCGCGCCCGACGACGGG
>NZ_JBILUK010000249.1:0-4484 GCF_044371015.1 Phenylobacterium sp.
AGAACTCCGGCAGCCTCCCTCAGAGGCGCGGGGTTTTCACGGGCTGGCGGTTGGATGTCAATGCCGCCGTGTGTGAGGAATTCTGCAAGGCCGAACAGACAACGGCGTCACAGCGGAAGGCGATCAGAATACAGCTTTTGCGCTTCGGAGGGTGGCCCGCGCCGCTCACCGAGCGAAACAACCTCCACATCGATCAGTCGCCCGGCGATGGCGAACATTAACTGGTCGCCGACCCGCACGGTTCGCGAGGGTTTGTCGAGCCGCGTTTCCTGGCCATGGCGGGTCAGTCGGACGCGACCCGAATCGATGAAGGTGGCGGCGGCGCTGCGGGTCTTGAAGAAACGGGCGCGCCACAGCCAGACGTCTGTGCGCGCGCTATCGACCATTTCATTCACGGAGACGTCGCGCTTTTGCGCCGTCGGGGCCGCCGGGCTGGGGCCTGTGCGGGACGGAGGGCGGCCAGGGCGGCGAACGGGGAATGGGGCGCGGCCGCCGCCTTGTGCTCGACCCTGAAGTCGCGCTCAGCCCGACGACGCCAGATCTGACCCTCGGTGTCCGGCTTGCCGGAGGCGTTGAAACCGAGGCCCTTCAGGATCGCGCGGGCATCGTCCTCGCGCCAGCCGAGTTCGGTCATCATCCCTGGCGTCACACGCACCCCGCCACTCACCCGCTGCGCAGCGCGCAGCAGGTCATCCAGACGTTCGAGCTGGAGCACAGGAACGGCTAGGCCGCGCACCGCCCGCAACCCGCGCGCGGCCAGGACGCGGCCGCTGGGCGTCTGGGCGGGGAGTCGGCTCGGACGATCGGTCGGCGGACGCCAACCTCCGGCGTCGATACGGGCCAGCGTCTCGGTCAACTGGCGCGCGCGCGGGGCAAGGATGCCGGGCAGGAATACCGAGAAGGCCCCGAGCCGTACGCCCAGCGCCCTGAGGCCTCTGCGTTCGGCCGGGCTAAGAGCGCGGACCGCGTCGCTGACCGCCGCACGATCCAACACGCCGGCGGCCTCGATGAGCTGGAAGGCAAGGCCGCGGGCCAGACCGCGAAGGCGGCCCTCGGAGAGCGCGGTCTCAAGTCCGTGAAGGGCCGCCAGCCTCCGCCGCGCCTCTTCGCCGAGAAAGGCCTCGAGCCGTTGCGTCGCCCGCTGGCGCGCCGCGTCCGGCCCGAGATCGCCCACGAGGCGCACGCGCGGTCGCAGGGCCTCGCCGCCCGAGATGACGCCGGCGATCTCGCCCCGCCACAGCACCGCGCCGTCGGCGCCCAGCGCGAAGGCTTCGTCGGCGTCGGCGGCAAGCCGTCCCAGTCGGCGGGTGATTTCCGGCGCCACGGCGGTGCGGGCGGCGGCGCGCAGGGCTTTCTCCTCCAACGCGCTTGAGCCGCGGGCGGCTTCGAAGGCGACCCCGGCCAGCCTTCCCACGAAATGGCCCTCGACCGTGACGGTTCCGTCGCCGCTGACACCGGCCAACACGTCCTCGCGCACGCGAAGGCCACGCATCAGCGCGCTGGTCCGCCGGTCTACGAACCGTGCCATCAGTTTCTCGTGCAGTATGTCAGAAAGGCGGTCTTCCAAGTCTCGCGTTCGGGCCTGCCAGTGCGCCGGATCGATCAGCCAGTCGGGTCGATTGGCGAGATAAGTGAGGGTGCGCACGCTGGCCAGGCGGGCGGCCAGGGCGTCGATTTCGCCATCGATCCGGTCGACCTGGGCGAACTGACGAGCCGCCCAGTCGTCCGTGATGCGGCGGCGGTGTTCCGTCAGTTGCAGGAAGATTCCGCGTACGAGGCCCGCATGCTCGTCGAGCGCCAACTTGCGGAAGTCCGGCGTTTGGCAGGCGTCCCAGAGGCGGGTCAGATTGGTGCGGTCCCTGGCGCGGGTGCGGATCGTCTCGTCCTCGGCCAGGGCCTTCAACGTCTTCTCGTCCAGTGCCTCGGCGGAGAGCCGCAGGCCTTCGCGACCGGGCGGGCGGGCGAGGCTGGTCAGCAGGGCGGGCAGGTTGGCGAAGTCGAGCCGTGCATTGCGCCATTCTGCGCCCGCAACCGGTTCGAAGGCGTGGTTCTCGACCGCTTCGACGAGATCGGCGTCAAGATCGTGGGTCTCGCCGGTGACGCCGAAGGTGCCATTGGTGAGGTGGCGCCCGGCCCGACCGGCGATCTGCGCGATCTCAGGGGCGGTGAGATGGCGCGTCCGGCGCCCGTCGAATTTGGAGAGCCCCGCAAACGCCACATGGTCGACATCCATGTTGAGGCCCATGCCGATGGCGTCGGTGGCGACCAGGAAGTCCACTTCGCCCGATTGATAGAGCGCCACCTGGGCGTTGCGGGTACGAGGCGACAGCGAGCCCATCACGACGGCCGCGCCGCCGCGCTGGCGGCGGATCAGCTCTGCGATGGCGTAGACCTGCTCGGTGGAGAAGGCGACCACGGCCGAGCGGCGCGGCAATCGGGTCAGTTTCTTGGGGCCGGCGTAGGACAGGGTGGAGAACCGCTCCCGGGTCTGAATCTCAGCATGCGGCAGCATCCGGCGCACCAGCGGCGCCATGGCGCCCGCGCCCAGCAGCATGGTCTCGGCGGTTCCTCGCGCGTGCAGCAGGCGGTGGGTGAAGACGTGGCCGCGCTCGGGGTCGGCGACCAGCTGAATCTCGTCGACCGCCAGGAACTCCACCTCGATGGAGAGCGGCATGGCTTCGACCGTACACACATAGTAGTGCGGCCGGGGCGGGATGATCTTTTCCTCGCCAGTGATCAGCGCCACAGCGCGCGGCCCCCGCGCCTTGACAATACGGTCGTAGATCTCGCGGGCCAGCAGCCTCAGCGGCAAGCCGATCATGCCGGACGCATGGCCCAGCATCCGCTCGACCGCCAGGTGGGTCTTTCCGGTGTTGGTCGGACCCAGCACCGCCACCAGTCGGGGCGGGGCCGCGCCCGTTGGGCGGTGGCTCATGCGCCGAAGGTGGGGCGGAGAAGGGAGTCGGGCAAGCGCTCAGGCGTCGGAAAGCAGGCGGCGCGCCATGGCGATCCGCTGAACGACCGTCGCGGCGCAAAGGAACGTGAAAAGTCCGGCGATCAGTGTGAAGGCGGCGGGGAGCAGGCACATGAGCACGAAGGCGAGGATGGTCTCGGCGCCTTCGGCCAGGCCGCGGCTGTAGATGAACGCCTTGGGCTCCGCGGGCTTCGCACCCGCCCGTGCGGCGATGGCGGCGTAGGCCAGGAAGCTGACGGCGGTGAGCGTGAAGCTCGCCGTCAGCAGCAGGGCGGCGGCGGTGTTGGCCGGATCGGCGAGGCCGAAGCCCACCGGCACGGCCAGGTAGAAGAGATAGTCGCAGAGGCTGTCGAGATAGCCGCCAAGCTCCGTAGGGCCGGCGGCGCGGGCGACGGCGCCGTCGAGGCCGTCCAGTAGGCGGTTCAGCGCGATGAGGGCCAGCGCGAGGCCGAAAGCGTTGGAGGCTATGGCCCAACCAATAGGCAAGGCCAAGGCTCCGCCCAGCAGCGTGAGGTGGTCGGCGCGGACTCCAAGGCGCGCCAGCGCGGCGCCGACGCGGGCGAGGGGGGGGTCGATCAGACGGCGCAGCAGGGTGTCGAACACGGGTGCGACCTTCCGACGCCCGGCGAGCGCTGTCCACGGCCGCGAAGCGCGCTAAGTCTGGTCGCGGGGCGGGGAGAGCCACATGGCGATACTGGCGCAGGCGCAGGGACTGATCGGGCTCGCGCTGATCCTGCTGATCGCCTGGGGATTGTCCGAGAACCGGCGGGTGCGGCCGAGCTGGCGCTGGATCGGCGGGGCCGTGGCGCTGCAGATCGCGATCGCGGCGACGCTGACCCTGGCGCCCGGCGTCTGGCAGGTGCTGAGCCTGGCCAACCATGCCGTCTCCGCGATCGAGACCGCGACGCTGGCCGGTTCCAGCTACATGTTCGGCTTCATCGGCGGGGGCGAGGCGCCGTTCGTGCTGAAGCCCGGCGCCGCCGCGCCTGTGGTGCTGGCGTTTCAGATCCTGCCGCTGATCATCGTCTATTCGGCCTTGGCGGCGCTGGCCTGGCATCTGGGGGTGCTGGGCGTGCTGGTGCGGGGCCTGTCGTGGGCGCTGCAGCGCACGCTGGGGGTCAGCGGGGTCGTCGGCTTGAGCGGCGGGGCGAACATCTTCCTGGGCGTGGTTGAGGCCCCGCTCGTGGTGCGCGCCTGGTTCGAGACCATGAGCCGCTCGGAACTGTTCGCGACCATGACGCTGGCCATGTCGACGATCTCGGGCGCGGTCCTGATCCTCTATGCCCAGACGCTGTCGAAGGTGACGCCGGACGCGGTGGGCCACATGATCTCGGCCTCGCTGATCTGCCTGCCGGCGTCGATCCTGATTGCGCGCCTGATGGCGCCCGACGATGGCCGGACCGAGGCGCGGCTCGACGAGACCTCCCTCCGCTACGATGGCGCGCTGGATGCGGTGGTGCGCGGCGCCATGGAAGGCGTGCAGCTGATGTTCGCGGTGATCGGGGTGATC
>NZ_JBILUK010000192.1:0-6205 GCF_044371015.1 Phenylobacterium sp.
CTTGCTCTTCGGATCCATCGGCTTGTCGGAGTGGATCGGAGGAGTCGCGCCAGGCGTCTGGGCCGGCGTCGCCGGTGTCTTGGGGGTCTCAGACATGTGAAGTATCCTTCAACAATTCGCCAATAATCTGGCGCAACGGATATATGAATTCGACCTGACGAAAACAAACAATATCACGTCACTTATTTGGCATTTGCATTCTTTTGATCGCCACAATTGATAGAAATTGTTCAATTGTTTAAGTGAAATGGTCGCGATCTCTGATCGGAGTGGTGTTAGAAGTCGGCATCGCGCCGGTCACTTTCTTTCCGGCGATGAGGCGCTGGAGCCCCCGGCGTTCATTTCGGGTCATCTGAGCGGGATGAAAAAGGCTCGAAATCAAGAATCTAGAGCGTCTCTTCATCCAAAACCGGTTTCCACCTTTCCGAAGACGCTCTAACCCCCCGGCCATGTCCGACTATGACTTCGATGCTGTGGTGGTGGGCGCGGGCGCCGTGGGCCTGGCCTGTGGCTACGCGCTCTCGCGGCGGGGCTTCACCGTGGCGGTTCTGGAGCGCGATCTGGCCATCGGCCAAGGCGTCTCCTCGCGCAATTCCGAGGTGATCCACGGCGGGCTCTATTATCCGACCGGGTCCCTGAAGGCGCGGCTGTGCGTCACCGGTCGGCGCGCGCTCTACGCCTTCTGCGACGCCCATCACGTGCACTATTATCGTTGCGGCAAGCTGGTGGTGGCCACCGATGCGGTCGAGCTCGAGCGCCTGGAAGGCATCCTGGCGCAGGCCCGGACCAACGACGTCGAGGGCATGGCGCGCCTGACCCGGGCCGAGGCGCTGGCGCTCGAGCCGGAACTGGCCTGCGTCGGCGCCCTGATCTCGCCGGAGAGCGGCGTGTTCGAGAGCCACGCCTACATGCTGGCCCTGCAAGGGGAGATCGAGGCGGCGGGCGGCGCGGTGGTGCTGGCCACGCCCTTTGAGGGCGCGACCCCGCGGGAGGGCGGCGGCTTCGAGGTGCGCGCCGGCGGGGCGGACCCCACTACGTTCGCCTGCCGGTGGCTGGTGACCGCCCCCGGCCTCTCAGCGCAGGCCGTGGCGGCGACCATCGAGGGGTTCCCGGCCGCGCAGATCCCCAAGGGTCACTTCGGCAAGGGCGTCTATTTCCGGCTGGCCGGCAAGGCGCCCTTCGCGCGTCTGATCTATCCGCCGCCGATCCCCGGCGCACTCGGCACCCACTATCGCCGGGACCTCGGCGGGCAGGGCGTGTTCGGACCCGACCTCGCCTTCGTGGACGCGCCCGACTACAGCGTCGATCCCGCGCGGGCGGGCGAGTTCTATCGCTATGTGCGCAAGTTCTGGCCGGGGCTGCCCGACGGCGCGCTGGCGCCCGACTATGCCGGCGTGCGGCCAAAGCTGCATGGCCCGGGCCAACCCCAGCCCGACTTCCGGCTTGATGGCGCCGATATCCACGGCCTTCCGGGCCTCGTCGCCCTGTTCGGCGTCGAGAGCCCCGGCCTCACCTCATCCCTGGCGATCGGCGAAGAGGTCGCCGCGCGGCTGGGGGTGTAGGTTCCTACTTCGCAGCCGGCGCGGCCGGAGCCGCTGCGGCGGCAGGGGCCGCCGCGCCTTCAGCGGCCGGAGCCGCGGCCGGATCGGCGGCGGGCGGCGCGGCGGCGGCCGGGTTCGGCGGCGGAACCGCGAGGGTGCCGCCCTGCTGGGCCAGATAGGCGATGATGTTGATCCGCTCGTCCTGCTTCTTGAGGCCGACGAACGTCATCTTGGTGCCCGGCACGTACTTCGCGGGCGCCTTCAGATAGTCATACAGATTCTGATAGCCCCACTGAGGCTTGCCGTTTCCATATTCGATCATGGCCGGCGAATAGGCGAATCCGGCGTGCACGCCCGGCTTGGCGCCGACCACGGCCCACAGGTTCGGACCTGTGCCGTTGGCCCCGCCCTGGGTGATGTTGTGGCAGGACTGGCACTTGGCGAACACCGCCTGGCCCGCGGCCACGTCGGCGGTCGGCAGCACCGTACCCCAGTCCGGGGGAACCTCCGCGGCCGGCCCGCCGCCGCCCTCGTCGACGACCTCGACCAGATAGCCGGGTTTTTCGGCTTTCTGAGGTGCGAACACCATGCCGGAAAGCTGCCCGAGGCCCACGATGGCCAGTCCCGTCGCCAGGACTGCGCCCGCGATTTTGTTGAACGTCAGGTCGCTCATAGGTCCCTGTTACGCCTCTCCTCGGTCGCCGACTCAAAACCGCCGACGCACGCGGGAATCCCGCCCCTTGTTGCGTGCGGCTCTCTTACACGCTACCGGCGCTCGCGCAACCGCCCAAGCCAATGGCGTCCCACCGGTTTATGACACCCCTCATCCTGATCCCCGCGCGCATGGCCGCGACCCGCCTGCCGGGGAAGCCTCTCGCCGATATCGAGGGCGTGTCGATGATCGTGCGCGTGCTGCGTCAGGCCGAGGCCGCAGGCGTCGGTCCGGTGGCGGTGGCGGCGGGCGATCGGGAGATTGTCGCGGCGGTCGAGGCCGCCGGCGGGCGGGCGGTTCTCACCGATTCGGCGCTGCCATCCGGTTCGGATCGCATCTGGGCGGCGCTCGGCGCGCTTGATCCCGAAGGCCGACATGATGTGGTGATCAATCTGCAGGGCGACATGCCGTTCGTCGAACCGGCCATGGTCGCCGCCTGCGCCGGCCTGTTGACCGCGCAGCCGGACGCCGACATCGCCACCCTGGTCGCGCCGGAAGCCGGCCCGGCGGATCGGACCAACGCCGACGTCGTCAAGGCCGTGCTGGCGATGCAGCCTGAGGGTCATAGCGGCAAGGCGCTCTATTTCACGCGTTCCACCCTGTATGGGGACGGGCCGATCTGGCGCCACATCGGGCTCTACGGCTATCGCCGCGCGGCCCTGGCCGCCTTCGTCGCCGCGCCGCCATCACCGCTTGAGCGGCGCGAAGGGCTCGAGCAGCTTCGCGCCATGGAGCTCGGCCTTTCAATCTGGGCGGCGGTGGCCGAAACCGCGCCTATTTCCGTTGACAGTCCCGCCGATCTGGAGCGGGCGCGCCACCACGCGAGGATGCCTGCATGACCCGACAGCGGATCGCTTTCCAGGGCGAACTGGGCGCCAACAGCCATGAGGCCTGTTCGAGCCACTTCCCCGAAATGGAGCCGGTGCCGCACGCGAGCTTCGAAGACGCCTTCGAAGCGGTGAAGTCCGGCGACTGCCAGCTGGGCATGATCCCCGTGGAGAACTCCATCGCCGGGCGCGTGGCCGACGTACACCACCTGCTGCCCTCTTCCGGCCTGAAGATCATCGGCGAGCGCTTCAAGGCGATCCATTTCCAGCTGATGGCCAATCCCGGCGCCAAGCTGGAGAACATCACCACAGCCATGAGCATGCCCATTGCGCTGGGCCAGTGCCGTCGCACGCTGCGCCGCCTGAAGCTCAAGACCGAAGCCACGGGCGACACCGCCGGAGCGGCCAAGATGCTGGCGGAGCGGCCCGATCCAACCCGGGCGGCGCTCTCGCCGGCGCTGGCGGCGGAGATCTATGGCCTGGAGATCCTGCTGCGCGACGTCGAGGACGAGCACTCGAACACCACACGGTTCCTGGTGATGACGGCTGACCCCAAGCCGCCGCCGCCGCCCTTCACGGCCCCCTGTGTGACCAGCTTCATCTTCCGGGTGAAGAACCTGCCTGCGGCGCTCTACAAGGCGCTGGGCGGCTTCGCGACCAACGGCGTCAACATGACCAAGCTCGAGAGCTACATGGAGAACGGCGCGTTTACCGCGACCTTTTTCTATTCCGAGGTCGACGGCCGGCCGGAAGACATCAATCTGGCTCGCGCCTTCGAAGAGCTGAGCTTCTTCTCCGAGCGCTTCGAGATCCTTGGCGTCTATCCGGCCGATCCGTTCCGGGCGAAATAGGGCCCGGGTCAGGTGCTCTGGGTGTTGTCAGGCAGCCCCAGGATGCGCTTGGAGATGATGTTGTTCTGGATCTCAGCCGAGCCGCCGTAGATCGACATCGCCTTGCCCCAGAGCCAGCTGCGCACCGCCTCGACTTCGTCGTGGGAATAGTTGGCGCCGTCCCAGCCCAGTCCCTGCGAGCCCATCAGCTCAAGCGTCAGCTCGGCGCGGATCTGGGCGACATTGGTCGCCGAGTTCTTGAGCACCGAAGGCGCGTTGCCGGGGCTATTGTTACCCCGCGCCTCGGCGGCCGCGCGCATCAGGGTCTGGCCATGCACACGGGCGTCCATCTCGTGGCGCACCAGGCGGGTGCGGAAGTCGGCGTCGGCCAGGCGGCCCTCGCCATCGACGCCGAGATAGGCCTTGGCGATCTCGTTCAGCGGCTTGGGCCCACGGCCGCCCATTGATCCGCCGGTCTGGCTGGCGCGTTCGTGCTGCAGCAGGCGCTTGCCGACGGTCCAGCCGACGTTGATCTGGCCGAGCAGGGCGGCCTTGGGGGCCACGGCGTCGGTGAAGAAAGTCTCGCAGAAGGGCGAGGCGCCGGAGATCAGCGCGATCGGCCGGGTCTCGATGCCCGGCTGGTGCATGTCGACCAGCAGGAAGCTGATGCCCTCGTGCTTCTTGGCCGAGAAGTCCGTGCGGACGAGCAGGCCGCACCAGTCGGAATGCTGAGCGCCGCTGGTCCAGATTTTCTGGCCGTTGATCTTCCAGCTGTCGCCCGCATCGTCGGCGCGGGTCTGCAGCGATGCCAGGTCGGAGCCGGCGTTGGGCTCGGAATAGCCGACGCACCACTGGACTTCGCCCATGATGATCGGCGGCAGGTGCTTTTTCTTCTGTTCTTCGGTGCCGTAGTCGAGGATCGTCGGCCCGATCATGGTGATGCCCATGCCGAACATCGAAGGATGGAAGGCGCCGATGCGCGCCATCTCTTGACCCAGAACGCGAGCCTGCGCCGCAGTCAGTCCGCCCCCGCCATACTCTTTCGGCCAGGTGGGCGCCGACCAGCCTTTTTCGCCCAGCGTGCGGCGCCATGCCACGATGTCGGGATGACTGGACTTGGACTCGCCCGTCGCCAGCGCAGCCTTACCCTTGAGCGAGGCGGGGAAGTTGGCCTCGAGCCAAGCGCGCGCTTCGCCCCGGAAGGCTTCGATATCCACATCTGCGCCGAAATCGGCCATGGCGGGCTCCTTGAATTCTATGACGCACACTTATGTACCTGGGCGGCAGTGGCAAGATTCACGCCGGGGAAGCTTGGGGGAACCTTGATGGGACGTCGCCCTTGAGCGAACGCGCCAGAACCTGTGGCGACTGCACGCTCTGCTGCAAGGTGATGGGGGTCGCGGCCCTGGAGAAGCCGGGCGGGGTCTGGTGTCGCCACCGCCTCCCGGGGGGCTGCGGAGTCTATCAGGATCGGCCCGACGCCTGCCGCGCCTTCGAGTGCGTCTGGCTGATGGACGAGGAGATGCCTCGCAAGTTCCGACCGGACCTGACCAAGGTGGTGCTGGACCAGGACGCCCAGGGCCTGCGGCTGATCGCCCGTTGCGACCCGGCCAATCCCCGCGCCTGGCGCCGGGAGCCGATGTATGGCGCGCTCAAGGGCTATGCCGCTGACCATTGGGCCGATGGCCGCATCGTGATCGCGGTGGCGGGCCGCCAGGCCTGGCTGGTGGCGCCGCGCGAGGACATCAATCTGGGCGAGGTGGGTCCCGACGCCCGGCTGACGATCTCCGAGGGCCCGGGCGGTCAGGTGTCGGTACGGGTAGAGCCGTCCGAACCATGATCCTCGATCCGGCGGCGCACGACCGGGTCGCGCTCCAGCAGCCGCACCAGCACCGCCTGAGCCGCCAGGATGCCGATGCCGGAGGCGTAACCGGAGAACACGCCCGCCGGATAGCGGCCGCCGGCCGCCGCCTCGCCGATCTGCCAGTAGATAAGAGCCGCCGCGCCGCCCAGCAGCACGACGCCGCCCAGGATCGACCGGGCGTTCTGCCCAAAGCCCGCGAGGAAACTCATCCAGACATAACGCCCCAGCCCGCGCCGGAGCGGCGGAAGCGCCAGCGGGATCAGCAGCGAGAGCATCAGCAGCATCGTCGGCCAGATCAGGGTGCGCTCGGCGATCAGCTGCGGGTTGCCGGGCAGGCGCGAGAATGCGTGCAGCGTGGCGCCCGCATAGATCAGGCAGGCGGTGACGACCGTCAGATCCTGCGCGCGCCGGAACACGCGCCAAGGGCGGAT
>NZ_JBILUK010000193.1:0-6146 GCF_044371015.1 Phenylobacterium sp.
GGCTGAGAACGTTCAGGACGTGCCGATTTCGGTGACCGCCTTCAGCGGCGAAACGCTGAAGGCCGCGGGCGTGCAGGACATCCGCGATCTCCGCCGCCTGACCCCCAGCCTCTATCTCGCCACCTCGTCCAACACGAGCAACACCCGCATCATGATGCGCGGCATCGGCACCAGCGGAAACACCGCCGTCGAGCCCAGCGTCGCGGCCTTCGTGGACGGCGTCTATGTGCCGCGGATCGGTTCGCTGTTGGCGGGCCTCAACGACATCGGATCGGTCGAAGTGCTGCGCGGACCGCAGGGCACGCTGTTCGGGCGCAACGCCTCGATGGGCGCGGTGCTGATTCGCACGAGGGCGCCGGGCGACACCTTCGGCGGCGAAGCGACCGCGTCGCTCGGCGACTACGGTCGCCAGCGGCTGGCGATCTCGGCCGACCTGCCGGTGACGGAAGGCTTTCGGACCCGCGTTTCGGCCCTCGCCTACAAGAACGACGGATTCGACCGCAACGACCTGACCGGCAAACGCATGGGCCGCAACGACGGCTTCTCGGTGCGCGCCGGGGTCACCTGGGACGTCACGCCCGAAGTGACATGGTCCCTACATGGCGACCATCAGAACCTCAGTGGTGACGGCTACAACACCATCACGGTGGTCACGCGCTCCGTGACCCCGACCACGCTGGCGAACTGGCTCACGCGCCTCGATCCGGACGGCGCGGGGCCGGGCGTCGGCCTTCTGCCCTACACGAGCGACACCTATTCACGGCGAGTGCGCCAATCCACTGAAGGCGACCTGATCGACTACCAGACCGGCGTCTCCAGCGAACTGGTCTGGAACCTCGCCAATGGCTATCAGCTCAAGCTGACTAGCGGCTACCGCGACTGGAAGAACGTTCAGTACCAGGCGTCGAACGGCAATATCCCGCTGGAGCTTCAGCGCCGGACCACGTTCGCCGACAGCCAGAACCACTCCCAGGAGCTCCAGCTGCTGTCGCCAGAGACCCTGCTGGACAACCGCCTGAGCTATGTGGCTGGGCTCTACTACTACGAGGAAGCCTACGACCTGGGGCAGAACATCGACCTGACGCGTGACTATTGCGAGGTGTTCATCCGCAACACCGGCACTGCCGCGCGCCTCGCCCAATGCCGCGCCAACCCGCTGATCGGCGCCTCGGTCTGGGACTTCAGCCAGGATACGGAATCCTTCGCCGCCTACACCCAGGCCACCTTCAAGGTGACCGATCAGTTCGCCGTTACCGGCGGCATCCGTTACTCCGAGGACGAGAAGGACGCGATCTTCACCGCCATCACCCGCAATCCGGCGGCGGCGCAGTCTGCCGAAGTGACCAACAACATGGCGCTGAAGGACGATCAGGTGACCTATCGTCTGAACGGCACCTTCCGACCGAACGAAGACACCATGGTCTTCGCCAGCTTCTCAACCGGCTTCAAGTCAGGCGGCTTCGACTCCGCGCCCGGCACAACCGGCCCCGTCGGCGCGGCCAGCCGGACCTTCCTGGCCGAAACGGTCGAAAACTGGGAACTGGGTGTGAAGTCCCAGCTGTTCGACCGGCGGCTGGTGGCCAACTTCACCTTGTTCCGCAGCGACATCGACGACCTGCAGTTCCGCAGCTTCGACGGCCTGCAGTTCCGGACCCGCAACAACGGCACGGCGCGCCAGCAGGGCCTGGAGTTCGACACCATCGCGCGTCCGGTTCCGCCGCTGACGCTGACTCTGTCCGGCACCTATCTGGACTCCAAGTACCTCGACTTCCGGGGCGCGCCCGGCCTGCCCGGCTTCGGCGGCGCCCAGGACCTCACCGGCGAACGCCTGCCCTATTCGCCCAAGTGGCAAGGCGCGGCTTCGGCGCAGTACATCGGCGACTTCATGAACGGCATGACCTGGCTGGCCCGGCTGGACCTCAGCTACACCGCCAGCCAGCTCCTCGCCTCGGCCGGCGACAACAATCCCGATGCACGCCAGGGCGGCTATTCGACGCTCGCGGGCCGTGTCGCGATCCGGGGCCCGGAAGAGCGCTGGCAACTGGCGCTCGTGGGTCAGAACCTGACCAACAAGGATTTCTGCACCGGCATCTTCAATCAGCCGAACAACGCCGCCTTCGGTCTCAACAATGCGGTCACCGGCGCCACGGCGCTGCGCTGCACGCTGAATGAGCCCCGGCAGGTCTCGCTCGAGCTGAACGCGCGGTTCTAGATGGCTCCGGGGCGGCTGGACCGGGAGATGGGCGTGGCGCTTAGCTAAGCCATGGTCGCGCCCTCCAGCCGCCTCGAGACCCTGTCGTCGGCGCGGACGGACGACGATCTGGTGGCGTTGCCGGGCGGCCCGTTCCGGATGGGGTCCGACCGCCACTATCCGGAGGAAGCGCCGGAGCGCCGGGCTGCGGTCGACCCGTTCCGGATCGAGCGCACACCGGTGACCAACCGGGCCTATGCCGCCTTCGTGGCCGAGACCGGATACGTCACCGTGGCCGAGCGGCAGCCCGAGGCCGCAGACTATCCGGACGCCGATCCGAGCCTCCTGAAACCCGGCTCCTCGGTGTTCACCCCGCCGAAAGGACCGGTCGATCTTGGCCAGCCAGGCCAGTGGTGGCGGTTCGTGGTCGGCGCGGACTGGCGTCATCCGCTGGGACCAGGCTCAAACCTCGATGGCCTGGACGACCATCCGGTGGTTCACGTGGCCTATGAGGACGCGCTCGCCTACGCCCGTTGGCGCGGCCGCGATCTGCCGACCGAGGCCCAGTGGGAATACGCGGCCTGGGGCGGCGTTGAGGATCGTGACTTTCCCTGGGGCGATGAACTTTCGCCGGGCGGCCGGCGCCTGGCCAACACCTGGATCGGTCGGTTTCCACACCCGCCCAAGGGGTCGACCCGTCGGGTTCGCACCTCGGCGGTCGGCGTCTTCCCGCCCAACGGCTTCGGGCTCTTCGACATGATCGGCAATGTCTGGGAATGGACGCACGATTTCTGGGCCCTGCCTGCGGCGGCGAAACCCTGCTGCACGCCCGGCGCGCGCCCCGCCCTTCCCCGCCGCGTGGTCAAGGGCGGCTCGCATCTCTGCGCGCCCAACTACTGCCGCCGCTACCGCCCAGCCGCCCGCCAACCGCAGGAGATCGACACCGCGACCACGCACGTCGGTTTTCGATGCGTTTCGTCGCCCTAAGGCCCAGTCGGAGTCCCCCATGACAGACGCCCCCCGCCCCACCCCGAGCCGACGGAGCCTGATCGCAGGCGGCGCCACGATCGCGGCGCTGGCCGGCTCCCAGGCGCGCGCCCAGCCCGCCCGCCGTCGCCCGAACATCGTGTTCATGATGGTCGACAATTTCGGCTACGGCGATCTCGGCTGCTACGGCGGCGGAGAGCTGCGCGGCGTACCGACCCCCAGGCTCGACCAACTGGCCGCCGAAGGCGTGCGGCTGACCAACTTCAATTGCGAGCCGGAATGCACGCCGAGCCGTACGGCGTTGATGACCGGCCGAATGCCAGTCCGCTGCGGTACGTCCAACGTCGAGTCCCGGGGGACCAAAGACGGCATCGCACCCTGGGAATACACGCTCGCAGAACTGCTCTCAGACAGCGGCTACGCCACCGCCTGCTATGGGAAGTGGCACCTGGGCTCCAGCGAGGAGCGGCTCCCCACCCGCCAGGGCTTCGACGAGTGGTTCGGCATTCCGCGCAGCAGCGGCGAAGTGAACTGGCCCCTCCAGCCCAACTTCGATCCGGCGGAATACAGCCTGCAGCCGGTCCATGAAGGCCGACGCGGCGAACCCAGCCGCGTGCTCCGGACCTATGACCGCGCCGCCCGCGCCCTGATGGATCGCGAGATCACCGACCGGGCGACGGCCTACATCCGGCGCCAGGCGAAAGGCGACAAACCCTTCTTCCTCTACCTGCCCTTCACCCTGCCCCACGATCCGCCATTGACCCATCCGGACCACACCAAACCGGGGCGCTCCCAGTACCAGAACGCGCTGGACGAGATCGATCACAACGCCGGGCGCGTGATCGAAGCGGTTGATGCGGCGGGGATCCGGGACAACACGATCATCGTGTTCTGCAGCGAGAACGGCCCCCAGACCTTCCAGGGCCTGGGGGTGGATTTCGGCGGCCGATCCGACACCGGACCGTTCCGTGGCGAATTCCCCAGCGGCTGGGAGGGCGCGGTGCGCGTGCCGTGCATCATCCGCTGGCCGGGGCGCGCCAAGGCAGGCCGCGTCAGCAATGAGATCGTCTCGATGCTGGACTTCTACCGCACCTTCGCCGAAGCGGCGGGCGCGGCGGACAAGGTGCCCACCGATCGGGCCATCGACTCAGTCAGTCAGACCGACTTCCTGTTCGGGACCAAGGCGACGTCGGATCGCCAGCACCTGATGATCTTTCATGCCAACAAGCTGCTGGCCGTGAAGTGGAAGAACTTCAAAATGCACTTCATCGTGCGCGAACCGCCGCGCGGCCAGATGGTCGCCTCGGGCCAGGTGGCCACCACCGCCTTCGCTGAAGAGTTGCCCTCCCCCTGGGTCTTCGATCTTGAGAACGATCCCAAGGAGCTGTGGAACATCTACACCACCAACATCTGGGTCCAGCGACCGGTCACCCGCATCCGACGCGAGTACGAAGCAAGCGTCGCCAGGTTCCCCAATGTCCCCACCGGCGGCGAAGGCCCCGTCGCGGCGATCGCCGGATGAGGAGTCCCTCCATGCGCCCGACCTGGTCCTGGCGCTACGTGGTTCCGGCCGCGGTCACAGGCGTCCTGATCGCCGGGGCCGCGATCAGCGCCCAGTCGACGAGCGGTGGGCCGACCCCCGGACCCAGCGCCGCGGTCGCGCCCTCAGCTCGGCTTCCCGGCTTCAATGAGGACCGCAACGCCTACTTCGGCGACCTGCACGTCCACACCTACCTCTCCAACGACGCCTATATCTCGAACGTCCGCCGGACCCCGGACGACGCGTACCGTTTCGCGCGCGGCGAACCCATCGGCCATGCCTCCGGCTACACAGTCCAGCTTGGCGGCGCCCCGCTCGATTTCACGGCGGTGACCGACCACGCCGAGTACCTGGCGGTGATCCGCGAGGCTTCACGGCCGGGCAGCGCGCTGTCGAAAGTGCCGTTCAGCCAGCAGTTGGCAGCCGCCGACCCGGCCCAGGCCCAGCGCGGCTTCGAGGCGTTCACAGCCGCACGGCGCGAAGGCAAGTTGCCGCCGGAGTACAACGATCCCAGCATCGTCGCAGAGGGTTGGCGCGAGGTGCAGGACGCCGCCGCCCGGCACAATCAGCCCGGCCGTTTCACCACCTTTGTCGGTTTCGAATACACCGCCTCGATCGACGGCAAGAACCTGCATCGCAACGTCATCTTCCGGACCGCCCGCGTGCCCGGCGCGCCGTTCTCGGCGGAAGACTCCGCCGATCCCGAGGCGCTGTGGCGAACCATGGACAGCTGGCGCGCCAAGGGCATCGAGGCCCTGGCCATCCCGCACAATTCCAATGGCTCGGACGGGGCGATGTTCGAGCGCGTTCGGCTCAACGGCCAACCCATCGACAAGGCGTATGCGGAACTTCGCGCGCGGAACGAGCCGCTGGCCGAGATCAGCCAGGCCAAGGGTACGTCCGACACCCATCCCTCGCTCTCGCCCAACGATGAATGGGCCAATTTCGAGATCTGGGAGCGCTACATCGCCGTGAACAAGGCGGTGACGAATTTCCCGGGCAGCTATGTCCGCCGCGCCCTGAAGGATGGAATTCTGCAGCGGGAGACGCTGGGCGTGAACCCGTACAAGCTAGGCGTCATCGGCTCCACCGACACCCACAACGCCACACCCGGCGCTGTCGACGAGAACGATTTCGCCGGCGCCTCCGGCATGCGCGACGGCTTGCCGGAGCAGCGCGGTGCGGTGAAGCCGAAAGGCGCCTCCGACTGGCCGAACCCTGGCCCGGTCCAGTACCAGCACCGCAGCGGATCAGGCCTAGCGGGCGTCTGGGCGGAGGAAAACAGCCGCGAGGCGATCTATGCGGCGATGCGTCGGAAGGAGACGTTCGCGACGTCGGGTCCGCGCATCAAGGTGCGGTTCTTCGCCAGCCACGACTTCCCGGCGGATCTGCTGAGCCGCGCCGATACGGTGCGTCAGGCCTATGCCC
>NZ_JBILUK010000031.1:0-21582 GCF_044371015.1 Phenylobacterium sp.
GCGCGGGACGTTCGGACATGGCCGCTAGATGCGCCGCCCGTTCCCTCGGCTCAAGGGTCGAGACCGCGCCGACTTGGCGAAACGCCGCGATGGGCTATCTGATGGGCGGACCACAGGAACGCGCCATGGACCTCGCCCTCGAACTGATCCACGCGACCGTGCAGCTGGAACAGCCTCAGGCCGACGGCACGCGCACGGTGGGCACGGGCTTCCTGATCTCCTCGCCCAGGGAGGATGGCCGGCCGCGCACGGTGCTGGTGACCGCCCAGCATGTCTTCGCGCGCATGTCTTCGCCCGAGGCGCGGATCGGGTACCGCACGCCCAATGCCGACGGCTCCTGGGCCTATGCGCCCAAGACGCTGCGCATTCGCGCCGATGACGGCGCCGAACTGTGGACCACACACCCCACGCGCGACATCGCGGTGCTGGAGATCAAGGCGCCGCGCGAGTTCGCCCGCGCCGCCCTGCCGCTCGCCTATCTGGCCGACGACGCCACATTCAGCGCCTATCAGGTGGGACCGGGCGATGAGATGATGGCGCTCGGCTTCCCGCGCGGGCTCTCGGCCAATTCCGCGGGCTTCCCGATCCTGCGCTCGGGTCGGGTGGCTTCCTTCCCGCTGGGGCCGGCCGACAGGTTCCCCACCTTCCTGCTCGACTTCACGGTGTTCCCCGGCAATTCCGGCGGCCCGGTGTTCATCACCCGCCAGCAGAACCCGGGCGCCCTTTCGCCGGTCTCCGACGCCGCGCCCGGCCAGGGCTTCATCGCGGGACTTCTGACCCAGTGGGTCGACCTCAACCGCGAGCGCCTCGACATCGGCGTCGTCACCCACGCCCGCTACGTCCGCGAGGCGATCGCGCAACTGTCCGCACCGCCCCCGGAAACCGAGATCGCCGAAACCGCCCCCGCCGTCGAAGGCGGCGCGGCCTCGGCGGAAGCGGCGGCGGAGACGCCCTGACGAGCGTGCCTAGTCCGCGTCCATCTTCAGGGCGGCGATGAAGGCTTCCTGCGGGATCTCGACGTTGCCGTACTGGCGCATGCGCTTCTTGCCGGCCTTCTGCTTGTCGAGCAGCTTGCGTTTCCGGCTGGCGTCGCCGCCGTAGCACTTGGCGGTCACGTCCTTGCGCAGCGCCCGCACGGTCTCGCGCGCGATGATCCGGCCGCCGATGGCCGCCTGGATCGGGATCTGGAACATGTGCGGGTTGATGAGCTCCTTCATCTTCTCGACCATGCCGCGTCCGCGGGCCTCGGCGCGGTCGCGGTGGACCAGCATGGAGAGCGCGTCCACCGGCTCGGAGTTGACCAGGATCGACATCTTCACCAGGTCGCCGACGCGATAGCCTTCGATCGCGTAGTCGAAGGACGCATAGCCCTTCGAGATCGATTTCAGCCGGTCATAGAAATCGAACACGACCTCGTTCAGCGGCAGGTCGTAGACGACCATGGCGCGGCTGCCGACGTAGCTGAGCTCGCGCTGCTGGCCGCGGCGGTCCTGGCAGAGCTTGATGATCGGCCCGAGATACTCGTCGGGCGTGAAGATGGTGGCCTTGATCCAGGGTTCGGCGATGTCAGCGATCTTCACCGGGTCGGGCAGGTCGGCCGGGTTGTGCAGCTCGATCTCGTCGCCGTTGGTCAGCTTGATCCTGTAGACCACCGAGGGCGCGGTCGCGATCAGGTCGAGGTCGAACTCGCGGGAGAGGCGCTCCTGGATGATCTCAAGGTGCAGCAGCCCCAGGAATCCGCAGCGGAAGCCGAAGCCCAGGGCGGCGCTGGTCTCCATCTCATAGGTGAAGCTGGCGTCGTTCAGCCGCAGGCGGCCGATCGCGGCGCGCAGGTCCTCGAACTTGGAGGCGTCCACCGGGAACAGGCCGCAGAACACCACCGACTGCACCTCGCGGAAGCCGGCCAACGGCGTCTCGGCGGGCTTGCGCTCGTCGGTGATGGTGTCGCCCACGGCGGCGTGGGCGACCTCCTTGATCTGGGCGGTGATGAAGCCGATCTCGCCCGGCCCCAGTTCCTCCACCTCGGTGCGCTTGGGGCGGAAGTAGCCGATGCGGTCGATCAGGTGGGTCGAACCCTGCTGCATCATGCGGATCCGCTGACCGGCCTTCAGCACGCCGTCGATCACCCGCACCAGCACGACGACGCCCAGGTAGGGGTCGTACCAGGCGTCGACCAGCAGCGCCTTCAGGGGCGCGTCACGGTCGCCCTTGGGTGGCGGCAGGCGGTGGACGATGGCCTCCAGCACCTCATGGATGCCGAGGCCCGACTTGGCCGAACACTCGACGGCGTCTGAAGCATCAAGGCCGATCACGTCCTCGATCTGCTGGCGCACCCGGCCGGGCTCGGCGGCCGGCAGGTCGATCTTGTTCAGGACCGGCACGATCTCGTGGTTGTTGTCGATGGCCTGATAGACGTTGGCCAGGGTCTGGGCCTCGACGCCCTGGCTGGCGTCCACCACCAGGATCGAGCCCTCGCAGGCGGCCAGGCTGCGCGAGACCTCATAGGCGAAATCCACGTGGCCGGGCGTGTCCATCAGATTGAGGACATAGGTCTCGCCGTCATCGGCCTTGTACTCGAGGCGGACGGTCTGGGCCTTGATGGTGATTCCGCGCTCGCGCTCGATGTCCATGTTGTCGAGCACCTGCTCGGACATCTCGCGCGCGGTCAGCGCACCGGTCTCCTGGATCAGGCGGTCCGAGAGTGTCGACTTGCCATGGTCGATGTGGGCGACGATCGAGAAGTTGCGGATCTTGGAGAGGGGCGTGCTCATCGTGGCCGCCCTCTAGCACATCCCGCGCCTCGGCATAGGCGGGGCCGGTTGGATCGGCGCTCCGCCAACGTGGTTAATCGGCCGTTAAGCCTGGGCGGAGCATCGATGGCGTGCTGGGCGGATTCTGATTCACTTGTAGGAGGCGACATGACGCCCGTGGACCGACGCACAATCATGCTGGCCGGCGCTGCGAGCCTGGCCGGATCGGCACTGGCTCCGACGCTCGCCGCCGCCCAGCAGGGCCCGCCGCCGCCGAACACCACCCCGTCCTACCCGTCGGCCGGTCCCACCGGGAACTCCAACGCGACCTACACTCAGGATGAGATCGTCACCGGCGTCTCCGACTTCCTGGGCGTCACCGCCGAGGCCGCCGGCGCGGCGGTCGAGCGCCTGTTCGCCAAGGAGGGCCGCCCCACCGCCTACATCGCCGGCGAAGAGGGCTCGGGCGCGTTCGTGCTGGGCGCCCGCTACGGGCGGGGCCTGCTCTACATGAAGGATCGCCAGCCCCTGGAGGTGTTCTGGCAGGGCCCCTCGGCCGGCTGGGACTTCGGCGGGAACGCCAGCCGGGTGTTCACTCTTTGCTATGGCCTCTGGGAGCCGGAGCGCATCTTCCAGCGCTTCCCGGGCGTGGAGGGCACCGCCTACCTGGTCGGCGGCCTGGGCGTGAACTACCAGCGCGCGGAAGAGATCACCCTCGCCCCCATCCGCGCGGGCGTGGGCCTCCGGCTGGGCGCCAATGTCGGCTACCTGGCCTATACCCGGAAACGCAACGTCTTCCCGTTCTGACGCTTCGGGCTCGGGCGGCGCTTGCCTGACGCTGGGCGAGGCCGCACCCTTGCTTGGGATCGAAGCGCAATTCGCCGAAACAAGACCCGGTTCGTCGGCGAAATTGCGCGCCAAATCAATGAGTCGAGCCTCGTCATCCCGATCAGATTGCTTCAGTCTGACCGGGCGTGGCTCTGGGGAAGCGTGCATGAAGATCGATCTGCTCTCGCCCGCCAGCTTCGATGGCGGCCAGCCGCATGGCCAGTTCGCGTGGCTCCGCGAGCACGCCCCGGTCCGCTGGCACGACGAGCCCGGTGGCAAGGGCTTCTGGGCCGTCACCCGCCATGCCGACGTCTATGCGGTCGACCGCGATTTCCAGGCCTACTCTTCCGAACCCACCATCATGATCGCCGACCCTTTGGCCGAGGCCGGCGGGTTCGGGCCCTACAAGATGATGCTGATGATGGACCCGCCCGAGCACACGGGCTTCCGCAAGCTGATCCGCTCGGAGTTCACCGAGCCCGCCGCGCGCCTGCGGCAGGACCGTATCCAAGCCCTGGCCCGCCAGATCGTCGACCGGGTGATCGACCAGGGCCAATGCGACTTCGTCAACGACGTGGCCGGCGAGATGCCCTCCTTCGTCATCGCTGAGCTGATGGGCCTGCCGCTCGACGACGGCCGCGAACTCTACAAGCTGACCGAGATCATCCACACCGCGCCCGAGGCGCTGCCGCCCGGGGCCGGCGGACAGGCGGTGATGAAGATGTTCGAGTACGGCTCCAAGGTCATCGCCGAGAAGCGCGCCCGGCCGGGCGATGATCTCGCCTCCCGTCTGCTCGCCTGCGAGGTCGACGGCCGCAAGCTGGAGGACATGGAGTTCCTGCTGTTCTTCCTGCTGCTGGTCGACGCCGGCGGCGACACCACCCGCAACCTGCTCTCCGGCGGCCTGCTGGCGCTGATGGAGAACCCCGAGCCGTACGCCTGGCTTATGGCCGATCTCGACGCCCGCCTGCCCACCGCCCGCGAGGAGCTGCTCCGCTGGACCAGCCCGGTGGTCTACATGCGTCGCACCGCCAAGGTGGACACCATGCTCGGCGGCCAGGCGATCCGCGCCGGCGACAAGGTGGTGATGTACTTCGGCGCCGCCAACCGCGACCCTGCAGCCTTCGCCAACCCCGATACGCTTGACCTCTCGCGCGCCGAAAACCCTCACATGGCCTTCGGCAACGGCCCCCACGTGTGCCTGGGCCAGCACATCGCCAGACTGGAGATCGACGCCATGCTGCGCGAGGTGCTGACCCGGATGCGCGACTTCCAGCTCGCCGCACCGGTCGAGTGGCTGCCGTCCAACTTCATCTCCGGCCCCAAGGCCATGCCGCTGAGGTTCCGGGCGGCCTGATCCGGGCTTAGTCCCTGCGAGTCACGCTGTTCCAGACCACGGCGAACACCCATCCGAACGCGAAGCCGAACAACGACGTCACCACCACCAACAGGGCCGCCAGCTGAACGTCAAAGGGCGCGAACCCGATGTCCAGCCTGATGAAGTGGATCATCAGCACGAAGTCCATCAGGGGCTTGGCCAGTCCTGCGGCGACCAGCCCTGACCAGGTCAGGTGCCAGAGCCCCATCAAGGCCCCCAGGCTGACGCCGACACGCATGGGATTGAGCTTCATGGCAAGGTCCGCCCTCTGCTGAGACAGGCCGCCAACTTGCACCTCAGCCGGTTCCCGTCGTTGAGGTGGATCAACCCCCTCCCGGCGGCCAGGCGTGCTCAAGACGTGAGCGCCAAACGGTCGGGCGTGGATTCAGGGGGCGATCCCCGGCCCAGGATCGCCGCCACACGCCTGAGGGTCGCGCAGACGCAGGGGCGCACATCAAGGCGCCCGATCGGTCCTGTTCGAAGCGCCCGGCGAAGCGGTCTCACGGGCCTGAGCCGAGGTGACCGCCTCGCGGGTTAGTTCCGGCTGGTGTCCACCAGGGCGTTCTTGGTGATCCAGGGCATCATGGCGCGCAGGCGCTGGCCGACTTCCTCGATCTGGTGCTCGGCTCCGCGGCGACGCGTGGCCTTGAAGCTAGGCGCCCCAACCGCGTTTTCCTGCATGAAGTCGCGCACGAAGCGGCCGGACTGGATGTCCTCCAGCACGCGCTTCATCTCGGCCTTGGTGTCGGCGGTGACGATGCGCGGGCCGGTGACGTACTCGCCGTACTCCGCCGTGTTCGAGATCGAGTAGTTCATGTTGGCGATGCCGCCTTCGTAGATCAGGTCCACGATCAGCTTCACCTCGTGCAGGCACTCGAAATAGGCCATTTCCGGTGCGTAGCCGGCCTCGACCAGGGTCTCGAAGCCCGCGCGGATCAGCTCCACCAGGCCGCCGCACAGCACGGCCTGCTCGCCGAACAGGTCGGTCTCGCATTCCTCGCGGAAGTTGGTCTCGATGATGCCCGAACGGCCGCCGCCGATGGCCGAGGCGTAGGCAAGGCCCAGATCCATGGCGCCGCCCGTCGCGTCCTGGTGGACGGCGATCAGGCAGGGCACGCCGCCGCCCTTCAGATACTCGCCGCGGACGGTGTGGCCCGGGCCCTTGGGCGCCACCATCAGCACGTCGATGCCCGCGGCTGGCTCGATCAGGTTGAAATGCACGTTCAGCCCGTGGGCGAACAGCAGGGCCGTGCCCGACTTGATGTTGGGGGCGATCTCGGCGTTGTAGATTCCGCGCTGCAGCTCGTCGGGGGCCAGCACCATCAGCACGTCGGCCCACTTGGCCGCGTCCGCCACGCTCATCACCTTCAGGCCGTCGGCCTCGACCTTCCTGGCGGTCGCCGAGCCGGGCTTCAGAGCTACGGCCACGTTCTTCGCACCGCTGTCATGCAGGTTCAGCGCATGGGCCCGGCCCTGGCTGCCATAGCCTACGATGGCGATCTTCTTGTCCAGGATGCGGGAAATGTCGGCATCGCGGTCGTAGTAGACGCGCATGATTGTTCTCCTTGGATCAAGAAACCCGGCGGCGCCGCGCAACGGCGGCGCTGCAAAGCCGGGGGTGTGAAGCGGTTTTTCGCCGTCCGGTCAAGGGAAGGGGCCGCCGCCGCCGCCCCTTGGCCGGGTTTGGCGCGCCCTCGCGGTTATGGCAAAGGCTCGCTCATGATCGAGGTCACGCCCGACATCCTGCTCGCCGACGACGAGGTGGTGGTGCGGGCGGTCCGCGCCTCCGGTCCCGGCGGTCAGCACGTCAACAAGGTCTCGACCGCCATCGAGCTCCGGTTCGATGTCGCCGGCTCGCCCAGCCTGCCTGAGCCGGTGCGCGCCCGGCTGACGCGCCTGGCGGGCAGCCGGCTGACGCTGGAGGGCGTGCTGGTGTTGGTCGCCCAGGCCCGCCGCTCGCAGGAGATGAACCGCCAGGAGGCGTTCGAGCGCCTCTTCACTCTGATCCGCAAGGCCGCCGAGCCGCCGCCCCCGCCGCGCAAGAAGACCCGCCCGACCTACGCTTCAAAGCTCAGGCGGCTAGACGGCAAGACCAAGCGCGGTGGCGTCAAGGCGTTGCGCGGCAAGCCCGGTCTGGGCGATTGAGGCGACCGAGTGTAATTCCCCCCTCCGTCTGCTTCGCAGCCACCTCCCCCTGTGGGGGAGGACGAGCGCCCGGTCCTTCCCCAACAGGGGAGGGGGCGCCGAGGGCGGTGGAGGGGGCCAAGACCTCGACGACCGACGCCCGCCTCAAGGAGAGCCCGCCATGACCGCCAACCTCGATCCGACCCTGCAGACCGCGCTCGGCCAGGTGCGGATCGTCTCAAGCGAGGCGGGCCGTACGACCATCGAGTATCAGGTGGCGCCGCACATGTGCCACTCGGGCGGCGTGGCCCAGGGCGGCTTCGTCTGCGGCTGGATCGACGCGGCCATGGCCCACGCCTCGCTGTCGCTGCTGCCCGAAATGACGCCCATGTCGCTGGAGATGAAGGTGACCTATTTCGCCCCCGCCCGGCCGGGCCTGGTCATCGCCGAGGGCTGGATCGAGCGCGCCGGCCGCGCCACCTGCTTCGCCGAGGGGCGACTGCTTGATCCTTCCGGCGCGGTCCTGGCCAAGGCCAGCTCGACCATCCGGTTGATCCCCCGCGCGGCGGTCGAGGACGCGGCCCGGCGGGCGGTGGGCGGCTAGCAGGCTCAGGCCTCGATCAGGTTCCGCTCCATCGCGGCCGCACGCATCGACTTCTGCAGCTTCTCGAAGGCCCGCACCTCGATCTGGCGCACCCGCTCGCGGCTCACGCCATAGTGGCTGGCCAGATCCTCCAGCGTGGTTGGATCGTCCTTCAGTCGCCGCTCCGTCAGGATGTGGCGCTCCCGATCGGTCAGCTCGGTCATCGCCGTTTCGAGCAAGCTCATCCGCAGGCTCATTTCCTGGCTGTCGGCGATCACGGTTTCCTGGCTGGGGGTCTTGTCGTCGACCAGCCAGTCCTGCCATTCGCTGTCGCCGTCTGAGCGCAAGGGCGCGTTGAGGCTGGCGTCGCCGCCGGCGAGGCGGCGGTTCATCGAGACGACTTCCTCGTCAAGCACGCCCAGCTTGGTGGCGATCTGGCTCACCTGATCGGGGCGCAGATCGCCCTCCTGCAGGGCCTCGATCTCGCTCTTGGCCTTGCGCAGGTTGAAGAACAGCTTCTTCTGCGCCGCCGTGGTGCCCATCTTCACGAGGCTCCAGGACCGCAGGATGTATTCCTGGATCGAGGCGCGGATCCACCACATGGCGTAGGTCGCCAGGCGGAAGCCCTTGTCCGGATCGAACTTCTTGACGGCCTGCATCAGGCCGACATTGCCCTCGGAGATCACCTCGCCGATCGGCAGGCCATAGCCGCGATAGCCCATGGCGATCTTGGCCACGAGGCGCAGGTGGCTGGTCACCATGCGGTGGGCGGCGTCGGGGTCCTCGTGTTCCTGCCAGCGCTTGGCGAGCATGAACTCCTCGTCCTTGGCCAGCATCGGAAACTTGCGGATTTCGCTGAGATACCGGCTGAGCCCGCCTTCCGGCGACATCACGGCGAGCGAATTCATAGCCATGGTCGATCCCCTCAATCACTTGGAGACCCGGGATGCCGCGCGCGTCTCCGCGCAGCGCTCTTCCGTCTCTCCCCCATCCTTCAGATAGGAACGGCGGCGAGCTCTCGAAAGTCCGGCCAGCGACGCTGGCTCGAATATCCGAGATCGCCGGTTGGTTATCTAGGCGCCGACCATGGCGCCAACAAGGCAAACAAGACCACGCTAGAGCGCCGCGAGCCGGGCTTCGAGCTCGGCCATATCCGCTGGGAGCGGGCTTTCGAACCGAAGGGTTTCGCCGGTCACGGGATGTACAAAGCCCAGCACCGCGGCGTGCAGCGCCTGCCGCGCCAGGCCGGCTTCCGCCATCGCGGCGCGGACCGGGGCGGCGGGCTGGCCCGCGCCATAGACCGGATCGCCCAGGCAGGGGGCGCCCTTGCTCGCCAGGTGAACCCGGATCTGGTGGGTGCGGCCGGTCTCCAGCCGGCAGACCACCCGTGCCGCCAACGGCCGTTCCTCCGGTCCGAAGATACGCTCGACACGGTAGTGGGTCAGGGCTGCCCGCCCGCCGCTCCGGGCCACCGCCATCTTCTTGCGGTCATGGGTGGAGCGCGCGATCGCCGCCTCGATGGTCCCGCGGCGAGGGTCCGGCGCGCCGCGCGTGAAGGCCACATAGGCGCGCTCGATGTCATGCGCGGCGAACAGCGCCGAGAGTCCCTGGTGCGCCGCGTCGGACTTGGCCGCCACCACGACTCCCGAGGTTTCCTTGTCGATCCGGTGCACGATTCCCGGCCGGGCGACGCCGCCGATGCCGGAGAGACTCGCGCCGCAATGGGCCAGCAGGGCATTGACCAGGGTGCCGGTCTCGCTGCCAGGGGCCGGGTGCATGGTCAGACCCGCCGGCTTGTCGATGACGATCAGGTGCGCGTCCTCGAAGAGCACAGCGAGCGGGATGGACTCGGCCTCCGGCGAGGCGGGCGCGGGCGGCGGCACGTCCAGCACATAGTCGCCCGGGACCGCCCGAGCCGCGCCGTCGGTGATCACCACCCCGTCGCGCCGCAGGCGTCCCTCGGCGATCAGCGCCTGGAGCCGGGCGCGCGAGACGTCGGTCAGGCGCCCGGCGAGCGCCTTGTCGAGCCGCTCGCCCCGCGCGGTTTCATCCAGCGCGACATGGCGCGGATCGGACATCGCCTGTCACGCTCCTGTGGTATCTGGTTGTCATATCGGGCGCCGCGCTTGAGGAGCAACGGGCATGAAGGTCGATCGTCGTCGCGCGCTGGCGCTTTTGGGTCTCGGGGCCGCCGCGTCTCCGGGCGCGGCCGTCGCACAGACCCCCGTCAGTTTCAAACACGGCGTCGCCTCAGGAGATCCGTTGCAGGACCGGGTGGTCATCTGGTCTCGCGTGACGCCTGAGGTCCCCGGCGCCGACGTCCCTTTCACCTGGACCGTCACGCCGGTCGACCGTCGCGGCGGACCTGTCCGGCGTGGCCAGGGCGTCACAGGGGCCGGGCGCGACTACACGATCAAGATCGACGTCGCAGGCCTGCAGCCCGGTCGCGCCTACACCTTCCAGTTCGAGGCCGGCGGCGTGTCATCGCCCATCGGCCGCACCCGCACCCTGCCGGACGGCCCGACCCGCGACGTGGTGTTGGCCGTGGCTTCCTGCGCGCTCTATCCGGGCGGGCTGTTCAACGCCTATCGCGCCATCGCCGATCTCGACCGCGTCGACGCGGTGATCCACCTTGGCGACTATATTTACGAGTACGGCGGCGACCGCGCCTACGGCATGAACTCGCCGGTCGCCCAGTCGCGCCGCAATGATCCGGACCGTGAGATCATCAGCCTCGCGGACTATCGCCGCCGGCACGCGCAGTACAAATCCGACCCCGACCTTCAGGCGGCCCATGCCCGGGCGCCCTGGATTGTCACCTGGGACGATCACGAGACCACCAACAACAGCTTCACCCTGGGTGCGGAGAACCATCAGCCGGCGGAAGAAGGCGACTGGGCGGCCCGCAAGGCGGTGGCGCTCAAGGCCTATTTCGAGTGGATGCCGATCCGAGATCCGGCGCCGGGTGTCGGCATGGCCGAGGCCGCCATGCGCGGCTTCCGGTTTGGCGACCTGGCCAGTCTGTTGATGATCGAGACCCGGCTGGCCGCTCGCGACCGCCAGCTCACGCTCGCTGACGACCTCGCCACGGTCGATGGCAAACCTGACGTCGCCGGCTTCCGCGCCAAGATGGAGGATCCGTCGAGGCGGCTGATGAGCGCCAAGCAGGAGGCCTGGATCGCCGCCGAGGCCGCGCGCTCGGTCGAGGCGGGCCATTCCTGGCAGGTGCTGGGCAACCAGGTGGTGATGGCGCGCCTGATGCCGTTCAGCCCGTCGAAGGCGCTGACGCCTGCGGAGATTGCGGCTGCCGCGCCGTCGCGCCGCGAACGGTTCGCCGAGCAGGAGCGGCTGGCGGCGCTGGGCCTGCCCACCACCCTCGACATGTGGGACGGCTACCCCGCCGCCCGCGAGCGACTTTACGCGACGCTCAAGGCGGCGCGCGCCCGGCCGGTGGTGATCAGCGGCGACGCACATTCCTTCTGGGCCAATGAACTCCACGACGCCGCGGGCGCGCGGGTGGCCTGCGAGTTCGGCGCCACCAGCATCACCAGTCCGGGGGCGGGAGAGCTCTATCCGGGCCTGAACATGGGCGAGATTATCGCGCGCGTGAATCCGGAGGTGATCTTCAACGACCAGGTCGCCAAGGGTTTCCTCAAGTTGACTCTGACCCGCACCGCTGTTCGCGCCGAAATGATGGCCGTCTCCACCATCGACAAGCCTGAGTTCGAAACCCGCGCCGTCGCGGTGTTCGAGGCGCGACCGGAGGGCTCGGGCGTTTCCAAGCTGCGCCGACTCTAGGGCCGGCTTCGTCACCTTCAGACGGTTCCATCTGATCGGATCGGCTGCAGGCCCCATCGACAAGCCATCATCGCTCGCTACGGTGGGCCAATGGGTGCGGTGACCGCGCTCGGGGCCCGGGGGGAGCCGCTGGTGACGGAGACGACGACGGAGGCCGCGCCGTCCGCGCGCGGACTCGACCGTGGCGGCTACGCCTGGTCGATCTTTGAAGGGGGCCGCGACCCCTATGTGATCCTGATCACCATCTACATCTTCATGCCCTACGTGGCCGCCACGATGATCGGCGACCCGGTCGAGGGCCAGGCGGTGATCTCGCGCTGGCAGCAGTGGGCCGGTTGGGCGGTGATGGCCACCGCGCCGTTCATCGGAGCCTCGATCGACAAGGTCGGCCGGCGCAAGGGCTGGCTGGGCCTGATCGTCGGCCTGAGCGTGCCGCTTTGCGCCGCGCTCTGGTGGGCCAAGCCCGATGGCAGCGGGCTGTCGGTGGCGATGACCATGTTGATCGCCATGACGGTTCAGGTGTTGTTCGCTTACAACGACATCCTGCACAATTCGCTGCTGGTGCGGGCTGCGGGACTGCATGGCGCGCATCGCGCCTCGGGCCTCGCGCTGTCGCTCGGAAATCTGTTCTCCGTGCTGGCGCTGGGCTTCACGGCCTGGGCCTTCGCCCTGCCTGGCGAGGTGAACTGGAGCTGGGTGCCCGCCCAACCGCTGTTCGGTCTCGACACTTCGATGCACGAGCACGAACGCGTTGTCGCCTGGCTGGCGGCGGGCCTGCTGCTGTTCGGCTCCCTGCCGCTCTTTCTCTTCACGCCGGACGCGCCGCCCACGGGGGTCAAGCTGGGTCGGGCCCTGGCCGAAGGCGCGGCTGATCTCTGGGGCATGCTGAAGGCCGTCGGTCGCTACCGAGATGCGGCCACCTTCCTGGGCGCGCGGATGTTCTTCGTCGACGGGATGAACGGCATTCTTGTCTATGCGGGCGTCTACGCCGTGGGCGTCATGCAGTGGGGCGCGCTGGAGATGCTGGCCTACGGCATCCTGCTGTCGATCTTCGCGGTGCTCGGCGGCTTCGTCGGACGCTGGCTGGACGCCGGCGTCGGGCCCAAGCGGGCGCTGCAGATCGAGCTCGTCGCCTCGGTCATCGGTCTCACCGGGTTCCTGGGCATGAGGCCCGACCAGATTCTGTTCTTCTGGCCACACGATGCGGCGGCCCACGGGCCAATCTGGGACGGACCGGTCTTCCAGACTCTGCCGGATGTGGTTTTCGTGCTGGTCGGCTTCCTGAATGCGATCTTCATCACCGCGCAGTACGCCTCAAGCCGCACGCTCCTGACCCGCCTGACGCCGCCGGATCAGACCGGCGCCTTTTTCGGCGTCTATGCGCTCTCCGGCGTGGCGACCGCCTGGCTGGCGCCGACCCTGGTCAACTGGGGCACCGAGGCGACTGGCACGCAACAGGGCGGAATGGCGACCCTGCTCCTTCTGCTGGTCATCGGATTGGCGACCCTGTTCTTTGTGAAGGGTGGCGGCCGTCGGATCGAAGGGTTTGGCTCGGCCTGACCTCATTGTGGTTTACAAGCGATAACAATGAACTGCCGCTCATGATGTATCGATTTTAGGGCTGACGCTTGACGACGGATTAAGCGCGCTGGGCGAACCTGAGCGCGTTCTAAGGGACGAGCAGGCAAGAGCTTGAGGTCCCCGCCATCTGCTCGTCAAACTGGAGAAAACCCATGTCGAAGTTCGTGACCCGTTTCCTGAAGGATGAATCCGGCGCGACCGCCATCGAGTACGGTCTGATCGCCGCCCTGATCGCGGTGGTGCTCGTGGGCGCCCTTCAGGCCGTCGGCGGCAGCCTGGAAGGTGCGTTCGACAAGATCAGCACTGAAGTCGACGCCGCTGTGACCTGATCCGAGGCCCTAAGGCCGGATATAGGAATGAGCCCCGGTGGCGACGCCGGGGCTTTTTTCATGTCCGCGAAGTGCTGGATGAAACGCTCCGTTCACCCCCCGGAGGCGAAAATGCTGACCTGAGGATCCCCGGCACCCATGATTGAGCCCATTGCCGCCGCGCTCGCGCTTCTTCTGCCCGCCCTGGTGGTTACGGCGGCGGCCAGCGATGCGGCCACGTTCCGTATTCCCAACTGGATCCCGATGGCGCTCGCCGCGGCGTTCGTTCCGGCCGCCCTGGCTCAGGGTTTGGGTGGGCTGGCCCTTGGCCTCCACGCCCTGGTTGGCGTGATCGCCCTGGTGGTCGGCATGCTGCTGTTCGCACTTCGTTGGATTGGCGGCGGCGACGCCAAGCTTATGGCGGCGGCGGCCCTGTGGATGGGCTGGCCCGACGTCGCCACGTTCCTGGCGTTCGCCGCATTGGCCGGCGGCGGTCTTGCGCTGGGTCTGTTGATGCTGCGCGGACCGATGATGCGGCCTCTGGCCCAGACGGGGCCCCGCTGGGTCGCCCGGCTTGCCGATCCCAAGGAAGGCGTGCCCTATGGCGTGGCCCTGGCCGTGGGCGCGCTGGCCGCCTTTCCCGCCTCGCCGCTGGGCGCTGGTCTTGGCTTCTGAGTCGCACGATGACTGACACCTATTTCGAACCGCTGATCGACGCCTGGGACGGCGATGCAACCCCGATCGAGGTTGTGGACGCCGAGGATGTGGCTGCCCGGACCGCCGCGGACGCGCGTCTGGCCGCCTTGGCCAAGACGGCGGATTTCTCCGGCAAGTCGGGCCAAGTGCTGCTGATCCCGGGCGTCGACGGCGCGCTGGAACGCGTGTTGTTTGCGCCGGGGGGCAAGGCCATGGCCTGGCGCGGCCTGCCGGCCCGACTGCCCGGCGGCGTCTATCGTTTGGAATCGCCGGACGAGGCGGCGGCGACCGCCTTCGCCCTGGGAAGCTACCGGTTCGACCGCTACAAGTCCAAGGCCGGCCAACGTCCCCGCCTTCTGGTTCAGGGTATCGACACCGCTTCGGCCCGTCGCACCGCCCGGGCCTGCGCGCTCGCCCGCGACATGGTCAACACGCCCGCCAATGATCTCGGCCCGGCGGAGATTGAGGCCCTGGCCCTCGATGTGGCCGCCCGATACGGCGCTGCGATCTCGGTGATCATCGGCGACGACCTGCTCACTCGGAACTATCCGGCTGTTCACGCCGTGGGCCGTGCGGCGCATCCTGCACGCGCGCCTCGGATGATCGAGATCAGCTGGGGTCAGGCCGACCGCCCGCTCGTGGCGCTGATCGGCAAGGGCGTGGTGTTCGACACCGGCGGCCTCGACATCAAGCCCTCGGCCGGCATGCGGCTGATGAAGAAGGACATGGGCGGCGCCGCCCACGCCCTGGCGCTGGGCCAGATGGTCATGGACGCCGGCTTGCCCGTGCGACTTTCGGTGCTGCTTCCGGTCGTCGAGAACGCCATTTCCGGCGACGCCATGCGTCCGGGCGACGTGCTGGCCTCGCGCGCCGGTCTCTCCATCGAGGTCGGCAACACCGACGCTGAGGGCCGCTTGATCCTGGCTGACGCCCTCACCCGGGCCGGCGAACTCGAACCGGCGCTGACCATCGACATGGCCACGCTGACCGGCGCGGCGCGGGTGGCGCTGGGACCGCAGCTGCCGCCGCTGTTCACCGACGACGAGGACCTGGCGCGCGATATTCTGGCCGCCTGCGACGCGGAGTCCGACCCGGTCTGGCGCCTGCCGATGTGGTCCGGCTACGAAGACGCGCTCGATACCGACATCGCCGATCTGAAGAACGATCCCGACGCCTGGGCCCAGGCCGGGGCGGTCACGGCGGCGCTGTTCCTTCGACGCTTCGCGCCTAAGGGTCCGTGGGCGCACCTCGACATATACGCCTGGAACCCGCGCGGCCGACCGGGCTGGCCGGTCGGCGGCGAGGCGCAGGCCATTCGCGGGCTCTTCCGCATGATCCGAACGCGGTTCGCATGAGCTTCGATCCGCGCATAACCCCCATGCGGGACGGTGTCGCCGCGCAAAGCCTCGAGGGCGTGCTGACGGCCGAGGTCTATCTCGATCCCAAGGCCATGGTCTGCGTGCGACCCTCCACGGGCATCCGTACGGCGCCCGACGCTGCGGCGGAGCAGGCCGATCAGCTGCTGTTCGGCGAGCGGTTCGAGGTCCTTGAAGACGAGGCGGACGGCTGGGTCTTCGGTCAAGCCTTGCGGGACGGGTATGTGGGCTTCGTTGAGGCGAGCGCGCTGGCGGCGCCCGGATCCTGGCCCACCCACCGGGTCTCGGTGGCGCACACCTACGCCTTCGCCGGGCCCAGCATCAAAACCCGGGCCTCGGGTCCGTACTCCATGAACAGCCTGGTCAGTGTCGAGGTGATCGAGGGACGGCTGGCGCGGGTGACCGGCGCGGGCTGGATGCCCGTTGAACACCTGGTCCCCATCGGGCTCTTCGACGAGGACTGGGTGAGCGCGGCAGGCCGGTTGCGCGGCGCCGCCTACCTGTGGGGCGGACGCGAGAGCGGGGGTCTCGACTGCTCGGGACTGGTGCAGCAGGCGCTCTTCGCCTGCGGCCGCGCCTGCCCGCGCGATACCGACCAGCAGCAGGCGCTAGGCGAACCGATCGCGCCTGACGCCTTCGGGCGCGGCGATCTCGTATTCTGGAAGGGCCACGTGGCCCTGGGCCTGGGTGAAGGCCGCATCCTGCACGCCAACGCCCACCACATGATGTGCGCCGAAGAGCCGCTGGCCGAGGCCGTCGCGCGCATCGCCGCGGCCGGCTCGGGCGAACCCATCGCCTGGCGGCGGCCTTAACTCATCCAGCCTTGCATGGAATGGGGTCTGGCCCGAAGACGGGGACCTCAACAGCTGGAGACAGGCGATGAACGCAGTGGTCATCTGGGGCGGACGGGTGCTGCTGCTGGCCGTCTTCGCCGTGGCGCTCTCCGGCGCTCTGAATCCGAACCATGACGCATCGAGCCAGGTTCCGCCGCCGGACGTGGTGCAACACATCGGCTACGGCTACCTCCTGACGTTGCTGTCGATCGCCAGCCTGCCCCGGGTGAACCCCTGGTGGATCGGCGGCGCGTTCCTCGTCATGGCGACCAGCTTTGATGTGATGCAGATCTTCGGCCTGGTTTCGGGGACCTTCCAGTGGAAGGACGTGGCGGCCAATGTCGGCGGCGTGGCGGCGGCGCTGGCGCCCTTCGCCCTGGCGCGGTTTCGAATGGTCGGCGCGCGCGGCGCGCTCTAACGCTAGGAAATCGAGCCTGTTTGCCGGATCAGATGATTCCATCTGATCCGGACAGGCTCTAGGGTCGATCGGCGGTTTCGACTGAGGAGACCCGCATGGCCTCCGGGCTTTTCGCCCTGCTCGACGACGTCGCCGCCATCGCCAAGATCGCGGCGACGTCGCTGGACGATGTGACCGCGGCCGCCGGCAAGGCGGGCTCGAAGGCCGTGGGCGTGGTCATCGACGACGCTGCGGTCACCCCCGGCTACGCCGTGGGCTTTACGCCGGATCGCGAGCTTCCGATCGTGGCCAAGATCGCGTTCGGCTCGCTGCGCAACAAATTCCTGTTCCTGCTGCCCGGCGCCTTGGCGCTCAGCGCCTTCGCGTCCTGGGCGATCACGCCGCTCCTGATGCTGGGCGCGGGCTACCTCTGTTTCGAGGCGGCCGAGAAGATCCTGGAGGCTATGCGGCCGCACACCGACGCCGCCATCGCCGAGGACCTCGCCCTCAGTTCCCAGGAACTGGAACGTGAGAAGGTGACCGGCGCGATCCGCACGGACTTCATCCTGTCGGCTGAGATCATGGCCATCGCCCTCAACGACGTCGCCGACCGGCCGCTGCCGATCCAGGCCGCTGTCCTGGCGGTGGTGGGGTTCGCCATCACCATCGGCGTCTATGGCGTGGTCGCCCTGATCGTGAAGATGGATGACATCGGTCTGGATCTGGCGCGGCGCGGTCCCGCCGCCAGCCGGGCGGTGGGCCGTGGACTTGTGAAGGCGATGCCGGTGGTGCTCGATCTGCTCACCAAGGTCGGCACCGCCGCCATGCTGTGGGTCGGCGGTGGAATTCTCATTCACGGGCTGAGTCACTACGGCCTGAGCGTCGTTCCCAGCGCCATCGACAGCGTCTCGCACGCCGCCTCCGCCGTACCCTATGTGGGCGCTTTTGCCGGCTGGCTCGCGTATGCCGCCCTGGCGGCGATGGTCGGGCTGGTGCTGGGCGGGCTTATCGTCGGCGCGTTGCACCTCGCGCCGTGGCGGAGGGCGGGGCATTGAATTCGGCGGCAGCCAAACCAGCCAAGCCGGTCGATTCCGGAAAGGCGCTGTTCTGGCGACTGATCTGGATCTACCTGCCCGCCACCTTCGTGGCGGTGTCGCTGACGTTGCTGTTGGGCCTGTTGGGGCTGGAGTTCGACCTCCGCCAGTGGCTGGTGATCTGGAGCGCGGCGCCGCTCGCCGTCGCCTTCTTCGCCTCCATAGATCTGATCGCCATCGGACGGCACCTGAAGCCCCTCGCGCCGGTTCTCAGCGCGCTGGACCGCGGCGAAAGTCCGAGCCAGGCGGCCCTGGGCGCCGCCGTCGTCCGCGCTCTGAACATGCCGCTGTTCTCGGCGGTGCGGGTAACCCTGCTCCACGGCCCCACGGCGACCCTCTCCCTGGTGGGCGTCGTCTGGATCGCCAACACCTGGTTCGACGGCGGCATCGCGCTCTGGCAGTTCATCGGGCTGGCGACGATGATCTTCGTGTTCGCCTCGCCGGCTCACGCGATCTTCGAGTACTTCGCCGTCAGCCGGGCCATGGAGCCGGTCGTGCGGCGGCTGTCGGGCGTTCTGGGCGAACCTGTCGCGCCGGAGCAGTTGAGCGCACTGGTGGCGGTGCCGCTTCGAAGCAAGTTGCTGTTCCTGGCGGTGGCGGTGAGCGCCATTCCGCTGGCGTTCTCGGCCGCCTCGTTCCTCTACAAGTTTGATCGCATGATCACGGGCGCAGGGTTCGCCGTGCCATCCGGCGAGATGCTCCGCCTCTATGTCTGGAGCGTGGGCGTGGTGGGCGTCAGCATGGGGCTGGCCGTCGTCATGGCGATCCTGACCGCGCGCGAAGTCTCGCAGTCCGCGGGCCGGGTGATCAGCGCCATGCGCAGCGTCGAGAGCGGGCGGCTCGACGAGGCCGGTCTCGAGGTGCTCTCCACCGACGAATACGCGGACATCAATCGTGGCTTCGGCCTGATGGTCGACAGTCTCAAGGAAGAGCAGCGGATCCTGGAGGTCACGCAGGACCTGGCGGGCGAACTTGTGCTCGAGGCCCTGATCGGCCGGATCATGGCCGCCACCACCCAACTCCTTGGCGCCGAGCGCGCCTCGCTGTTCATCTATGACGACAAAACGGACGAGCTCTACACGCTCTATGCCGACGGCATGGAGACCCGGCAGATCCGCATGCCCACCACGCTCGGCATCGCCGGGGCCGTGTTCACCAGCGGCCATACCGAAACGGTCGCCGACGCCTATGCCGATCCTCGCTTCAACCCCGAGGTCGACCATCTCAGCGGCTTCCGCACCCGCACCATTCTCTGCGTGCCGATCACCAACAAGGCCGGCGCCCGGATCGGGGTCGCCCAGGCGCTCAACAAGAAGGGCGGCGTCTTTACCCAAAAGGATGAGTCGCGGCTGAAAGCCTTCGCCGCTCAGGTGGCCGTGAGCCTGGAGAACGCCAAGCTGTTCGACGACGTTCTGTCGATGAAGAACTACAACGAGAGCATTCTGAAGAGCACGTCCAACGGCATCATCACCCTCGACGCTGAGGGTCGCATGGTCACCGCCAACGAGGCGGCGCTGGTGCTGCTGGGCGTCACGCGGGAGGATCTCGTGGGCGCCACGGCCCGAGACCGGTTCGCCGGCGCCAACGCCTGGATCAACGACAGCCTCGCGCGCACTGAGGCCAGCGGCGATACCGCCCTCGCCGTGGACGCCGAGCTGGCTCAGCCCGGTGGGCGATCCGCCTCGGTGAACCTCACCGCCATGCCGCTGATCGACGCCACCGAGACCCGGATCGGCTCAATGCTGGTGCTGGAGGACATCACCGAGGAAAAGCGCATTCGCTCCACCATGAGCCGCTACATGTCCAAGGAGGTCGCCGACCAGCTGTTGTCGGCCGGTGAAGACGAACTGGGCGGCAAGGAGCAGACCGTCACGGTGATGTTCTCCGACGTGCGCAGCTTCACCACCATCGCCGAAGCGCTGGGTCCGCGTGAAACGGTGTCGCTCCTGAACGCCTATTTCACCGAGATGGTCGACGTGATCTTCCAGCATCACGGCATCCTCGACAAATACATGGGCGACGGGATCATGGCGCTGTTCGGCTCGCCGTTTGTCGGCGCGCAGGACGCCGACAACGCGCTGGCGGCGGCCGACGAGATGATGCGGCGGCTTGCTCTGTTCAACGCTGCGCGGGCGGCGCGGGGCGATGCGCCCATCGGCATCGGCATCGGCTTCTCGACCGGTCCGACGGTCATCGGCAACATCGGCTCCGACCGGCGAATGGAGTACACCGCCATCGGCGACACGGTGAACCTGGCCTCGCGTCTTGAGGGCGCCACCAAGCAGTACGGCGCCAGGATTCTGCTCTCGGAGATGACCGTTCGCGCGCTCAAGCAGCCCGCCACATTGCGTGAGCTCGACCTGATCCGGGTCAAGGGCAAGGATCGGCCGGTGGCGGTCTATGAATCCCTCGGCTACCGGGCTCAGGATCCGTCGCTCAAGCCCATGCTCGAGCTGTTTGGCGCCGGCCTCGCCGCCTATCGGGCCCGCGACTGGAAGGTGGCCGGCCGCGCTTTTGAGGGGGCGCTTGAGATCGATCCGACCGATGGCCCGTCGCGCATCTACAGCGAACGTTGCGGTCTGCTGACCGCGGCGCCGCCCCCAGCCGACTGGGACGGCGTCTGGACGCTCACTGAGAAGTAGAGATCGGCAGACGAGAGCTCAGGCGGCGTTGGCCCGGCGCTCGGCGTCGGCGTCGCGCGGCAGGAAACTCAGCAGGCGAGACGCCCAGGCTTCCGCATCCGCTCGGGTGAAAGGCTGCTTGCTGGCCGCCTGCCTGTCCAGCGCGCGCTGGAACGCCGAGGCCGCAAGGGTCATCTGAAAGTCACTGGCCAGCGACTGGATGATCGAGGCCTGGGCCCGCATCGCCCGCATCGCCTGGAGCGGATCGGTTTCGGCGGCGGCCACCGCCGCGCGGATGATCTTCAGCGCCTGGTTGATCTTCTGCTGCAGCGGGGTCTCGGTCCCATCGGTCTTGCGCTTCAGCGGCCCGGCGTATTCCCCGGAATTGAAGCGGCGGCGGTCCGGGCCGACATAGCCCACGCCCTCGACCCAGTCCCGCTCGCGCAGGGTCACGGCCTCCAGGCGCCGCAGCAGGTCCTTGACGCTGTAGGGCTTGCGAAGGAACTCGTGCACGCCTGCGTCACGCGCGGCGAGAATCGCGCCGGCCGTTGCGTTACCGGTCACCGCGATCACCGGAGCCTGGCGGCAGGTCCAGGTCGAGCGACGCAGCTTGCGGGTGAACGCCAGCCCGTCGACCGCCTCGTCGCCGATCTCGACCACGATGAGCTGCGGGTCGGAGCTCTCGGCGATCCGAAAGGCCCGCTCGGTGGTCGCCGCCGAAAACACAAAGCTGCCGACCAGATCGCGCATCAGTTCGTTGAACAGCCGCGCGCTGGCCTGCTGCGGGTCGGCCACCAGGACGCGCTTCAGGCGAGGCGCCATGCGCGCGATGATGCGTTGTTCCGCGTCGAACACCGGAGTTCCGTCTCGTTTCGGAGAACGGTGTATCCCGGCAGCGGTAAAGAGACGGTTTGCGGACTCAGTCCTGGAACGGATCACGCACCAGGATGGTGTCGTCGCGCTGCGGGCTGGTGGAGAGCAGCGCCACCGGCGCGCCGATCAGCTCCTCGATGCGGCGCACATACTTGATCGCATTGGCCGGCAGCTCCTTCCAGGAGCGCGCGCCCTGGGTGGTGTCCGACCAGCCCTCCATCTTCTCGTAGACGGGTGTGAGCTGGCTCTGGGCCTTCAGACCTGCCGGCAGATAGCCGATCTCGCCCTCACCCAGCCGATAACCGGTGCAGATCTTCAGAATGGGCAGGCCGTCCAGTACGT
>NZ_JBILUK010000194.1:0-6125 GCF_044371015.1 Phenylobacterium sp.
GGTAAAAGCCCGCCTCCGGAAGGGGCCGCCTTAGCTCAGCCGGTAGAGCGGCGCATTCGTAATGCGTAGGTCAGGTGTTCGAGTCACCTAGGCGGCACCACCGGAACTCCGGGCCAAGTCAGACAATTGACCGCCGTCCATGGACGGGCTCCATTCGAATCTCGGTTTGGCGCCGAGGCATTGGGGGCGAGGATGGCCGGGTTGAGGACTTGGGTTGGCGGCCTGTTCGCCGCGGCGATCTGCGCCTCCGCCGCCCAGGCCCAGGCCCAGCCGGCGGTCGGCGACGCGCCGACCCAGGCGCGGTCCGCCGATGGTCGTTACATATCCTGGCGCGAGCACGTGATCGACGAGCGCATGGACGATGGTCGCCCGCTTTCCGGCGGCGACGGTCTGGTGATGGCCGACCTGGACCGTGACGGCCTGGAGGACATTGTTTCGGTGCATGAATCGGACGTGCGCTATGACGGCGTGGCCGACGGCCTGGTCCGGATCGCGTTTCGAACGCGCACGCCCGGTCGATGGGAGAATGTAACCCTGGCCAGCGGGCCCGAGGCGGGCGCGGCGGAAGACGCAGCCATCGGTGATCTCAATCGCGACGGATTCCCGGACGTGGTCGTCGCCGCGGAGCTGGGCCACCTGATCTATTTTGAGAATCCGGGTCGGGATTCCAGGACGCGGCCGTGGAAGCGCCTGATCGTCCCGGCCACCAAGGGGCGGGGTTCGTTCATCCGGGTGTTCCTGGCCGATTTCGATGGCGACGGACGGCTCGAGGTGAGTTCGGCCAACAAGGTCGAACAGAATCCAACCCCGCAGACCCCGCCCGGTCCCATCTCCGTGTTCCAGATCAAGGGCCCGCCGCTGGACGGCGCGAGCTGGAGCGAAACCCAGTTGGGAACCTATGGCGTGCCGCAGAACGCCACGCCCATCGATATCGACAAGGACGGCGACATGGACATTGTCGGCGGGGCGCGGGTCGGGGAGCGGTTGATCATCTTCCGAAACGACGGGGGCGCATTCTCGCCGATCGAGGCGCGGACCGAGGGTGGGCGCACGGGGGTGTTCAATCTGGCCTTTCACGATTTCGACGCCGATGGTCGCCTGGACATCGTCGCCGCGTCGTCCTTCCGACTGGGTTGGTTCAAACAGCCCGACAGCCTCGAAGGCGTCTGGCGTTTTCATGAGATGGGATCGCTGCTCCCGGATCGCGTGACCGGCCTGACCCTGGCCGACATCGACGGCGATGGCGATATGGATGCGATCTCCGGCGGCTACAGCGCGATGCCAAGGGACGCCGACGGCGATCTTCCGCTCACGGCGTCCATGGGACGTCTTGGTTGGTTCGAGAATCCGGGCGCGTCGACCGGCCGGTGGGTGCGGCATGACATTTCGCGGCGTCGACGGGGCATGTTCGACGCCTTTGTCGCGCGGGATGTGGACGGCGACGGCGATGTGGACTTCCTGGGCACCCGCGGCAATTCGGAGCCCTATGACGGGGTCTACTGGCTGGAACAGGTGCGCACCTCGGCGCCGCGTCCAGCCTTCACGCGGGCCCGGCCGCGTGACAGCGCGGAACGCCCGCTTCCCTGACGGCGCGGCGGTCCGTCGCGGGGATTTGACCATTGCGCGCCTTGATCGCGCCGACGCGTCCGTGCTTCCGTGCCGGCCGTATGTTAACCAGGGCCGACTTGGGGCCTGGAGGCGAGAGCGTGATGGGTCGGGCGGCCTGGCCGCGTCCGGAAACCTCGAAGGCGTGGCGCGTGCGCCCCGCCGTGTTCGGCCTGCTGTTCACGATGGCGCTGATCGTCAACGTGGCTTTGGCCACGGCGGCGCTGGCGGCGCCTCGGGTCGCGCTGGTCGTCGGCGTTTCGCAATACGACAAGGTCCCCAGCCTGGCGAACCCGGCCAAGGACGCCCGTCTGGTGCAGCAGACGCTGCAGAAGCTCGGCTTCCAGGTGACGGTGTTGACCGATCCCAACCGCTCGCAGCTGATCGAGGGTCTGGGTGAGTTCGAGACGGCGGCCCAGGGCTCGGAAGCCGCCGTCATCTACTACGCCGGCCACGGCGCGATGATCGACGGGGTCAACTACCTCCTGCCCAAGGACGCGATCAGCACCACGAAGTCGGCTCTGACCGGATCGGCGGTGGAATCGGCGCGGCTGGGCCAGGCGATGCTGGGCGCCAAGGCCGTGCGTCTGATCATCCTCGACGCCTGCCGAAACAATCCGACCGCCACGCGCAGTCTCGGCGGCAACACGCGCGGACTGGCGCGCGAAGCCTCGACCACCAGCGTCCAGGTCGTGACCTTGATGGCCGCCGGTCCCGGCGAGGTCGCGCAGGACGCCGCGCCCGGCGCCAACAACAGCCCCTTCGCCCTCGCCCTCACCCAGGGCCTGACCCGGCCCGGGATCACGGTGGGCGAACTGCCCAGCTATGTTCAGGCCGAGGTCGAGCGGATGACCGAGGGCCAGCAGACGCCGGACCTGCAGGGCATCTGGCCGAATGTGCACTGGAGCTTCGACCCCAACGGTCCGACCAGGTCGGCGGCCGCGCCGGCCGCCGACCTGACCAAGATCAAGTGGGAGAAGGACCAGGTCTTCTGGTCGTCGATCAAGGACAGCGACGATCCGGCGGATTTCAAGGCCTATATGGACGCTCAGGACCGGGGCGAGATCAGCGGTTCGTTCCGGAGGCTGGCGGCCAACCGCGTCAAGGCGCTGGAGCGCTTGCCGGCGGGCTCGTTCCAGGTGGCCTCGCGCTCGGCGCAGCCGGGACAGGATCTGGTGGTCGCGGCGCGCGACGCCTTCGGTCGGGCCGACTATCGCGCCGCCGTGCGCGACTGGACCGCCGCCGCGGGCCAAGGCAACGGCGCCGCAATGTTCAATCTGGGCGTGATGTCGCTGACCGGGCGCGGAGTCGCCAAGGACGCGGCGTCCGCCGCCCGCTGGTTCAAGGCCTCGGCCGACGCCGGACATTCCGGGGGGATGGTCAACTGGGCGCTCTGCCGGCTGAACGGATTCGGGACGGCGCAGGACGAGGCTGACGGCGTGCGTTGGCTGCGACAGGCGGCGGATCGCGGCTCGGCCAACGCCATGGGCATGCTGGCCGAGGTCTATCTGCGCGGGCGCGGCGCGGCGCCGGATGCACGTCAGGCGGCCAGCTGGCTGCAGAAGGCGGTCGATGCAGGCGACGGCCCGTCGATCGCCCAGCTTGGTGAACTCTATGAGCGGGGCGAGGGCGTGCCGCGCGATCCGCGCCGGGCTTTCTCGCTCTATCAGCGGGCGGCGGTGGCCGGCGACACCGACGCCATGGTCCGGCTGGGCTATGTCTTCGAAGACGGCGAGGCCGTGCCCAAGGATGTCGTCCAGGCCGCCACCTGGTACCAGCGCGCCGCGGAAGCCGGCAACAGTGAGGGCATGTCGAGCCTCGCTGTGATGTTCGAGACCGGCCAGGGCCTGCCGCAGGACTTTGCCCGCGCGGCGGACTATTATCGGCTGGCGGCCAACGCCGGAGATGCGCGCGGTTATCTGGGGCTGGGCAGTTTGACGGCGCGCGGCGCCGGCGTCGCGGCCAATCCGGTCGAGGCGGTGCGTCTGTTCCGTCAGGCGGCGGACCGGGGCAGCGCTCTGGCCATGCGCAACCTGGGCATCATGTATGAAACAGGCCAGGGCGCCCGCGCGGATCGCAAGGCGGCGATAGACTGGTATCGTAAGGCCCTGGCGGCGGGTGACCAAGCGGCGCGGGACGAACTGGCGCGGCTGGGCGTCAACTGAGACGGACGGGAGGCGAGGGCGATGGGCGGGTTCCATTCACGGCGTTTGCGCGCGACGGTCAGCATCGTCGCCCTGATCGGACTGATCCCGCCACCGGCCCTCGCCCAGAGCCGTGACGCCGTGTTGAACGGCTGTCAGACCGAGCGGGCGCCGCTGGTCCAGCTCGACAAGGAGTATGGCGACCTAAAGCGCTCCAAGACGAGCGCCGCCATCGGCGAGGGTCTCAAGACCGGGGCCATGGTGCTGGCCAAGGGCGTGATGAGCGGCGGTATTCCGCTGGGCCGGGGCGGCGGCGGTCTCGGCGGCCTGGGCGGGATGGGCTCGCTGATGGGCGCGGTGGGCAACATGGCCATGCAGAGCGCAGCGTCTCAGCCCCAGGCGCAGGGCGCGCCCGCGCCTTCCGCCTCGGCGGCGCTGTTTGGGCCCGACATGCTGTCGAGCGCCATGGGCCTCAACGTCCCGGGCCTCGGCGGCCTGGGCGGCGGCGATGACATGAAGGCCTATGCCGCCCTGGCCGTCCTGGTGGCCATCGTCGCCACCGCCGACGCCTATGCCAAACTCAAGGAGCAGGAAGCGGGCGGAGACCTTAGAAAGGCGTCATTCAACATCGACCAGGACGCCGGGCGGCAGCTGGCGATCAGCCGCCAGATCGCCGATAGCGGCCAGGCGCTGGTGGAATGCCGCACACGCCAGCTCGCCGACATCAACACCCGGCTGGCGGGCGCCGCCAACGACAGGGACCGCCGAGCCATCCGCCGGGAGCGCACCGAACTGACTTCGGCGCTGAAGAAGGACATCGACGTCACGGGCGGGGTGGTCGACCAGCACACCACCATGGCCAAGACGTTCACTCAGGGACGCGCCATGACCGATGGTTCGTCCGAGGCGGACGTGCTCGGCGGCCAGGCGCCGGCCTACGCGCCCGCGCCCTCTGTGACCCGGCTGTCGATGCCGACTTCGGTCGGCGGCCCGCCGGCCGCCGGCGCGCCGCAACAGGCCGCCGCCCCGGCGTCGGCCCCCGCCCCGGCCCTGGTGACGATCCGGGCCGCCGCCCTGCGCAGCGCGCCCGTGGCGTCGGCGGCGCCGGTCCGCAACCTGCCGGTTGGAACCGCGCTGCAAGCCAAGCAGTCGCAGGCCGACGGCGGCTGGTGGGAAGTCGAGGCCGGCGGCGTTACCGGATATGTGCGATCGGCGGAGGTGGGTCCGCCCGGCTCGGCGCCGGCCGCCGCCGCCCCGACCCAGACCGCCGCTGCCGGCCGCCAGGGCGGCCGGGCGGGTCGTGCGCCGGCCGCCGCAGCACCCCCGGCCCGGCCGGTGGTGGCGGGACCGACCAACATCCGGGCTTACAACCAGTCGGTGATAGCCGCGCGGGACAACGGCAAGGGCCGTCTCTCGGCGCTGATGACCGATATCCAGGCGCGCGAACGTCGGGAAAGCGTCTTCTATGCGCTTCTCGACCGCTGGACGCGCGGATAGGCGCTCGGCCGACGTCATCTTCTGGATTCGCAGCGATCCTCATGCCGCACGCGGCGCAGGGCGGACAGTTGCCCCCGGGGCGTATGGCGTCCAAAGTCAGTCCATAAATCGAACTAAGTGAATCGCCGGGGGCGTAGCGATGCGTGATGGAGCGGCCGGCGGCGCCTGGCGATGGGCAGCCTCGGCGCTGGTGCTGGCGGGGCTGCCGCTTGCGGCGAACGCCCAGGCGACGGTCCCGCCTCAACCTGCCGGGCAGGAGGGTGTCTCAAGCTTTCCCGCCGCATTTTTCGCGCCCTACAATCCGGTCAACGCCAACGACATGGTTGCCCGGGTCCCGGGTTTCGAGCTCAAGGATGGTGACGAGCGTCGCGGGTTCGCCGCCGCCGGCAACCTGTTGATCAATGGCGAGCGGCCGAGCTCCAAGACCGCCGCATCGGAACTGCTCAAGCGCATTCCCGCCAGCAGCGTCGTGCGGATCGAACTGATCTCCGGCTCCAATGCGGGGCTCGACGTGCGCGGTCAGTCGCAGCTGGTCAACGTTGTCGTGGCGCGGACAGGCCCGCAAGGCGGCGGTACGACCTGGTCTGTCGGTCTTCGGCATCTGCAGTATTCCAACCGGATCGGCTGGCTGGCGCAGGCGTCGCGCGCCTTCCAGATCACGCCCGAGGCCGAGCTCGGCCTCGACATCCAGTTTCCGAACCTGCTCGGGCGGGGCGACAGTCGCGATACGCTGGTGACCGGCGCCGGCGTGTTGACGGGCGCCCGGCGGCTGCTGGGCAAGCCCCAGAATATCGGCGCCCAGGGCTCGGCGACCCTGCGCTGGCGGCCGAGCCCGGTCGATGTGGTGAACGCCAACATTCAGGTCGCCCCGACCTGGAA
>NZ_JBILUK010000195.1:0-6124 GCF_044371015.1 Phenylobacterium sp.
CGGGTGGCGCGCCAGGCCTGCGGCGCCTGCCACATGGAGCTGATCGAGAAGGCGGAGCGTTCGTTGATGGCGACGGGCGCCATGCTTTGGGGCGGCGGCTCCTACAACAACGGCATCCTGCCGTTCAAAAACTATGTGCTGGGCGAGGCTTACACCCGCCACGGAGAGCCCGCGCGGATCGTCTCTCCAGGTAATCCACACGGCACGGTGACGCCAGAACAGGCCAAGCGCGGCGCGTTGCCGACGCTCTATCCGCTGCCGACCTGGCAAGTGGTGCCTCCGGGCGACATCTTCCGCGTGTTCGAGCGCGGCGGCCGCAACATCAATACTCAGTTCGCCGAGGTTGGTCTGCCCAACTCTCTCGGCGCGATTCAGCGACTTGAGGAGCCGGGTCGGCCGGATCTCAAGCAGTCCAACCGCGGCCCGGGCACCGGCCTGCGTGTGGCGATCCCGGTGCTGAACATTCACAAGACGCGCCTGAACGACCCCTTCACCTGGTTCATGGGCACCAATGACCAGCCGGGCGACTATCGCTCATCGGGCTGCGCGTCATGCCACGTGGTTTACGCCAACAACCGCCAGCCGCATGCGAGCCTGACCTGGGCCAAGTACGGCCGCGACGGCGAGAGCGCGCAGGTGGATCCGACGATCCCCAAGGGTGAATCTGGCCATCCGATCAAGCACGTCTTCACGCGCGCCATCCCGACCGCTCAGTGCATGAACTGCCACATGCACCAGCCCAACATGTTCGTGAACACCTACCTCGGCTACACGATGTGGGACTACGAGGCCGACGCCCCGCACATGTGGCCGGAGAAGCAGAAGTATCCGACCACGGCTGAAGTCCGGAAGGTCCTTGACCGTAACCCCGAAGGGGCCGCGCCGCGCGGAAAGTGGGCCGACCTCGACTTTCTGCGCAACGTGTTCAGTCTGAACCCGAAGCTAAAGGACACCCAGTTCGCCGACTATCATGGTCACGGCTGGAACTTCCGGGCGATCTTCAAGCGCGACCGGGACGGCAACCTGCTCGACAAGGACGGGGCGATCATCGCCAACGACGATCCTGAGAAGTTCCACCGGGCCGGTGCTCCGGAGTTTACGCCCGTGGGCCAGAACGCGCCTGGCAAAGCGGTCCACATGATGGATATCCACGCCGAAGTCGGGATGCAGTGCGCGGATTGCCACTTCAGCCAGGACAGCCACGGGTCGGGCCTGATCTATGGAGAGGTGGCCAATGCGGTGGAGATTCGCTGCAAGGATTGCCACGGCTCGTCACAAGCTTATCCAACCCTCAGGACTTCGGGACCTGCGGCGAGTCCGCAGGGCAATGATCTGTCGTTGCTGCGCAATCCCGACGGCCAGCGGCGTTTTGAGTGGCTGACAGAGAACGGCCGGCAGGTGCTGGTCCAGCGCTCACTGCTCGACCCCAAGCTGGAATGGCGGATCAAGCTGACCAAGGACACGGTCGATCCTGACAGCCCGGACTTCAACGCGAAATCAGCGCGCGCCAAGCTGATGTCGAAGATCAGCGAGACCGGCAAGCCCTTCGCCTGGGGCCAGGGCGTGGCGCCCGGCGACCTCGCCCACAAGGACGAGGAGATGGAGTGCTTCACCTGCCACACCTCGTGGACCACGGCTTGCGCCGGTTGCCATCTGCCGATTGAGGCCAACTGGAAGACCAAGGCTCACAAGTACGAGGGCGACGAGAGCCGGAACTACGCAACCTATAACCCTCAGGTGGCGCGGGACGACATGTACCAGTTGGGCCGCCACCAGACGACCAAGGGCTCGACCATCGCGCCGGTCCGGTCTTCGTCGGCGCTGATCCTGTCCTCGACCAACGTGAACCGCGAGCGGATCTACAGCCAGCAGCCGCCCATTTCGGCCGCGGGCTTCTCCAGCCAGGCCTTTGCGCCGCACTTCCCGCACACGGTGAGGACCACCGAGACCAAGACCTGTTCCGACTGTCACATCTCGGCGGCCAACGACAACAACGCAATCATGGCTCAGCTTCTGCTGCTGGGGACCAATTATGTGAACTTCATCGGCCAGGACGCCTGGGTCGGCCTCTCAGGCGGCCTCAAGGCTGTGCGTGTGTCCGAGTGGAGCGAACCGCAGGCGGTGTTCGGGTCTTATCTCCACCGCTACGCATATCCCGACTTCTACAAGCTGCACGTAGATCGGAACGGTCGCGAGCTGAAGAACTGGGTTCGCGGCAAGCCCTTCAACAAGGGCTTGAAAGCGGGCGAAGAAGAGGCGCCGGAAGACATTGCCAACTTCCATCTCGGAACCGATGGCGCGGCGCGCTGTCTGCAGCTTCGCGGCGAGTACATGTTCGTCGCGGAAGGGAAGGGCGGTTTCCATGTGTTCGACGTCGCCAGCATCGCCAACAAGGCGGTTTCCCAGCGGGTGATCACAGCGCCGTTCTCGCCGCTGGGTCACGACACGCGCGTCGAAAGCAAGAATGCCACATGCATGGCTTTGCCGACCAACCAGAACATCGCGCCGCAACGCAATGAGGCGATGCAGAAGATCATGGTCAAGGATCTGGCCGGTGGCGGCGATATCTCGCTGCTTAAAGCTAACCAGGAGCAGACCTTCCATCCGCTCTACTCTTATGCGGTGATCACCGACTCTGAAGAGGGCCTGATCCTCGTCAACGTGAACACGCTGGCTGACGGTGATCCGCGCAACAACATGCTGAAGCGCGCGGTGACTTGGAACGCGGACGGTGTGTTGAACGGCGCACGCCACATCACGCTCGGCGGGCACTACGCCTACATCGCCGCTGATGCGGGCCTCGTGGTGGTGGACCTGAATGATCCGCTCAAGCCCCGATATGTCACCACCGTGGCGCTTCCCGATGCGCGGGCTTCGGCGCTGCAGTTCCGCTATCTGTGGGTGACCACATCGCGCGGGCTGGAGGTGATGGACGTTACGCGCCTGGATCGGCCGACGCCGCTGCCGGGCGCGACGGTGCCCCTGGCGGACGCGCGACGTGTGTATGTGGCGCGCACCTATGCCTATGTCGCCGCCAAGCGGGACGGGCTGGTGATAGTGGACGTCAAGAATCCGGAGAAGCCGCGCCTCTACCAGAAGTTCGACGCCGGCGGCCGTCTAAACGACGCCGAGGATGTGGTGGTTGGCTCGACCAACGCCTCGCTGTTCGCCTATGTCGCCGACGGGCGAAACGGGATGAAGGTGCTGCAACTCACAAGTCCCTCGACCCAACCTAACTTTTACGGCTTCTCGCCCGCGCCAAAGCCGGAGCTGATCGCCTGGGCGAAGACCGAGAGCCCAGCATTGGCCATGTCCAAAGGCTTGGATCGTGACCGCGCCGTAGACGAGACGGGCGGCCAGATGGCGATCTTCGGGCGACTGGGCTCCCGGCCGTTTACCCGGCCGGAAATGGAGCGCTTCTTCACCGACCGTTGGGGGCGTCCCTATCGTGTGATGGACCAGGTGGACATGACCGCTTGGATGGGGCCAAGGCCGCTCCGACAGGCGGGTCGGTAAGGGCCGTCCGACCGTTCGGTCGCCTTGACAGTTCGCTGAGCACAGTCCCCACTGAGTTGGGGGATGGGCGTCAGTTGATGGACGATTGAATGAAACTCCCTGATGGGCGCGTGACGGTGGACGCCGCCGACGAAGCTGAACCGCCCAAGGCCAGTTTCCGGATCAAGCTGTTCTTCGGTCTGGGATCGGCGGCCCCCGGCGCTTTCAACGCGCTCGGCGCGCTAGCGATGTTCTTCTACAATCAGGTGATTGGGGTGCCGGCCGCCGTGGTGGCGGTGGCGTTGTCGGCGACCGTGTTCTCCGATGCGATCATGGACGTGCTGATCGGGAATGCTTCGGATCAGACGCGGACCCGCTGGGGACGTCGACACCCGTTCCTGATCGCCGGCCTGATCCTGATTCCCATTGCGCTCTATTTTCGGTGGCATCCGCCGGAGGATTGGGCGGCCAGCGAGATGTTCTGGTACGTGCTGGCGACCGGCCTGTTCGTGAACATCTCTTTCAGCATCTTCGAGATCGCCAGCAATGCGCTGGGACCGGAGCTGGCGAAGGCCTATCACGACCGCACGGTGCTGATCAGCTATCGCTGGATGATCGGCGCGGCCACTTCGGCGATCGCCACTGTGCTGATCTATGGCGTCTTTCTGCGCGCGACGCCGGAGCACCCGGTCGGCCAGTTGAATGTCGGGGGCTATGGGCCTCTATCGCTGACCATATCCGCTATCGTCGTGGCATCGATCATGGCTATGGCGTGGGGCACCCGGCACGCCATTCCTCACTTGTTCCAGCCCCCCAAGGTGGAGAACCGGATCAGTCTGAAGGTCCAACTTCGGCGAATGGGCCAGGCGCTCAGCAACCGAAGCTTTCTGGTGGCGGTGGTGGCGGGCCTATTCTCGGGCGCGGCGCTCGGCATGGAAGGTGGCTTGCGGCTCTATTTCTACACCTTCCTATGGGGCCTGAAGGCTAGCGACATCATGGTGCTTTCGCTCTTGGCGATCCCGACGCCCATTGTGGCCGCGATGATCGCGCCCAGACTGGCGCAACGGTTCGGCAAGAAGCGAATCTGCATGTCGCTTTTTTTCACCGGCGTCGCGATCACCCACACGCCGATGCTGCTCAAGCTGTTCGGCATCCTGACCTGGGAGTCCTCGCCGCAGTTGCTGATGCTGCTGGCCAGCTTCGCCTTCGCCGCCGGCGTCTGCATGTTTGGCGGCTTCATCGTCGTCTCCTCAATGGTGGCCGATATCGTCGAAGATGTTCAGGCCGTGACCGGTGATCGCGCGGAGGGGCTGTTGATGACCGCCGACAGCCTGCCGCAGCGGATCGTCAACTCACTGGCGGTGGCGATCCCGGGTCTGCTGCTGGCCTGGGTCGGATTTCCAGAGAAGGCCAAGCCCGGGCCAGAGACCCTGGCGATGATGATGCAGGTGGGCTGGGTCTATGTGGGCGCCATGGTCGTGGTCAGCGGGCTGTCGATCGCGACCTGGAGCTTCTACCGCATCGATGAGGCGACCCATCGGCGTAACCTGCGCGCCGTCGCGACGACAAAGTAGCCCAGGGCCCGCTAGCGGATGGTGTAGGCGGGAATCGGCAGTGGGACACCCTTGAGGTCGATTTCGCCCACGGCCTCAACGGGCACGTTGTTCTTGGCCAGTTTGAGGGTCTCGGCGCTAAACAGGATGCGGGTGCCAAAGGTCTTATTGGCTGCCTCGAGGCGTGCGGCGATCACCACGACCTCGCCATAGGCCGTGTAGTTGAATCTGCGTTCCCCGCCAAAATTGCCCACCAGCCCGATGCCTGAGGAGAGGCCCATACGCGTGACGCCGAAGCCGATACCGCGGGCCACCATCTTGTCGCGTATCTGCTGGCCGAAGGCGTCGATCTCGCGGGCGCAGGCGATGGCGCGATCCGCATGGTCGGTGGTGGCGACCGGTGCGCCGAAGATGGCGATGATGCCGTCACCGGTCATCTTGTCGATCATCGCCTCGTGCTTCCAAAGGATGTCGATGACGCCGTCGAAGTATTCGTTGATCACGCCTTCGAAGGTCTCCAGGTCCAGGCTGGCGACAAGGTTGGAGAAGTTCTCTAGGTCGGAGATCATGACGGTGATCTCACGTTCATCAGCTCCAATCTTAACCTGCTCCTGGCCGCCGACCATGCGATCGATCACCTGTGGCGCCAGGTAGCGCTCCAGCGTGGACGAGTAGAAAGCGCGCTGACTCTGAAGTTCGGCGGCCGAAAGGCGGCTGAGTACAAAGAACGCGAAGGCGAAGCTGATCGCCGGGGCCACCATCGGGGCCATTCCGGCGAAGTAGCGATAGATCAGGAACGCGCCGACCGCGGACCCCAGGACGGCCAGGGTGACGATGCCGATCGAAATCCACCAACGTTGCGTCGATTTGCCAAGCAGAGCGCCGCCCAGGGCTGCCGCTAGGACATGGAGAATCATAAGCGGCAGACCGGGCGTCCGGACCCGGTCGCCTTCAATCATTTGGGACAGGGCGTGGACGTGCACCTCAACGCCGGGCGTGCCGTCGTAGTGGCCCGGAAGGAAGCGCAACGGCGTGGTGTGCATGTCCTCTTTCAGGGTGTCGGAGTCGGCCGTGGC
>NZ_JBILUK010000255.1:0-4383 GCF_044371015.1 Phenylobacterium sp.
GCTGGGGCTGCCGCCGGTCTGGTACAAGTCCGCTCCGTATAGAAGCCGCGCGGTGATCGATCCGCGCGGCGTATTGGTTGAGTTCGGTACGGTGCTGCCGGACGAAACCGAGATCCGCGTCTGGGATTCCACGGCAGAGGTCCGCTACCTCGTAATCCCCGAGCGTCCGGCCGACACCGAGGGCCTCGACGCCGAGGCCCTAGCCGCCCTGGTCACCCGCGATGGAATGATCGGGACAGCTAGGTTGTGAACGGCGCGCACGACATGGGGGGCATGCATGGCCTGGGGCCGGTCGCGCCCGAGCCCGAGCCGCCGGTGTTCCATCACGATTGGGAGGCGCGCGTGCACGCCCTCACCATCGCCTCGCCGACCCGGGGCAATATAGACCGAGGCCGACATCAGCGGGAGTTGATCCCGGGTCCGGAGTATCTGCGCCTTACCTACTACGAGAAGTGGTTGACCGGCCTCGAAGCTCTGCTGCTGGCCGACGGCCTAGTCACGCCCGAGGAACTCGCCTCCGGTCGCGCCGATCCGGCTCAACCCAAGTTCACACCGCGCCTCAAGTCCGAGGACGTGACGCTCGCGCTGACCCATGCCAGCTCGTTCCGCCGCACGGCCGCGCCACCCGCGTTCGCGATCGGCGACCGGGTGCGCACCCGCAACCTGAACCCTGGCGGCCACACCCGCCTGCCGCGCTATGCTCGCGGCCGCGAGGGCGTGGTGGTCCTGAGCCACGGCGCCCACGTCCTCCCCGACAGCAACGCTCATGGCCGGGGCGAGGCGCCCTGCCCACTTCACACCGTGCGGTTTACAGCGCGCGAACTCTGGGGCCCTGGGGCCAACGGGCATGACACGGTCAGCCTCGACCTCTGGGAAGTCTATCTTGAGCCAGCCTGACCTCGCCGCCCTGCCCCGCCTGCCGCGCGACGCAGATGGCCCGGTTTTCGCTGAGCCTTGGCAGGCCCAGGCCTTTGCGTTGGCGCTCGAACTCCACGCTCAAGGCGCCTTCACGTGGGCGGATTGGGCGCAAGCGTTGGCGCGCGAGTTGGCGTCCGATCCCTCGGACGACGGCGGGCGGTACTATGATCATTGGGTTGCGGCGCTGGAGGCGCTCGCGTCCGCACGGGGCCTCGCCGCCCCGGCTGAACTCGGCGCGCGCAAAGCCGCCTGGGACCAAGCCTACCGGACGACCCCGCACGGCAAGCCTGTGGCGCTTAGCTAGCGATCAGGGCCGCGAGGGCCCGCCGGTGTCTTTCGACCTCGCCCGGCACGGCCCCGGAGCGGCCGGTTATCATCACCAGCGCCTTCCAAAGCGCCCAGCCCCGCGCCCGCGCCCAGGTGGAGTCATCAAGCTCTATGGCGTCCCGGAACGCCGTCCGCGCCGCGCCATTCAGAAAAACCCAGGCGATCACAAGGTCGCAAGCCGGATCGCCGACCGCCAGCTGACCGAAGTCGATTACGGCCGACAGTCGACCGTCGCGAAGCAGCAGGTTTCCGGCCGCCACGTCCCCGTGCACCCAGACGCCGGGCCGCTCCCAGGCGCTCGCCAGTGCTTCGGACCAGATCCGCTCACAAGCCGCACGGTCGATCGCTGCCTCCAGATCATCCAAGGCCACCCTGACCTCGGCGTCATAGAGGTGCAGCGACCCGCCGCGATGGAAGCTGTGCCGCCCGGCGGCTGGTCCGTTGGCGGCGTCCAACCCGCGCAATGCTTTGAGAAACCCCGCCAGGTCTCGCGCGAACGCCTCGGCATCCGCCGGCGGCGCGTTCGCAGCGCTCCCGCCCTCCAGCCATCGGTATACCGACCAGGGGAAGGGATAGCCCTCACCCGGGGCGCCCATCCCAACCGGCGCCGGAATCGGCAGCGGCAATCCCGAGGCCAGTCGCGGCAACCAAGCCTGCTCCTTCTCTACCTGCGCCACGTAGTGAGGCGCACTTGGCAGACGCACTGAGAAAACCGCGCCCAACCGAAATGTACGATTGTCCCACCCCTGGGTTGAAACCGAGAGCACCGGCAGGTCAGCCCATTGCGGGAACTGCGACGCTACCAACCGCCGCACCAAGTCCTCATCGATCTCCGGAGGGCTCACTTCCAGTATCGATAGCGCCAGGCCTCCTGGAAACCGGCGCGGCGATAGAGCGCCTGGGCTCTGTTTCCTTCGGCCACCTGCAGGACCACCCGGCTCACCTGTCGCGCCAAGGCCGCGGCGCCGAACAGCGCAATAAGGCGGCTGGCCAGCCCGGCGCCCCGTCGGTCCAACGACGTTCGCATGCCGTGGATGCCGGCCCAACCGTGTCCGAAACTGACAACCCCCACGGCCGTTGTACGCCCCCCCTCGCGTACCGCCCCGTAGAGCGCATCCGGCGCCTGGCTGAGCCGGGCCACGCGGAAGGCGCCGTCATCGGCGTCGAACCCCTCGCCCGCGAACACCTCGGCCCAGGCCTTGTCGGGCTTATCGAGAAGATCGGCGAAGGGCGGTGCAATGGCCGCGACATCATGGGCGTCGGCCACCATCACCAGCGTCGGCTGTTCGCTCTGGTAGCCCTTCCGAGCCAGTTCCGCGGTCGTGCGCCGCAAGCCCGGCGCCTCGGCTACGCGCCAGCCAGCTTTCAAGCTGCGCGCCTGATAAGCCGCTTCGATCTCCGGGATCGCCTCGGGCCCGACCGCATGGTGGAGTGGCACGGCGCTCTTGGCCCGCGCGATCGTTCCGGTGTCCAGAGGGACCAGCCAGTCACCAATCTCCACCAACTCCACGGGCGCGAAGGCCTCGACCGTCGCCCGTTCCAGCGATGCGATGTCAGGGGGGGAGAGGCGCAAGGTCAGCCCTTGTCCCGAAGCAGCCGAGCCTTGTCACGCTGCCAGTCACGCTCCGCGGTAGCTTCGCGCTTGTCGTGGACCTTCTTCCCCTTGGCCAGGGCGATCTCCAACTTGGCCATTCCCTTGTCTGACCAATAGAGCTTGGTCGGCACCAGAGTGCGCCCTTCCCGCTGCACCGCGCCGATCAACCGGTCGATCTCGCGCCGCTTCAGAAGCAGTTTCCTATGCCGGCGGGGCTCGTGATTGAAGTGCGGGCCGGCCTGGGCGTAGGGCGGGATGTCGGCGTTCACGAGCACGATCTCATCCCCCTCCACCGCCGCATAGCTCTCTGCGATGTTGGCTTTGCCGTTCCGCAGACTCTTAACTTCCGAACCGGTCAGGGCGATCCCGCACTCGACACTCTGCTCCAAGAAGTAATCAAACCGCGCGCGCCGGTTCTCCGCGATCAGCTTGCCGGCCATGATCTCATCCGATCCCCGCTGCCGCCATGCCCGCCAACACCTCGGCGCGCGCCGCCTCTGAACACGGCGTCAGCGGCAGACGCACCTCGTCCGTGCACAGACCCAGACGCGAAAGGGCGAACTTGGTCGGCGCCGGCGAAGCGTCGGCGAAAAGCGCCTTGTGCAGGCGGATCAGCCTATCTTGCCCCGCCAATGCCTCTACCCAACGGCCCGCCATGCAGTCGCTGTAGAACCTCGAGGTGAGTTCCGGTGCGACGTTGCAGGTCACCGAGATGCAGCCGTGACCGCCATGCGCCATATAGCCTAGTCCACCGTCGTCGTTGCCCGACAGCATCACCCAGTCCGACCCGCACTCCAGCCGTTGAAGACTGGCGCGTGGCAGGTCCCCTGTGGCGTCCTTGATCCCGATAATGTTGGGCAGCTTCGAGAGCCGTTCCAGCGTCGCGTTGGAGATATCCACACTGGTCCGCGCCGGCACGTTGTAGACCAGAATAGGCAGCTGAACGGCGTCATTAATGGCGCGGTAGTGAGCATAGAGCCCCTCCTGGCTGGGGCGATTGTAGTAGGGCGTGACCACCAGGGCTGCATCCGCGCCAACGGTCTTGGCATGCCGGGCGAGTTCAATCGCCTCCGCCGTCGAGTTCGAGCCGGCGCCGGCGACGACAGGCAAGCGGCCTCGCGCCGTCTGAACACAGAGTTCGACCACGCGGCGGTGTTCATCATGAGACAGTGTAGAGGTCTCGCCCGTTGTGCCGACCGGCACCAAGCCATGCACGCCGCCGGCGATCTGGCGCTCAACCAGTTCGACAAAGGCTTTCTCATCCACCGCGCCGTCGCGGAACGGAGTAACGAGGGCGGGCAGAACGCCGCAAATGAAGGGATCGGACATGTCGGTGAGCAATTGGCCGTAAAATGGTCGCCGACTGAGGCGACGTTTAGAATTGGCCGGACATTATGGCGGCGCGGGGTTGGCCCGCAACGCCGATTCCGTGCAGGAGTTCGCTTCTGGAGGGCTGAGTGGCGCCTGGCGTTCGCAAGTTCATGCTGATCGGCGGTGCGGCGCTCGTCGCAACAACCATGGCGCGCGCCCAGCCGACGGACCCC
>NZ_JBILUK010000196.1:0-6060 GCF_044371015.1 Phenylobacterium sp.
GGCGGTGCGGTTCGCCGTCGAGGGCGCGCCGGTGTTTTCCGCGCTCTGCCATTGCGCCGACTGTCGGCGCTGTTCCGGCGCGCCGGTGACAGCCTGGGGCATGTTCCCGACCGAGGCGTTCTCCTGGACGAAGGGCGAACCCAGACTCTACGCCTCGTCCGAGCACAGCCGCCGCTGGTTCTGCGGCGATTGCGGGACCGGCCTCGCCTACGTCAATGAGGCGATGATGCCCGGCGTGGTCGACATCCAGGTCGCGACACTCGACGATCCGGGCGCCGTTCCCCCGCTTCTGCAGATGCAGATGGCCGACGCGATCAGCTGGATGGCGACCGCCCACACGCTTCCGGCCCACGATCGGTTCCCGCCGCAGCCCTGAGGCGGTTCCGCGCGGCGTCGGCATCGTCTAGCCTGTCGCACACAGCGGCCGTCAGCGTCGCAATCGGGACTGGGAACATCATGAAACATCTGGGATGGGTCGCCGGCGCGGCCGCAATGGCGTTGTCCGCCCTCGCGCCGCCCGCCCTCGCCGCCGGCTACAAGGCCGAGATTCGCCGCACCGCCTTTGGCGCGCCCCACATCCAGGCCCGCGACATGGCCGGCCTGGCCTATGGCGCGGGCTATGCCTCGGGCGAGGACAATTTCTGCGACTTCGCCGAGCGGGTGATGACGGTCGATGGGACCCGGTCCAGGTTCCTGGGGCCGGGCGAGCGCGACGCCAACATCCTGAGCGACCTCTACCACCGCCGCCTGATCGCCACGGGCGTCACCGAGGCCCTGCTGGCCGGCGACCCCAGGAGCCTGGATACGCCCACCGCCGAGGCGCGCGCCGTGGCCCGCGGCTTCATCGCCGGCATCAACCGCTATGTCCGGGATGTGGGCGCCGCCGCCCTGCCCGACGCCCGCTGCCGGGGCGCGGCCTGGATCCGGCCCTATACCGAGATGGACTACTGGCGCGCCACCACGGCGGGCCAGATCCCGATGATGCTGAACGCGGTGGCCACCGCCGCGCCGCCCGGCACGCCGGACATCGTCGCGCCGCACGCCGGGCCGGAGAAATCGCCGGTGCCTGAGGGCCAGGGCAGCAACGCCTATGCGCTGGGTCGGGAGGTGACCAGGACCGGCCGCGGCGTGCTGCTGGGCAACCCGCACTATCCCTGGGACGGCATCAACCGCTTCACCCGGATGCATTTCATCATTCCTGGCAAGCTCAACTTCGTCGGCGCCGGGCTGATGAACTCGCCCACGATCGGCATCGGTCACAATGACCGCGTGGCCTGGACCCACACGGTCTCGACCGCCCGCCGGTTCGGCCTCTTCGAACTCACCCTCGATCCCGCCGATCCTGCGGCCTACATCTTTGAAGGCCGCTCCACGCCGATGGTCCGGCGCGAGATCACGCTCGAGGTGAAGACCGAGGACGGCAGCCTCAAGACCCTCAAGCGAACCCTCTACGAAAGCCGCCACGGCCCCATCGTCGAGGCGCCGATAACGCCCTGGACCGCCAGGACCGCCTTCGCGCTGCGCGAGGCGCCGGTCAACCTGCGTGGGCTGGACCAGTACATGCGCATGTGGCGGGCCCGCAGCGTCCGCGACCTCGCCGCGATCATGTCCAAGCATCAGTCGGCGGGCTTCAACACCACGGCGGTCGACGCCGGGGGCGAAGCCTTCTTCGGCGACATCGGCGCGATCCCCTATGTGACCGACGCCAAGGTCGAGGCCTGCGGCGTCTCCGCGGCCGCCAAGCTCGCCTGGCGGGAACAGCGGATGCCGGTGCTGGATGGATCGCGCGCCGCCTGTGACTGGGACAGCGACCCGGCCGCCGCGACGCCCGGCATCTATCCGCCGTCCATGCTGCCGCAGCTGTTCCGCACCGACTACGCCAGCCAGTCCAATGACAGCCACTGGCTGACCAACCCCAATCAGCCGCTGACCGGCTATGGCCGCATCTTCGGCGATGAGGCGACGGCGCGCTCGCTGCGCACCCGCCTGGGGCTGAAGCAGATCGAGGACCGGGTGGCCGGGCGCGATGGGTTCGGGGCCGCGAAGTTCGACCTCGAGAGCGTCAAGCAGGTGCTGTTCGCCAACCGCAACCTGGGCGCCGAGATGACCCGCGACGATCTCGTGGCGCTCTGCCGCCGCGCCGCCTCCGGGCCGCATCCGGAGCTGGCCGAGGCCTGCGGCGCGCTGGCCGCCTGGGACCTCAAGGTCAATCTCGACAGCCGCGGCGCCCACATCTTCCGGCTGTTCGCGGAAAAGGGCGGCATCCGCTTCAAGGTCGCCTTCGACCCCAAGGACCCGGTCAATACGCCCAACACCCTCGATGTGGACGATCCCAAGGTGCTGGAAGCCCTGGTTGCGTCGGTGAAGCAGCTCAAGGACCTGGGCATCCCGATGACCGCGACGCTGGCCGAGGTGCAGACCGAACCGCGCGGCGCGGATCGCATCCCCATCCACGGCGGTCCGGGGCCTGAGGGGATCTTCAACGTGATCACCCCGGTCGACCTCAAGCCCGGCCTGGGCTGGACCAAGATCCGGCATGGCTCCAGCTGGATCATGGCCGTGGAGTTCACGCCCAAGGGGCCCGTCAGCCACGGGGTGCTGACCTACTCCCAGTCCGCCAATCCCACATCACCCAACGCTGCCGATCAGACCCGGCTCTACTCCGCCAAGGGCTGGGACGACCTTCGTTTCACGCCGGCCGCCGTAAAGGCCGGAACGGTGTCGGTGAAGGTGATCAGCGAATCCGCCTCGCCGCCCTGACGGCGCGGCGCAGCGGCCCGTCGTCCAGCGCGCCCTGGTGCAGGACGGGGCCGATCAGATAGGCCGGCGTGCCCTGGAGCCCCAGGCCGAACGCCTGGCCCGCATGCCGCGCGAGCTGGCCCCGGATGGCCGCGTCGTGGGTCGCGAGGTCGGCCTCCAACCGCGCCCGGTCGGCGCCCGCGTCCCGCGCGATCGCCAGCGCCCTGTCCGGCGTCAGCGCGCCCCGGGCCGCCATCAGAGCGTCGTGCACCGGGTCGTAGCGACCCTGCCAGTGCGCGGCCAACGCGATGCGGGCTGCGGCCTCCGCATCGGGCCCGCGGATCGGCCAGTCCTTCCAGATGACGCCGACGCGCGGGTCGTCGGCGGTCAGCCGGCGAACCGCAGGATCGGTGCGCTTGCATACGCCGCACAGGTAGTCGGTAAAGACCACGACGGTCAGGTCGGGCCGCGCCGCGCCTGACCGAGGGGAGCCCGGATCCCCGAGCACGCCGCGCCGCACCGGCGTATCCGCCACTCGAACGCCCTCCGGCGCCTGAGCCTGCAACCAGGCCGAGACCCCCGCGCCGGCCGTCACGGCGACGCCGAGCGAGATCAGGGTTCGTCGGTCGACAGCGGCCATGATGGCGATATAGGCGCCCGCCGCGCCGGTCGCCGCCGACCGGACCTCAAATCTTGGGCGCGGGCCGGGCCCAGGACGAGCCGCGGCAATCGCCTTCCGGCTGCAGCTGATACTCCACCGCCGCCCGCCAACAGGCCGCCTCCTCCCGCTGATCGTTCCAGGCCCAAGCCAGGCCGGCGCACATCAGCGCCAGGGCGATGCAGACGCCGGCGAGGATCCGGAGCGTAGCGGTGGCGCGGCGATCAGAGAGAGCCATGCTGCGGCTTTGGCCGAAGCCGTGCAGCGGGGCAAGCCTGCATCACGGCGGCGGCGGGCGATCGCCCCGCCTCAGGGCCTCGGTCAATCGGTTCATGGCGGTGCGAAGCTGCACCCGAAGCTCGTTGGCCGTGACCAGAACCGGGGCCGCGACGGCCCAGAACAGCATCAAAGACAGGACCGAGCCCGGCGGCGCCTGTCCGGTCGGCGACAGGAACAGCGAATAGCCGATCAGGCCGCCGCCCAACATCACGATCGCCCCGCACAACGGCCCTCGGATGAGTCCGGCCGCCAGCACCGCCGCGATGTAGATCATGAACGGCGAAAGGAGCCCCAGATGGGGCGCCAACGCCGCGCGGAGACCGGTCGCCGCCGCCACCAGAACGGCCGCGACAATGACCGTGATCAGCAACTGGACCAGGCGGTTCGCCGATGCGCTGGAGCGAGAAGTCATGACAGCCGAGGTTTTGTCGAAGGCCCCAGGATATGGCAACCGGGTTCACCCGTCGCGCGAAGTCCGACCACCCGCGACTGCCGGTCGCGCCGAGACCGCATGGGGGCGTTCTCCGCCCAACCAGACTGCGCGGATGTCGCGGGTGGCCGGCCCGACCCCAGGCCCCGCGGGGAGCCTGGAGCCAAGCTCATTCAAGCGCCGGGTGCGGTGGTCTGGACCGGTTCCGCTTCGACGATGGGCGCCGGCGGCGGGGCGTCGCACCCCTTGCCGGTCCAGAGCCCGCCCATCAGGGCCTTGCGCGTCGTGGCGATCTGTACGGTTTCGGCGGCGGCGGCGCGCACCTGCTCCGCCCGCTGCTTCGCCATGTTGGCGGCGTTGTTGGCGAACATGCCGACGCCGGGAACCCGGCCGAGCATGCCGCTTCGCGCCAGCCCTTCGACCGCCAGCGTGCTCGCCAGGCCGGCGCCCCGGGCCGATCCGTCGGCCTTGGCGGTCTGGGTGTTGGCGTCAGCCATGATCTGGTCCATGCGCGCGCTCTCGGCCGACAGCGCCGCGCAGTCCATCGTGGCGTCGCTGGGATAGCTTACCTGCAGCCCCTGAGCGGCGGCGGAGCCGGCTGATATCGCGAGCAGCGCCGCGGTGAGCGTGATGGTCTTCAACATTGCGATGTTCCCCCATGAAATCGCGTCTGGGGATGACGCTAGAGGCTCGCTGACGCGACGACCTCCCCCATTTGGGGGTGTCAGGCGACCAGATCGGCCAGCGCCTCGGCGTGGGTGAACTGCGGCAGAACGCCGGCGCCCTCAAGCTTCACCACCGTCATGTCCGGGACCGGCGCCCAATCCAGATCCACGCTTGGCGCGACTGTGGACACCGCGAAGGTCCAGCCGCGAGCCGCCGGCGAGGCGGCGGGCGTCCAGCCCCTGGCGTAGAGGCCATGTTCGGCGGCGAAGCCTGCGCCGGAACGGGCGCACATGGCCTGGATATCCCGGGTCAGGAAGGTCACCACGTCGGGATCGGCCATGGCGCCAGCGTCGACGGCTATATCGCCAAAGGAGCGCGCCAGGATGCGTGCGATCAACGGCGTGGTCGCCTGGCGCCGCAGGAACTGGGCGAAAGCGCCAACCAGGTCGGGATTGCGCAGCAGTCGCGCCTGCACCGAACCCCGGAACGTTGACAACTCTCCTGTCTGATGTGTCGGCGGATGCGGATTGAGCATCACCACCCGCCCGAGCCGCTCAGGGTGTCGGGCGGCGAAGGCGAAGGCGGCCGGCGCGCCGGTGTCACGGGCCAGGAGATCAACCCGTTTCAAGCGCAGACGCTCGACGACCGCGGCCATGTCGTCCGCCGAGTCTTCCCCGTGATCACCCGATGATGGATCCGTCAGTCCATAGCCCGGTCGCTGGATCACGATCGGCCGCAAGCCACGCGCGATCAGGGCGCGTCGATAGGTCGGTGGCAGTCTCCGACCCGCCGCGGCGCCGTGAAACACAAACACCGGACGGCCGTCATAGGGACCGTAATCGATCAGGGCGATGCGACGTTCACCACTGAGGTCCAGCACGATGCGCAGCCGTCCCTCACCCTCTCGGTCCTCGAACAAGGGCTCCTCGGCGTCCGCGACCGCGATCAGCTCACGGGCTTCTCCCAACAGACGAGCCAGGTCCTTGATCCCATGCGCGCCGGTCCTGGCCAGGGCGCTCTTGGCGTGGGACTTCACGGTCTCCGGGCTCAGACCCAGGGCTCGCGCGGCCTCGGGCGTTGTCTCGCCGCTGACCAGCCGCGCCGCCACTCTCGCCTCCGTCGGCGTCAACCCCAGCGCCCGCTGGCCAATCGCGGCCAGGTCGTCGCCGAGCCCGTGGGTCGCGCACATGATGCCGATGAGCCGCCCCACCAGCTCCGGCGTCCGCTTGACGCCGGCCTTGGCGGTCAGTCGACGCAACGCATCCCGGGCGGTCTCGCGCCCCACGCC
>NZ_JBILUK010000197.1:0-6026 GCF_044371015.1 Phenylobacterium sp.
TGCCGGACAACCTCGACCCACCCTTGGCGCTGCGCTACCACGGCCATCAGTTCCGCAGCTACAACCCCGACCTGGGCGATGGGCGCGGCTTCCTGTTCGCCCAGCTTCGTGAGGCCGGGACGGATCGGCTTCTGGACCTCGGCACCAAGGGTTCCGGACAGACCCCTTGGTCGCGCAGTGGCGACGGGCGGCTGACGCTCAAGGGCGGGGTCCGCGAGGTGCTGGCCACCGCCATGTTGGAGGCGCTGGGCGTTCCCACCTCCCGATCCTTTTCTCTGATCGAGACCGGCGAGGCGCTGGAACGCAACGATGAACCCAGCCCAACCCGCGCCGCCGTTCTGGTCCGCCTGTCGCACAGCCACATCCGCTTCGGCACGTTCCAGCGTCATGCCTACTTCGAGGCGAAGGACCGGATCGGCGCGCTGATCGACTACGCCATCGCTCACTACTATCCGGAGCTGACGGAGGCCCAGGATCGGCCCGCCGCGCTTCTTGGCGCGGTGGTCGCCCGGGCGGCGCATCTAACCGCCCGGTGGATGGCGGCGGGGTTCGTCCACGGCGTCCTCAACACAGACAACATGAACCTGACGGGCGAGAGCTTCGATTACGGGCCCTATCGGTTCCTGCCTCACTCAGACCCGAACTATGTCGCCGCCTATTTCGACCAAACCGGTCTCTACAGCTTTGGTCGCCAGCCCGAGGCGGTGTTCTGGAACCTGCAGCAACTCGCCGGTTGCCTCACGCTGGTTACCGGCAGTGACGCCCTGGTCGGGGCGCTGAACGGCTTCGCGCCGGCCTATCGGGCCGAACTGGCCGGCGCCATGCTGGCCAGGCTGGGCGTGGGGTCGGTCGGCGAGGCGGAGGATGCGGCCCTGGCCCAGGCGGCGTTCCGAGCGCTGGCGGAAGGCGGTGAGCGGCTGCGCTGGGAGCCGTTCTTCTTCGACTGGTTCTGCGGCGACGCGCCCCGCGCCATGGGCGGGCCGCGCGGGGCAATCTATTCCGAGCCCGCATTCGGCGAGTTCCGCGCCCGGCTGGCCGACCACGCGCCGGTCCGGCCCGGAAGGCTGGACGCCAAGGTCTTCGCCCACCCCGATCCCGAGGAACTGCTTTACGACGAGATCGAAGCCCTTTGGGCGCCCATCGCCCAAGCCGACGACTGGTCGCCGTTCCAGGCCAAGCTCGCCCGTATCGAGGCAGCCCGGCTGGCCTGGAGACTCGACGGGGTGGACTGACGACTTGTCGCCGCCGGGTTTGGGGCGTCCTATGCGGTTTCAATGGCGACGGCCGGGGGACTTCGAGATGCGCATTCCAACAAATGCGAGCGAAATCACCACCGATTGGCTGACTGAAGTTCTGGCCGCCGCGCCGAATGGCCCCTTCGGACCCGTTGTTCAGGTCGAGCTCCAGCGGATCGGCGAGGGCGTTGGCGTGATGTCCGAGATCTACCGGTTGGCGATCCGCTATGCGCCGGGCGGCAGACCCGGCCCGGCCTCGCTGGTGGCTAAGGTGCCGGCCGGGACCGCGGAGGCCCGGGGCCTGGCCAACAACTACGGCTTCTACGAGAAAGAGGTCGCCTTCTATCGCGATATCGCCCCGACGGTGTCGATCGCCGCCCCGCGCTGCTTCGGCGCCGCGTTCGACCCGGACTCCAAGCTGTTCGTGCTGCTGATGGAGGACATGGCGGCGGTGTCCCCCGGCGATCAGATCGTCGGCCTGACAGAGGCCCAGGTCCGCCGGGCCATCGGCGAAGTCGCCCCGCTACATGCGCGCTTGTGGGGCGATGTCCGATTGCCGGCGCTGGAGGCGGTGATCCCGGCGCACGGCCAGCCGCCCTGGGACAGCGTCGGCCACATGCACACCGCCGCCTGGGAGATCATCGCGCCCTGGATGAAGGCCCGCCTCAGTCCGGAGATGATGCGGGTGGGCGAACGGCTCTGCACCGATCTGCAGGGGCTGATTGACCGCAATGGCCAGGGCCAGCGGACGCTGTGTCACGGGGACTTCCGGGCCGACAATCTGATGTTCACCGGCGATCCAGGCGATCCGGGCCTGACCGTACTGGACTGGCAGATCCTGGTGCAGGCGCCGGGAGCCTTCGACATCGGCTATCTGATGTCGGCCAGCGTGACGCCGGACGTGCGGCGGAGCCAGGAAATGGATCTGCTCGCCGGCTATCATGCCCAGCTCGTCGCTGGCGGGGTCGGGGGCTATGGGTTTGACGAGTGTCTTGAGGACTATCGGCGGGCGCTGCTGATCGGTTTCACCTATGCGGTCCAGGCTGGCGGGTTTTCCAACATGGAACACGATCGCAACGCAGCCCTGATCCATGCGATGGCGACGCGGTGCGAGGCGGCCTGTCTGGACCTTGGTCTGGCCTCAATGCTGAACTGAACCGACTTCCTTTGCGCCACGTCAGTCTTGCCCGGCGAAGGCGCCCCGACTACCGTCATTAAAACAGGTGTTGGGCCAACAGCCCGCCAGGGAGAGCTTCAAATGACCATCGGCGTGATCGCGATGATTCCGGTTCAGGACGGCAAGGGCGCCGAGTTCGAGGCCTTCTTCACCGAGTTGGCGAAGCAGGTGCGCGCCAATGAGCCGGGCTGCCTCGCCTACCAGCTCACCAAGAGCCGGACCCAGCCCAACGTCTATAAGGTGCTGGAGTTGTACAAGGATCAGGACGCTCTGACCCACCATGGCGGCACAGAGTACTTCAAGGCCGCCGGCCCCAAGTTCGGCGCGGTTCTCGCCGGTCGTCCCGAGATCGAGTATCTCGACGGCGTCGGCTGAGGAGATCGTCATGGACCTGGAGTTCGCGCCTGAGGACCTGGCTTTCCGCGATGAAGTACGCGCGTTCATCGCAGAGGCCTTCGACGAGGAGATGCGGGCCAAGCTCGCCCAGTCGAAGAACCATCACCTCCCTAAGGAGCCCCAGGTTCGCTGGCTGAAGCGGCTGGGCGAGAAGGGCTGGATCGCGCCCGATTGGCCGGTGGAGTACGGCGGCACGGGCTGGAGCCTGGGCAAGAAGTACGTGTTCGACATGGAGATGGCGCTGGCCGGGGCGCCGTCGACATCCAACATGGGGCTGCGCATGTGCGCCCCGGTGGTGATGGCCTTCGGAACGCCGGAGCAGAAGGCCCAGCATCTGCCCAAGATCCTCTCCACCGATGTCTGGTGGTGCCAGGGCTATTCCGAGCCGGGCTCGGGCTCCGATCTGGCTTCACTGGCTCTTAAGGCCGAGCGCGACGGCGATCACTATGTGCTGAACGGCTCCAAGACCTGGACAACGCTGGCTCAGTGGGCCGACTGGATGTTCTGCCTCGTGCGGACCAGCCAGGAGGATATCCGCCAGAAGGGCATCTCCTTCCTGCTCATCGACATGAAAACGCCGGGCATCACCATCCGGCCGATCCCCACGCTCGATGGTCCGGCCGAAGGCGAGCAGGAGATCAACGAGACCTTTTTCGACAACGTCCGCGTGCCGGTTTCCAATCGCATTGGCAAGGAAGGCGAGGGCTGGACCTACGCGAAGTATCTGCTGCAGTTCGAGCGCGGCAACGCCTATGCGCCGGGTCTGCAGGAGATGATGCGCAAGGTCTACAAGATCGCCAAGCTGGAGCGGTCTGACCGCGGTGGCGCTATGATTCAAGACCCCGATTTCCGCAAGAAGCTGGCCGAGGTCGAGATCAAGATTGAGGCGTTGAACGCCACTGAGCTGCGCATCTTCGCTGGACGGGCCAACGGCGACGCCATGGGCGCGGTTTCCTCCATGCTCAAGCTGGAAGGCAGCCAGATGCAGCAGGCGGTGACCGAGCTCGCGCTCGAGGCGGCGGGGGTCTACGCCCAGCCATTCGTGCGGGACACCTGGGAGATGCTGCGCCCCGGCGGCAACACCTTCCGAGCCGGCCCGGACTATGCGGCCACGGTGGCGCCGCACTACTTCAACTATCGGAAGACCTCGATCTACGCGGGTTCCAACGAGATCCAGCACAACATCATGGCCAAGATGGTGCTGGGGCTCTGAACGCCCGTCTTGGGAAACGCAGTTCAGCAAGCCTTAAAGCCATTCACGCATAACGGTGCGGCGGATCCGCAGAGATCCGTCGTCCTGATGCGTCCGTACCTTCGTTGTCGGAACCGATCAGGGCCGAAAGACGGAGTCGGTGGTGGCGAACAGAACCCTGATCGCGGCTATGGCCGCCCCGATTGCGTGGGCTCCAGCGTCTTCAGCCTTGGCCGCGAAGCCAAGCGCCGTGGCCGAGAAAAAGGCGGCGGCTGAGGCGGAGAAGACCAAGAAGGACGCCGAGGCTAAGGCCAAGAAAGAGGCCGAAGCCAAGGAGGCTGCGGCCAAAGAGGCCGCTGAGAAGGCCGAGGCTGAGGCATCGGCCGGTCTTGACGCCGCCAATGGCAAGGATCCCATCGGCGCTTTCGACGTTGAGCCGGCAAAGGAGGTCGCTGTCTGCGCCCTCTCCGACATCGGACCCGGCGCCAAGGCCTGCAGCGGCTTCTTTCAAGGCAATCTTCTGAACAACAGCCCGCTCGATCTCGACGCCCAGGCGGCGGGTCTGAAGATCGTAGGCCTGGAGGACTGGGACGGAAAGCTGGTGGAGCCGCAGATCAATCTAGGTGAGCCGGTGGTGGACTTCTTCACGCCGCTCTCGGGCGCAACGATCGTCGGCATCCACTGGGGCGGCGGCAAGGTTGGCCCGAGCCCTGGGACGCCCGGCGGCGTGACCGCTTTCTACCTGTTTGATGCCGGCCAGGAACTCGACGCGTTCAAGTTGGCCTTTGACGCGGCTTCGGGCGCGCGGCTCTATCGCACCGGTATGTTTTCAGCCCCGCCTCCGAAGTTCAATCCGCCAGGCGGTCTTGGAGGGTCGCCGAACGGAGGCGCGGCGATTCCTGAGCCTTCAACCTGGGCGCTGTTGATCGTGGGTTTCGGGGCCGTGGGGGCCATGATCCGCGCCCGCCGGAAACCGGTCTTCGCATGATCGGCTTGGAGCCTTTGGGAGCAGAAGATAGAGATGCCGTCATGTGGCGCTTCCGCAGCCTGTTTCTGATCGGCGGCCTCGGCGTGGCGCTGGCGGGGACGTCGGCGCTCGCCAAGCCGTTTCACGTCATCCAGTCCGGCTCGGACGCCTGGACCGTGATGGATCCGGAGGGCGTCGAACGCGTGGGAACCACCCCTGTCCGTCGGGCTTGGTCGGTACGGGTCCAGCGTAACATCCTGTCGGGAAATCCGCCTCAGCCCGGCTACGTGCGGACCCTCAGCGAGTATGATTGCGATGCCGGCCGAACGCGCTGGCGCGAGTTTTCCGCCTTCTCGCGCAGCGGCGCTCTGCTGATCAGCAAGGTTAACCCCAATCCGGAATGGGGCCCGGCCGACGATGCGAGCGACACCTATGCCGCCTATCGGGTGATCTGCGAAGGCGGGGGCGGCGGTTCCGTCGTCTCGGCCGACTCGGTGGCCAAGGTGGTAATCAGCCTTATGGGCGCCTGGGACCCGCCGCCTGCGTCCATGACAACGCCTGCGCCTATCCCGGCGCCCAAGGCCGCCCAGACGCCACCCGCCCGGTCCGCGGCGAAAGCTCCGCCCAAGGGGGTCGCGACTCCCGCCCCAAAGGCCGCTGCGCGGCCGGTCGCCAAGACCGCCACGCCGACACGATGAACGCTCAGATGCGGGTGGGGATCACCACCGGCAAGTACTCGTAACCCCGCACGAACGAGGACGGCACCCGGCGCGGCAGGCCCGTGACTTCAAGCCGCGGGAACCGGGCCAGGATCTCTTCCCACATGATCTTGAGCTGAAGTTCGCCCAGACGGTTGCCGACGCAGCGGTGGATGCCGAAGCCGAACGACAGGTGCTGCCTCACGCGGGGCCGCTCGATCCAGTAGTCGTTGGGTCGCTCGATGACCTCTTCGTCGCGGTTGCCCGAGACATACCACATGGCCAGCTTGTCGCCTTGCTTGATGGTTTTGCCGCCGAGTTCGACATCACGCGTGGCGGTGCGGCGCATATAGGCCAGCGG
>NZ_JBILUK010000200.1:0-6015 GCF_044371015.1 Phenylobacterium sp.
ATAGGCGCAGACGCCGGGCACGACGACGATGGCGGGCACCAGCAGGATACGGATCACCGCCGCCGCCAGCACCCCCTTCTGGCCCTCGCGCAGCGTCGGCGCGGCCATCGCCCGCTGGGTGATGGTCTGATTGGTCGACCAGTAGAACATCTGGATGAAGATCATGCCGGTCAGCAGGGTGGTCCAGGGGATCGGGCTGTCGGGCCCGCCGAACATGTTCAGCCGCTCGGGCGGCACGCTGGAAAAGTCGAAGCCGATGGCCGCCATGGCCAGCACCGTGACCAGCGCCGCCATGCCCAGCACGCCGACGCCCGCGAAGGTGTCATAGACCGCCACGGCCCGGAGCCCGCCGAGGATGGTGTAGGCCGCGCTGACCAGGGCGATGGCGGCGGCGATCCAGATCAGCGGGATGTTCCCGGCGAACGAGGTCTGGATGAACAGCGCGCCCGTGTAGGCCATGATCGGCAGGTAGATGAAGACGTTGCCCGCCAGGAACAGCACCGAGACCGTCGCCCTCAGGCCCTTGGAGCCGTACTTTCGCTCCAGCAGCTCCGTCGTCGTCGTGCAGTTGTTTCGGTAGTAGATCGGCAGGAACACGTAGGCGAGCATGATCAGCCCCGCCACCGCCGCGATCTCCCACCATGCCAGCAGCAGCATCTGGTTGCCGTTCATGCCCACGAGCTGGTCGGTGGAGAGATTGGTCAGTGTGATCGAGCCGGCGATGAAGGGCCAGGTGAGGTTGCGCCCCGCCAGGAAGTACTCCGCATGGCTGTCGGTCGAGCGACCGCCCATCCGCCGCACCTGCCACCAGGTGACAAGCGCCATCAGCGCGGTCAGCCCGATGAAGACCGACCACTGCACCGTCGAGTGTTCCAAGCGCGCTCCCCCTGCCCCGCGCCGAACCTAAGCCGAGCCCGCGCCTCGCGTCACGCCCAGAGCGGCGAGGAGGCCTTGAGCACGCGGGACATCATCAGCATCCGAGCGGTCGGCGGGCCGCCTGCGGCCGGCCGGATCACGCTCTCGTACCAGGTGACTTCCGTCTTGGGGGATTCCGAAAAGGCCCTGATCTCGCCGTCCGCCAGATAGTCGGTGTCGAGGAAGACCGGCCCGTCCAGGAACTCCAGTTCAATCGCGCCGAACATGCCGACGAAGTCGCCCGCCGACTTGAACAGCGGCTGCTCCACTGCCCGCAGCACGTCGATGGCCACGGCCGGCGCGGCGACCTTGGCGCCGAACTCCGTCGGGTCACGATACTCCGGCAGCGGTTCGGTTACGCCTTCCAGGCGCCGGAGGGCCACGGCGCCGTCGATCCGCGCGGGCGTGTCCTTGCAGGTGTCGCCCACCTTGCGGCTGGCCAGGATCCGCAGATCGGCGGCCGGCCTAGAGGCCGCCATACGCTTGGCGAGTTCGCTCTCCGGATTGCGCCCACCTACCCAGGCGTCGCCTTCCATCACCCGCACGCCCTCGGGCGTCTCCATCCAGATGCGCGCGATGCGGAGGCCGCCCGGCCCGGCCGTTTCCGGGCCGATGAAGGCGCGGACCGGTTCACCGTCGGTGGTGGCGTTCATGAAGTGCAGCGAGAGGCCGCCGCGCCGGCGCCACTCCGGCCCCAGCCGCCGGATGATCAGCGGTGGGAACTGTTCGCAGTGGATGTTGCCGGCCACCGTGCCGCCCCGGAAGCCGAGTTTCTGGGCCGTGGCGTCGTCATGGATCGATCCGGCCGCATTGCGCGAAAGATTGACCGGCCGACGCTCAGGGCCCGCCAACACGCCATCGGTTTCGACCGCTTCAAACGCCGTTAGGGTCATTGCCTCGCTCCCTTGACCGGCGCTGCCCGCGCCTCTTATTGACGACAAATATAATAAACCGGAAAGGCCTGTCCATGGACCTTGACCTGAGCCCCGAGGATATCGCGTTCCGCGAGGCCGTGCGCGCTCTGATCGCCGCGACCTTTCCCGAGGGTTCGCCCTACGATCCCAAGGGCGACGGCGACGTCCGCTGGCACGCGGCGCTGGCCTCGCGCGGTTGGGTTGCGCCCAAGTGGCCGGTCCAGTTCGGCGGCCCGGGATGGAGCCCGGCCCAGCACTTCGTCTGGGAGCGCGAGACCACGCGCCTGGGCGTCCCGTCTCACATCGGCGGCATGGGCATGGGCATGCTGGCCCCGATCCTCTTCGCCTATGGCAGCGAGGCGCAGCAAAGGCGCTTCCTGCCCGACATCCTGGCCAACACCGTGCGCTGGTGCCAGGGCTACTCCGAGCCGGGCGCCGGTTCCGACCTCGCCTCGCTCCGCACCCGTGCGGTGCTGCAGGGCGACCACTATGTCGTCGATGGCGAAAAGGTCTGGACCAGCGGCGCCCACACCGCCGACTGGATGTTCTGCCTGACCCGCACATCCGACGAACCGAAGCGCCAGGACGGCATCACCTTTCTGCTGGTCAACATGCGGGCGCCGGGCGTGCAGGTGAGCCCGATTGTCTCCATCGACGGTCGCCACATGTTCAATCGCGTCACCTTCGACGGCGTCCGCGTGCCGGCCGAGAACCGCATCGGACGCGAGGGCGAGGGCTGGACCGTCGCAAAAGGCCTGCTCACCCACGAACGGACCGGCCAGGCCTTCGTCTCACTGTCTCTGGACCTGCTGCGCCGCATCCGGCTGGCGGCCGGCGAGATCCCCGGATCCAGTGGCGGGCTGCTGATCGAGGATCCCGGGTTCGCAGCTCGCCTGGGCCTGGCCGAGGTGGAACTCCGCGCGCTGGAGATCACCGAACTACGCACCCTGGCGGAGGTCGAAGCCGGCGGCGCACCCGGCGCCCAATCCTCGATGCTGAAGCTGAAAGGCACAGACATCGTCCAACGTATGACCGAGTTGTTCGTCGAGTGCGCCGGCCCCTACGCCGCACCCTGGTTCCCCGACGTGCTCGGCCAGCCCCAGACCATCGGCCCTGACTGGGCGCGCCCGGAAGTCATCCGTTACCTGGAGGGCCGCGCCGCCAGCATCGCCGGCGGCTCCGACGAAGTGCAGCGGAACATCATCGCCAAGCACGTCCTGCGGCTCTAGCTTCGGGGCATGACCCTCCGCCTCGTCGCAGACACCCAGGACCAGCTCGGCGAGGGCCCGGTCTGGGCCGCCGCTGAGCAGCGGCTCTATTGGTTCGACATAAAGGGCCGCCGGCTCCATTGGCTGCTCCCGGACCGCGAGACACGCGCCTTGGACCTGCCGCTCCGCGCCAGCGCCGCCGCGCCTCTGATCGGCGGCGGACTGCTCATGGCGACCGAAGGCGGTCTGGCGCGTGTAGACCCCGACGCCGGGGCGTTCCGCATCGTGCGACCCATGACGTTCGATCCCGGCTTTCGCACCAATGATGGCAAGATCGATCCCAAAGGCCGCTTCTGGTGGAGCACCATGGACGACCATCATGGCGAGCGCCCCGGCGCTTTGTTCCGTACGGATCCGGACGGCGCGACGCAGGTGATGTTCGAGGGCCTGCACATCGCCAACACCGTCTCAATGTCGGCCGATGGGACCACCTACTATCTTGCGGACTCGCGGCTGGGGACGATCTTCGCCCATCCGACCGAGAACTTCGCCGCCCGCATCCCCTTCGCCACGCCCCAGGTCGGCGCGCCGGACGGTGGGGCGATCGATGCCGAGGGTTTCCTCTGGAACGCGCAATGGGGCGCCAGTCGTATTGTCCGTTACGCTCCAGACGGCCGTGTCGATCGGATCGTGGACACCCTGGTGAAACAGCCCACCAGCCTTGCCTTCGGCGGGCCGAACCTGGCCACCCTTTATGTCACCAGCGCCTGGGACGGTCTGGACCGGGCCCTCAACCCGCTTGCAGGCAGCCTGTTCGCCTTTGAGCCCGGCGTCGCCGGCCTGCCCCTGCCCGCCTTCAACGGAACCGCCTTCGCATGAGCTTCGCCGCCTATCCCAGCCTGACGGGTCGCCGCGCCTTCGTCACCGGCGGCGCCACCGGCATCGGCGCAGCCATTGTCTCAGCACTTCATGCGCAGGGTGCGGTCGTGGCCTTCGTCGACCGCGACGCGTCAGCCGGCGAAGCGCTGGCCGTCGGATACGCCGGCGCCCGATTCCAGGCTCTGGACGTGACGGCGTCGGGCGCGCTGGAAGCCGCCGTCGAGGCGCAGGCCCAGGCGATGGGCGGGCTCGATATCCTGGTCAACAACGTCGCCGACGACACCCGCCACGCGGCCGCCCAAACCGACGCCGCCCAATGGCGCGCCACGCTGGCGGTCAATCTCGACCCCGCCTTCCTCGCCGCCCGCGCGGCCTATCCGCACCTCAAGGCCTCGGGCGTCGGCGCGATCATCAATCTGAGCTCGATCAACGCCCTGACCGGGCCCGCCAATCTCGCAGCCTACGCCGCCGCCAAGGGCGCGATCAATTCGCTCACCAAGTCCCTCGCCCGTGAGTGGGGGCCCGACCGAATCCGCGTCAACGCCGTTTCCCCCGGTTGGGTGGTCACCGAGCGCCAGCTCAGGCTGTGGCTTACCCCGGAGGCCGAGGCCGAGTGGATGAAGGGCGTCGCATTGCCCGACCGGATCGAGCCCGACGACGTCGCCCGCCTTGTGCTGTTTCTGGCCTCCGACGACGCCCGCCGGATCACCGGCCAAAACCTGATCGTTGACGGCGGGCGCACCTGAAATGCCCGCACGCCTGCTCGCCTGCGACTGGGGCAACACCAATCTCCGCGCTTGGGTGCTGGACGATCATGGAGCCGCGCTGGCGGAAGCGCGCTTTGACTTGGGCGTCTCGCGGTTGGGCCCCGGTGAGCCCGCCGCCCGCTTCGACGACACCGTCCGCCCCGCGCTGAAGGCCCAAGACCTGCCCGCGCTGCTCTGCGGCGCGGTGGGCTCGAACGTGGGCTGGGCGACGGCGCCCTATGTCGATTGCCCCGCTGACCCGGCCGAAGTCGCCCGGGCGATGCTCGAGGTCGCGCCCGGCGTGCGCATTGTTCCAGGCCTCCGCTGCAAGGGAGTGGCCGGGCACCCCGATGTGCTGCGCGGCGAGGAGACCCAGCTGCTGGGCTGGCTCGCCGGCGATCCCGCCCGCCGCCGGGGTCGTCGACTGGTCTGCCAGCCGGGCACCCATTCCAAGTGGATGCTGGTGGAGGACGGCCGCGTGCTGCGCTTCGCCAGCGCCATGACCGGCGAACTCTTTGAGCACCTCACCCGCCACGGCGTTCTACGGGGGGCGGGCGGCGCCGATGATGATCCCGCGGCGTTCGAGGAAGGTCTCGCCGCGGCCGGGGACGGTGACGCGCTCGCCGCCCGCCTGTTCGCCGCGCGGGGCCGCGTGGCCGGAGCCGGGGCTGCGCCCGCCTCGACGCCCAGTTTTCTGTCCGGCCTGCTGATCGGGGCGGAGGTCGCGGGTACGCCCCGGGTCCTGGGCGAAGCCTCGGATCTTGTTGTCGACCTCCTGGGATCGCCCGCCCTGTGCGCCCGCTACGCCCGCGCGCTGGACCGTGTTGGACGAGCCTGGGCCGCTCACGACGGCGACGCCGCCACGCGCGCAGGCCTCTTTGAACTTCACCGCCTGACGGAGTCCCCATGACCCTGGATGACGCGATCGCCGCCTGCCCCATCGTCGCGATCCTTCGCGGCGTCACGCCCGAAGAGGCCGTCGATCACGGCGAGGCGCTTTACGACGCGGGCGTCCGGGCCATGGAAGTGCCACTCAACTCACCCGACCCGCTGGTTTCCATCGCCCGACTGGTCGAAGCCTTTCGGGGCCGGATGTCCACAGGCGCGGGCACGGTGCTGACGATTCGCGACGCCGAGGCGGTGGCGGCGGCCGGCGGCCGCTTCGCCGTCGCGCCCAACACCGACCCGACGGTGATCGCCCGTCTGCGAGCCATGGGCCTGGAGCCGGCGCCGGGCTTCGCCACCGCCACCGAAGCCTTCGCCGCCCTGAACGCCGGCGCGCGCCACCTCAAGCTGTTTCCCGCAGCCACCTATGGACCCGGCCATCTGCGCCAGCTCGCCGCGGTGCTGCCG
>NZ_JBILUK010000199.1:0-6015 GCF_044371015.1 Phenylobacterium sp.
TATGGCGACCTCGGCGTACAGGGCTCGAAGCTGATCGCCACACCTCATCTCGACCAGCTCGCCCGCGAGGGCGTCCGGATGACCGACTTCTATGCCTCGGCCAATATCTGCACGCCGTCCCGGGCGGGTCTGCAGACCGGCCGCTATCCGATCCGCACCGGCTTAGCTTGGCAGGTGATCCAGCCCAACGACAGGAACGGCCTGCCGCACTCCGAGGTGACCCTGGCCGAGGCCTTGAAGCCCGACTATGCGACCGCGCTGATCGGCAAATGGCACCTAGGCCATGTGGCGCCCTTCTGGCCGCCGACCGGGCATGGCTATGACCTGTTCTTCGGCCTGCCCTACAGCCACGACATGAAGCCCTTGGCGCTATACTCCAGCGCGCCGGGCGTGGAGTTGACGCGGGAGGACGTCGACTTCCCGCAGCTGACCCAGAGGTTTTTCGACCGGGGCCTACGGTTCATCGAGGACAATCGCGCCCGACCGTTCATGCTGATGCTGACCTTGACCGCGCCGCACCTGGGGCTGTTCCCGCACCCCGATCACGCCGGGCGCTCCAAGGCGGCGGCCTATGGCGATGTGGTCGAGGAGATCGACACCCAGGTGGGCCGCCTGACGGCGCGGCTGCGCGCCCTGGGGCTTGAACGCGACACCATCGTCATCGTCACCTCGGACAACGGTCCCTGGTTCGAAGGCTCCAGCGGGCCGCTCAGGGACCGCAAGGGCGGGGCCGGCTGGGACGGCGGCTATCGCGTGCCGTTCATCGCCTGGGGGCCGGGCCGCCTGCTGGCCAACCGGGTGAGCCCGGCGATCGCCATGAACATCGATGTGCTGCCGACAATTCTGGCCATGGCCGGCCGGCCCCTGCCCGACACGGTGGTGGACGGGCGCGACCTGACTCCGGTGCTCACCCAGGGCGCGAGAAGCCCGCACGACGAACTGATCCTGTTCGACAACGAGAAGGTGGCCGCGGTCCGCACCGACCGCTGGAAGTACGTGATCCGCTCCTACTACCGCCAGCTCGACGTACCTTTGGCCGTGATCGACAGTGAGGTGTTGTTCGACGTCCGCGCGGACCCGGTGGAAGCGTACAATCTGGCGAGCCTGCATCCCGCGGTGGTCGCCGATATGAAGGCGCGCATCGCGCGCGCCAAAGCGACCTTTGAGCCGCTCGCGACACGCAAGCCGGTCGGTTGAGGGGCGGGCGGCCGTCTGACAACATGTCTGGGTCGCGATAGAAAGCGAGCGCGAGTGGGCCGACCCACCTTAGCCAAATCGATCAGGCCGGCGGGAAACCCCGCACGTCCACGATCCGGCCAGCCACCGCCGCCGCCGCCGCCATGGCGGGACTCATCAGGTGAGTGCGTCCTCCACGGCCCTGGCGGCCCTCGAAATTTCGGTTGGAGGTCGAGGCGCAACGTTCGCCGGGCTGGAGCTTGTCGGGGTTCATGGCCAGGCACATGGAGCAGCCGGGCTCCCGCCATTCAAAGCCAGCGGCCAGAAACACCTGATCCAGACCTTCCGATTCAGCCTGTTCGCGCACGAGGCCCGAGCCCGGAACCACCATCGCGCGGACGCCGTCGGCCACTTTGCGACCCTTCGCGACGGCCGCGGCCGCGCGCAGATCTTCAATGCGGCTGTTGGTGCAGGAGCCAATGAACACCACGTCGACCCTGGCTTCGGTGATGGGCTGGCCTGCGGAAAGGCCCATATAATCCAGCGCTCGGGCCGCCGAGGCGCGCTTGTCGGGCGTAGAGAAGCTCTCTGGATCAGGCACGACGCCGGTCACCGGGATCACGTCTTCCGGGCTGGTGCCCCAGGTGACGGTCGGCGCGATCGCCGCCGCGTCGAGCACGATCTCGCGATCGAAGACCGCGTCGTCATCACTGAAAAAGGTCTTCCAATAGCTGAGCGCCATCTCCCATGCCCCGCCCTTGGGCGCCGAGGGGCGGCCCTCGAGGTAGGCGAAGGTGGTCTCGTCCGGCGCTACCAGCCCCGCACGGGCGCCGCCCTCGATTGTGAGATTGCAGAGCGTCATCCGTCCTTCCATGGAAAGCGCCCTGATCGCAGAACCCGCATACTCGATCACGTGGCCGGTTCCGCCGGCGGTCCCGATCTCACCGATCACGGCCAGGGCATAGTCCTTGGCCCCGACACCCGGGCCAGGCGCGCCCTCGATTCGGACGCGGAAGTTCCTGGCCTTCTTGGCGCGCAGGGTCTGGGTGGCGAGCACGTGCTCGACCTCCGAGGTGCCGATGCCGTGCGCAAGCGCGCCAAACGCACCATGGGTGGACGTGTGAGAGTCTCCGCAGACGATGGTCATGCCCGGCTGGGTGCGACCCTGCTCGGGTCCGACCACATGGACGATGCCGTTGCGGATGTCGCCCATGGGAAAGAACTCGATGCCATGCTCGGCGACGTTCTTCGACAACGTCTGCAGTTGCAGCCGCGCCTCCTCGTCCGCGACGGCGTCAACGCCCAGGCCCTGGCCTTCGGTCGGAACATTGTGGTCAGCCACCGCCAGGGTGCGGTCCGCGCGGCGAACGCCCCGACGGCTGGCCTTAAGGCCCGCAAACGCCTGCGGCGTGGTGACCTCGTGGATCAGATGCAGGTCGATATAGAGGATCGCCTCGCCGTCCTGTTCAGCGACCACGTGGGCGTCCCAGATTTTGTCGTAGAGCGTCTTGCCAGCCATGGCGCGCATGTAGGTCGTCGAGCGGCCCCGCGTCCAGAGGTCGGACCGGTTGCTTGCGCCCTCCGGCCGCTGTTATGCCTTGATGTATGGCCGTCTCGCCCGACTGGGATCTGCTTCAGAGCCTGCACGCCGTGCTGCAGGCCGGCAGCTTTTCGGCCGCCGCCAAGCTGCGCCGCCTGACCCAACCCACGCTGGGGCGCCATATCGACCAACTGGAACGCCAACTGGGCTCCCCGCTGTTCCTGCGCAGCCCCAGGGGCCTGCAACCCACAGACTTGGCGCTGTCGTTTCGGCCACATCTGGCCGACATGGCGGCCGCCGCGGCCGCGGCCGCCCGGGATGCGTCCGATGCGGCCAGCGGCGAAACCGGGGTCGTCCGCATCACCGTCAGCGACAACATCGGCGTGGAGGTCCTCCCGCCGATGCTGGCCCGGTTCCGCGAGGCTCATCCGGGCGTGGCGGTGGAGTTGGTGCTCTCAAACAGAACCGAGGACCTCTCCCGCCGCGACGCCGATATCGCCGTCCGGATGGCCCGGCCCACCCAGAACAGTCTGGTCGCCAAGAAGGTCGGCGTTCTTGAGTTGGGGTTTCACGCCACGCCGGAGTACCTGGAACGAAGCGGGCCGGTCTTGACCCTGGCGGATCTCGCCAACCACGCCCTCGTCGGCCGAGACCGCGACCAACCCGATCTGGACAGTGTGCCCGGCCTCGCGGCCAGCGGCGTCGTCTATGGCCGAGAGCTGTTTTCCCTACGCACCGACAACGACATCGCCCAACTCGCCGCCATCCGCGCCGGCTATGGGATCGGCGTGTGCCAAGTGCAGATCGGGCGACGCTATGGCTTTCAGCGCGTGCTGCCCGACGACTTCAAGATGGTGCTGGAGATGTGGGTCTGCATGCCCGAGACCCTGCGCACCTCGGCGCGCATGCGCCTGATGTTCGATCACCTGGCGAAGGAACTCGGAGCCTACGCAGCGGATGTCTGAGTCGGCGTTGGAGGGAGGCTGCCTCTGCGGCCAGGTTCGCTGGCGGGCGACAGCGGCCCCGGCCAATGTAAGGGTCTGCCATTGCCGACTCTGTCAGCGCGCAACCGGCGGCGCCTTTTTCGCCCGCGCGATATTCCGGCTCGAGGACTTTGAGAGATCCGGAGAAACGACCTCGTGGTCGACCTCGCCCCGGATCGATCGGCACGCCTGCGGCCGCTGCGGAACGCCGATGTTCGCCGCACCCCGGGACCTGCCGGCCCGGATCGGGGTGTCGATTGCGACGTGCGATGATCCCGGGGCGCTTCGCCCCGACTGCCACATCTGGGTGAGCGCAAAGGCGCAATGGTTGGTGATCGCCGACGGCCTGCCTCAATTCGAGGCGAGTTGGTCGATGGACTAAAGGCAAAGCGTCGGCGGAATTGCTTCCGCCGCCACGTTAGCCTCGCCAAGATCCGGGGCTTTAGCCCTCCGTCGAGTCCGGCGCGGCCTCGACGGCCTTGGCGCTCATCTGGCGCTCGGCGATGCGAGCCGACTTACCGCGGCGATCGCGCAGGTAATAGAGCTTGGCCCGACGTACGACGCCGCGGCGCTTGACTTCGATGCTCTCGATCATCGGCGAGAGCATCGGGAACACCCGCTCCACGCCTTCACCGAAGGAAATCTTTCGGACGGTGAAGCTCTCGTCGATGCCTTGGCCCGCGCGGGCGATGCAGACGCCCTCATAGGCCTGGACGCGCTCGCGCTCGCCTTCCTTGATCTTGACGTTCACGCGCACCGTATCGCCGGGGCGGAATTCGGGAACCTTGCGCGCCGCCAGCAGGCGATCGGCTTCTTCCTTACGCAGGGTCTCAATGATGTTCGCGGCCATGGTCATCTGTCCTTACTGGGCTTTATCGCCCTTTGCCTGTTGATTGGCGGTCGCCTTGGCCCAGAGATCGGGCCGCATCTTCCGCGTAGTCTCTTCGCGCATCGCCTGCCGCCAAGCCCGGACCTGGGCGTGATGGCCGCTCAGCAACACCTCGGGGATGTCGAGCCCTTCGAACGTCCGCGGCCTCGTAAACTGCGGATGCTCGAGGAGACCGTCCTCGAAGCTTTCTTCCGTGAGGCTGGCCGCCTGCCCCAGAACGCCCGGGACCAGTCGAACACAGGCCTCGATCACCACCATCGCCGCCGCCTCGCCACCGGCGAGGACCGCGTCTCCGACGCTGACCTCTTCGAACCCGCGCGCGTCGAGCACCCGCTGGTCCACCCCCTCGAACCGTCCGGCCAGGACGATCAGTCCCGGCCCTTGGGCCCACTCCAAAACGCACGCCTGGGTCAGGGGCCGCCCCCGTGCGCTCATGTACAAAAGCGGACGTTCGCGCCGCTCCACGCTGTCGAGCGCAGAGGCGATCACGTCGGCCCGCATAACCTGTCCTGGGCCGCCACCCGCAGGGGTGTCGTCAAGGAAGCCGCGCTTATCTTTGGAAAAGTCGCGAATGTCCACCGTTTCGAGCGACCATAGACCGGCCTCGCGCCAGGCTGTGCCGATCAGCGAAACGCCAAGCGGCCCGGGAAACGCGTCCGGGAACATGGTCAGTACGGTGCACTCGAAGGCCATGGGCGGTCTTGGCCTGCTTCAGCGCCGGAACGTCAAGTCCGCGATGGTGGGGGCGTAGTGATAGAAGCGATCCGCCAGGGGCTTTCCCCGGTCCAGGCACTTCAGGCCCGCCGCCGGCGTGCAGGCGCTTTCGTTGTAGCGCACACCGCTGGTCAGGGGCGCGCCCGCCCAGGCGAAGTCCACCATGCTTGGCCGGTCAGCGCGATAGCGGAACCTGACATCCCCGCGTCGACCCTCGACACGGCCTTCGCGATCGGCGACCAGCCGCCCGGCCTTGGCGTCGGCGATGATCGCTTCATAAGCGGGCCGGTGGCGCTCGAAGTTGAGCCGCGCACCGAGATCGCTCAACGGCGCAAGGGCCGGACCGAGGCCTCCCAGGAAGAACAGCATTGCTGACGGCGCGATCCAGCCAGTGACCGGATCGCGCATCATGGCCCAAAGGGCGGCGGCCAGCAGCGCCGGGCCCGCGAGCAACAGAAGCGCGGCCGCCGCCAGCGCGACCGGCACAGGCACGGTCTCCAGGATCGTCCAGACACCGATGATCGCACCTACGACCAAAAGCATCCAGGCGGCCAGCGTCGCCGCCAGCCAGGTGCGCCAGATCGGCTGTAGGAGGTCGCCCTCGCCCATCGGCGCAACATGATCCAGGCTGGCGGGCGGGCGCAACCCACGCTTGCCGCCCAGGCGGCTGAAGCGTAATCGCCGCGACATGTCCGACACACCCGAGACCGCCG
>NZ_JBILUK010000201.1:0-5967 GCF_044371015.1 Phenylobacterium sp.
CCACATCCCGACCGGCATCGCAGTGGCCTGTCAGACGCAACGATCTCAGCATCAGAATCGGGACCAAGCCTGGAAGATGCTGCGCGCGCGACTCTATGAGGTAGAGCTGGAGAAGCGAGAGGCAGCCCAGGCGGCGCTGGAAGACGCCAAGACCGACATCGGCTGGGGCCATCAGATCCGCAGCTATGTGCTGCAGCCGTATCAGATGGTGAAGGATCTGCGGACCGAAGTGGAGACCTCGGACACTCAAGGAGTGCTCGATGGCGATCTCGACGCCTTCATGGGTGCGGCTCTGGCGCAACGGGTGGGAGCCACGCGGGAGGGGTAAGGTTAGGAGTGTTACTCTGCCGCGACGATGCTGAGCGCGGCGGGCGCTTCAGCGGGGAGCTCCAGGCTGCGGCCCACGAAATGCGCGCCGGCCTCGATAGAAAGCTCTCCGTGACTGATATCGCCGTCGACCTGAGCAGAGGCGAACAGGCGGACCACCCGCGCGGAGATCATTCCGGTGACGCGGCCGCGAATGTCGACCGCCTGGGCCTGGATCGTGCCCGAAACCTGGCCACGCTCGCCGACGGTCAAGCGCCCGGCGACGAGATCGCCCTCCACAGCGCCGTCTAGCTGAAGGTCGCCTGAGGTCGAGAGATCGCCCTTGAATGTGACGTCCTCGGCGATCAGGGACGCAGCGATCGCGCGGCGCGCAGGTGACTGGGGCTCGGGAGCGGCGATGTCGCCCTTAGCGGATTTCGCGAACATATTGGCCGGCCTTCAGGAAGCGGGCCGGGTTCTGAGCCCGGCCGTTGACCCATACCTCATAGTGGAGGTGTGTCCCAGTGGAGCGACCGGTGGAGCCCATGGCGGCGATACGCTGACCGACACCGACGCGCTGGCCGGGGCTGACATTGAAGCCGGATAGGTGTGCATAGCGTGTCTTTAGGCCGCGACCGTGGTCGATCTCGACCACATTCCCGTAACCAGACCTACGGCCGGTGAAGGCGACGACGCCTGGGCCCGTAGCATAGATCGGTGTGGCGTGCGGCCCAGAGAAATCCAGACCTGAGTGGTAGGCAGGACGGCGCGTGAATGGGTCGAGCCGTACGCCATAGCCACTGGACTGCCGCGCGGACGCGGTGGGGCGGGCGATGGGTAGATCGTCGACGGCCTCGTTAAGCGCCTCGGCGTCGCCCACTTCACGAGCGGCCCGCTGGATGCGAGCGGCGAAGTTCTCGTCAATGTCGAGTACGGCGGCCAAAGCGCGCGGGTCCTTGGACTCGATCAAGGGCCCGCCCAACTCACCCGTCCGATCGGCAAAGGAGGAGGGGGATAAACCGGCCATGCGGAATGCCATTCGCAGCCGGTCTGCCCGGCCGCGAGCGTAGGTGTCGGCGGCGTCAAGCAAATGTTCCTGGCCTATGCGGACCTTTTCTACGCGGCGCGTCGGGCTGGCGTCCTGGCTGGCCAGGGCTCGGTTGATAGCGGGGGTAAGCGCCTCAGCTGCGCCGGGTGATCCCTTTAGGTCAGTAAGCAGGAGCGCCAGGGCGGCGTGCCGTTTCTCAATCTCGGCGGCCATATCAGAGCTTGAGCCTGAGGCGGCGTTCAAGCGGGCCAGGGCGCTGTCGAGGCGAGCCTGCCGGTCGGCCACATGGCGCTCCGACTGTGCCTTAAGGCTGGCGATTTCGCGGTCAGCCGCGGACGCTGAGAATAAATTCACCAACATCGCGGCAGTGGCTACGCCCATCCATAGCGCGCCGGCTGCGACGCCGCCGGCCAGCACCAGCTGTTTTCTGGTCGTCAGAACGAAGGCCTTCATCGCCCCGCCTGAGCGGACGTAAAGGTGCCGTTCCGGGAATAGCTCCACGAGCGCTCGGCCGAGATCGGTCAGACGTTTCATGCTTGCGTCGATTGTCCCCAGACCCCGCGCTGCGGCGTTATGTGATGACCTTTCCGCGACAGGCAACCCCCAATCGCCCCCTGATTGGCCAGAGCGTTGAATTGCCTGCGAGTGATCATTGTTAATCGGCTATGGCGCCACTTAGGCCGTTTGAACCGCCTTCAGAACTTCGGCGGCATGGTTCGGCACCTTGACCTTACGCCACAGTTTCTTGATCTGACCGTCGCAGATGAGGAACGTGGAACGGTCGATCCCCATGTAGCTGCGACCATACATGCTCTTCTCCACCCAGGATCCGTAGCGCTCGATGACCGCGCCATCCGGATCCGAGCCTAGGATCACGTTTAGGCCGTACTTGCCGGCGAACTTGCGATGAGCAGCCACACTATCCTTCGAGACACCGACCACCGTCGCGCCGGCCCTGGCGAATTCGGCCGCGAGATCGGTGAAGGCCTGGGCTTCCTTGGTGCAGCCGGGCGTATCGTCCTTGGGATAGAAATAGAGCACGACCGCCTTGCCCGCAAAGTCAGTGAGCTTCACCCGGCCGTCCGGCGTCTCGAGATCGAAATCGGGCGCGGCAGAGCCTTCAGTAACGGTGGTCATTGGGTGCTCCCTTATCGCTCCGAGATAGGGCGTGGCGCCTGACTGTCCAGGGGCACGGTCTCGTTCAGTGACACAAACGCATGGTGTGTCGTGCCTCGTTCTGCATGTGGTCCGCTTTTTGCGGATGCTAGATCGCCGCTAAGCGTCCAGTTCAACCACCAGGGGAACATGGTCCGAAGGCTTGTCCCAGCCGCGCACGTCGCGGTGGATGGCGACGCCAGACAGGCGATCCGCAGCCTGGGGCGAGAGCAGAGCGTGGTCGATGCGGATGCCGTGGTTACGGGGCCAAGCACCGGCCTGATAGTCCCAGAACGTGTAGGCGCCGGGGGAACCGTCGATTTCCAAAAATGCATCGGTCAGACCGAGATTCTTCAGGGCGCGGAAGGCTGTGCGGCTCTCGGGCTGAAAGAGCGCATCCCGGGTCCAGGCGGCGGGATCGGCCGCGTCGCGCGGATCGGGGATAACGTTATAGTCGCCCATCAGCAACAGCGGCTCCTCCAGGGTTTGGAGTTCGCGGACATGGGCCTCAAGACGCGCCATCCAGGCCAGCTTGTAGGCGAACTTGTCGGTTCCGACCGGATTGCCGTTGGGTAGGTAGATCGAGGCGACACGGACAGGCAAGGCGCCGGACACGATCGCCTCAATGTAGCGGGCCTGGTCGTCGCCGTCGTCGCCCGGCAGGCCGCGACGTACGTCTTCCAACGGCGTTTTCGAAAGAAGCGCGACGCCATTGTAGGTCTTCTGGCCATGGACGGCGATGTTGTAGCCCAACCGTTCAAAGGCCTCGGACGGAAATTTCTCATCGACGCACTTGATCTCCTGGAGGCAGGCGATGTCGGGCTTGGCTTCCTCGAACCAGCGCAGGACGGTTTCTAGGCGCGCATTTACCGAGTTCACATTCCAGGAGGCTAGGCGCATCGCGGACTCCGAGCGGGATCGACCACCGGTGTAGCTTTCGTCGAGCGCGAACGGTAGCGCCGACTTGACCCGACGTGCGGCGCGTGCGCCCGTTTTCGCTAGGAGACCCACGATGCGGCGACTGGTGACGACTGGCCTTTGTCTGGCGGTCTTGACGAGTGTCGGAAACGCCCAGCCCGCTCTTGAAGCGCCAGCCGTTCAACTGCGGGAAGGGCTCTGCGCGCCGGCGATGCTGACCCGGATGGTGGTCCGTAACATCTCGCCGGGCCTGGCCGCGGCCGCGCCAGCCGCGCAGCCACGCTCGATTTGGCGCAAGGGTTCAACGCAACTTCGAACCGAAGAGGTTCCCGACCCCTCGCGGGGCGTACACAACATTGTGGTGGTTTCCTCACCGGACATATGGATGGTCAACATGACCTCGAGGTCCGGCCAGCACTCGGTCGACCCCGGTCCCACCTACGAGGTCCGTGCGCCGATCCTGCCCGTCGGGCCAGGGATGCCCGGAGAATTGATTCAGCTTGAGTACGGATGCGAGGCCGAATTCGTGGCCGCGAGGATGCCCGGAGCGCCGCGCCCGGTATCGTGGGGCATTGAGGCCGCCCAGCTCCATACGGCGGCGTTCGGCGAGTTTGAGTTGTCCATCCTGATGCACGTGCGCCGAAAGGCGCCGCTCATGGTGGTTTATGCGAAGGCCGGTCAGGCGGTGTTCGCCGTCCGCTATGACGAGTTCCGTTCTGGGCTTCCGGATCGGCCCGATCTATTCGCACCGCCGAAGAACGTCCGCATCATGGAGGCGCAGCCGCAGTCGCCCCCGCCTCCGACGCCAGGCGACCGTCTATAGACGCGTTCAGATCGAGAAGCTGACGCCGCAGCCGCAGCTGGACTTAGCGTTGGGGTTGCGCACCCGAAATTCCGCGCCGGCCAGTTCATCGACGTAGTCGATCTCGGAACCTTTGAGCAGGGCGAGCGAGACGACATCAACCACTGCGGCGGCCCCGTCGCGCTCGACCTTGAGGTCATCCGGCTCGGCGGCGTCGACCAGGTCGAACTGGTACTGGAAGCCCGAACAGCCGCCGCCGTCGACGGCCACACGCAGCATCAGCGGACGGCCCTCGCGTTCGGCGATGGCGTGCAGCCGGCGAGCAGCGGATTCAGACAGGGTGAGGTCGGTCGTAGGCATGGGTGATTAGACGTTCCTGACAACCAGACTATATGTGGCCGCGTCGGGCCTCCACCAAGAGGCGAGCAGATAGCACGGTTCGATGGCCTTTTCCTTACCCGCGCGCGTCGCCTATGCCGAAGACGCGCAGGCGTCGCGTGGCCGCAAGGTTCCCGAAGCGCCCAGCCGGACCCGGACCGATTTTGCCCGTGACCGTGACCGGATCATCCACGCCAGCGCCTTTCGCCGCCTGAAAGAAAAGACACAGGTTTTCGTCGCGCATGAGGGGGATCATTTCCGCACGCGCCTGACCCACAGCCTGGAGGTGGCGCAGATCGCGCGCTCGCTGGCGACGGCGCTGGGGCTGGACGCCGACCTGGCCGAGACCATCGCGCTGGCGCACGACCTCGGTCATCCACCGTTCGGTCATGCTGGCGAAGATGAGCTGCAGGTGCAGATGCAGCCTTTCGGTGGCTTCGATCACAATGTGCAAACCTTCCGAGTGGTGACCAAGCTGGAACGGCGCTACCCGCGCTTTGATGGTCTGAACCTCACGTGGGAGACCCTGGAAGGAGTCATCAAGCACAACGGGCCGGTGGTGGATCAACTGGCCAAGCCCTCGTGGCGGGCGATCTCTGAGTTCGATGCGGACTATGATCTCCGCCTGGATACCTGGGCGTCGGCTGAGGCGCAGGTGGCCGCACTTTCCGATGACATCGCATACAACAATCACGACGTGGATGACGGCGTGGCGGCGGGTGTGTTTCAGCTCGACGAGCTCATTCAGGTGCCTCTGATCGGGCCGCACATCCTGGCCGCGCGGGCTGACTATCCGGACTGCGATCCCGGAATCCTACGGCTTGAGGCCGTGCGCCGGATGATCGGCGCCATGGTCGACGACGTGATGGCGGAAACCGAGTCCCGGGCGGCCACGGCCAAAGTGGGCTCACCCGAGGCCGTGCGGATGCTCGGCGGGCCGCTGGTGGCCTTTTCGCGGACCATGATCGAGGACTTGGCGCAGTTGCGCCTGTTCTTGACCGAGCGGATGTATCGTCATTGGCGGGTGAACCGCACCCGCAGCCAGGCGCGGCGTATCCTGGCCGAGATGTTCCAGCTCTTCATGGGCGAGCCCGATGTCTTGCCGGCCGAGTGGTACGCCCGCGCAGAGGGGCGGGATGAAACCGGGCGGGCGAGGGTGGTTTGCGATTACATCGCCGGAATGACGGACCGGTTCGCCATCGAGGAGCACCGCAAGCTGTTTCACCTTGATGTGTGGAACTGAGACGGCCAACCACCCACAGATTTCGTGCGGCGGAGTGCGCGCCGCGCGGTCGGACCTTGGGTAATGTGACAGGGACTGCGTGCGATTCGCGCCGCTAGCCGCCGGAGCCTCCGCGAT
>NZ_JBILUK010000032.1:0-20871 GCF_044371015.1 Phenylobacterium sp.
GGCGGCTTCCTCGGCCGGGCGCCAGTCGGCGACGGCGGCGACGCAGACGGCGATGTCGGCCGGCAGGGCCGCCTCGCAGGCGGTCAGCATCTGCCGCGCGGTCTCGACGTCCACGCGGGTCACGCCGGCGGGGGCGGGAAGCGCAGTCGGTCCGCTCACCAGCGTCACCCTGGCGCCCAGCGCGGCGAGCGCCTGAGCGATGGCGTAGCCCTGCTTGCCGGACGAGCGGTTGGTCAGCAGGCGCACTGGGTCCAGCGGCTCGGCCGTCGGCCCGGCCGTAACCAGGGCGTGGCGGCCCGCCAGCGGTTTGGGCGCGTCCGATAGCCGATCGAGTATCGCCGCCAGGATCGCCTCAGGCTCCGCCATCCGGCCGGGGCCATACTCACCGCAGGCCATGGCGCCTTCGTCCGGCCCCACGATCCCGACGCCGTCGGCGCGCAGTTGCGCCAGGTTCCGCTGGGTGGCGGCATGGGTCCACATGCGCACGTTCATCGCCGGCGCCATCAACACCGGCTTGTCGGTCGCCAGCAGGGTCGTCGAGGCCAGATCGCCGGCCAGACCGTTCGCGGCCTTGGCCATCAGATCGGCCGTGGCCGGCGCCACCACCACCAGGTCCGCCGAGCGCGAGAGCTGGATGTGGCCCATCTCCGCCTCGTCGGTGAGATTGAACAGGTCCTGATAGACCCGGTCCTCCGCCAGGGCCGACAGGCTGAGCGGGGTGACGAATTGCGCCCCGGCGGCGGTCAGGATCGGCCGCACGGCGACGCCCGCCTTGCGCAGGAGCCGCGTGAGCTCCAGCGCCTTGTAGGCCGCGATGCCGCCGCCGACGATCAGAAGTACGCGTTTTTCGCCCACGGCCGGCCTCGCCCAACAGAGCGCTGATTTAGGCGTTCAGGGGGGACTCGACAAACCTTTCGCAGTATGTTCATTCTTTGTTCCATCACTGGACCGCCCGATGGGAGAGGCGCAATGACCGTGACGAGATCGATCCTACTGGCCACCGCGGCCCTGGCCGTTGTGGGCCTCGCCGCCTGCGATAACGGTCCTTCGGCCGTCGCGCCGCCGCAGGCCGCTGCAACCCAGATGGCCGATGCGGCGTCGACCGCCGAAGACGGCCGCGCCCTTGATCGGCGCGAGACGCGCGACGACGCGCGGGACGCGCCCGCGCCGCTGGTTGACGGCAAGCCCATGTGGTCGGCCAGCCGCCGCTATTCGGCCGAAGAAAACGCCCGCCGCGCCTTCGCGCGCAACGGCGAGGCCTTCGGTGCGGCCTCGCTGGAGGCGTTCGTCGAAAAGGCCCACGCCTTTGTCCAGCACCCGCCGCGCGGCGCCCAGACGCTCACCCGGGCCAACGGCGACGTACTGATCTATGATCCCAAGTCCAACGTCTTCGCGGTCCGCAGCAAGGCCGGCGCTCCACGCACCATGTTCAAGCCCGACGACGGCCCGGCCTACTGGGCCGAACAGAAGACCCGCGAGTCCCGCCGCGGAACGGCCCGGTCCTCGCGGGAGGACGACGCGGCGTGAGGCCTCAGATCAGCCAGATTGCGGCCAGGAACGCCGCGCCGGCGATCAGCGCCCCGGCGGCGAACCAGCCAAGCCGGCCGGTCGTCTCCGGCGGCGGGCTCGCGGGCGGCGGCGCTTCGGCCAGCCGGGCGATGGCGGCGAGTGCGGTCTGGGCCTCGCCCGCGAAACGGCGGATGCGGGCGGCTGGCGACAGCTCGCGGGCGATCCAACGGCGCACCACCGGCTCGGACGCCGCCCAGATGTCGTGCTCCGGATCGATGCGCCGGGCGACACCCTCGACCGTCACCATGGTCTTCTGCAGCAGCACCAGTTCGGGACGCAGGTGCATCTCAAACAGCGCTGTGATCTCAAACAGCTGGGAGAGCACCCGGCTCATGGCCACCGCATTGGCCACCCGGCCGAAAACCGGCTCGCCCACCGCCCGAAGCGCCTGAGCAAAGGCCGCCACGCTGTGGCGCGCTGGGACATAGCCCGCATCGAAGTGGACCTGCGCCACGGCCATATAGTCGCGCCTCAGGAAGCCCCAGAGGATCTCGGCGAGGTAGCGCCGTTCCATTGGCCCCAACCGGCCCATGATGCCGTAGTCGACCGCCTGCAGCTTGGCCGGGGCCGCGACGAACAGGTTTCCCTCGTGCAGGTCGGCGTGGAACACGCCGTGGTCCAGCGCCTGGGCGAGGAAGGCGCGAGTCAGATTGTCGGCCAGAGCCTTGCGGTCCAGTCCCGGCTGTTCCAGGGCGCGGTCTTCCGACAGTGGCAGGCCGTCGGCCCAGGTCAGGGTCAGGACCCGCTTGCCGACCCCCTCCCAGACCACCTGGGGCGCCGTCATGTAGCCGTCGCGGGCCATCACCTCGGCCAGTTCGTCGGCCCCGGCCGCCTCCATCCGCAAGTCCAGCTCCAGCTCGGCGGCTCGGATGACCGTCGCCGCGAACTTCTGCGGCTCCAGTCGCCTCAGCGGCGGCGCCAGGGCGACGATCAGCCGGGCGGCCAGCGCCAGCACCTCGGCGTCGGCCGCCACCCGGCGCTCGATCCCGGGCCGCAACACCTTCACCGCCACCCGTCGCCCGTCAGCCAGGGTCGCCGGGTGAGCCTGAGCCAGCGAGGCGGCCCCAACAGGCGGCTCGAAGGTCGCGAACACCGCTTCGACTGGCCGGCCGAGCTCCGCTGCGATCGTGGCGCGGGCCACGGCGTCCGGGAACGGGTCCAGCCGATCCTTCAGTCGCCCGAGATCCTCGGCGAACGAACGGCCGAAGATATCCGCGCGCGTCGACAGAAGCTGGCCCAGCTTGATCGCCACCGGCCCCAAGGCTTCGCAGGCCCGGCCCAGACGCTCGCCGGGGCGTCCGTCCCGCCGGCGCGCGAACACCCGCAGGACCCGGCCGGTGAACCGCGCCGGCGGGCTGAGGTAGCCCTCGATCTCGCGCGGCAGCAGCGCGTCGTTGCGGACGAGAATCCACCCCGCGCCGAGAAGCCGCGCGACTGCGCCCAGGGAGGCCATGCGGCTAGATCGCCCGACCGGTGTGCAGCGCCGCGACGCCGCCGGAATAGTTGGTCCACTCGACCTGGCTGAAGCCCGCCTCGCGCATCATCGCCGCAAACGCCGCCTGATCCGGGAACCGTCGGATGCTCTCGACAAGATACTGATAGGCTTCGCGGTCGCCGGTCACGCGCGCGCCCACTTCGGGGATCACCTTGAACGAGTATGCGTCATAGGCCGCCCGTAGCGCCTCGCTGATCGGCCTTGAGAATTCCAGGCAGAGGAACCGTCCGCCCGGCTTCAGCACGCGCCGCGCTTCCACCAGGGCGGCGGGTACGTCGGTCACGTTGCGGATGCCGAAACTGATCACATAGGCCTCGGCGCTGGCGTCGGGCAGTGGCAGCCGCTGAGCATCGCCCACAGCCCAGGCGATCTCGGGCGCCAGCCCCCTGGCGCGGCCGGCGGCGATCATCTCGGCGTTGTAATCGACCACCAGGATCCTGGCCGGGGCGCCGCCGTTACGCGCCCGCGCCCTCTGGGCCAATTTGGCGAACCGCATCGCCATGTCGCCCGTGCCGCCCGCACAGTCGATGATCGTTTCACCGGGCCGAGGGTTCAGCCGGGCCGCGACCGCGTCCTTCCAGAGCCGATGAACGCCGGCGCTCATCAGGTCGTTCATCAGGTCATAGCGGCCGGCCACCCGGTCGAAGACGCCGCGCACGAGGCCGGCCTTCTCGCGCGCATCGACGTCGCGAAAGCCGAAGGTGGCGGTGGGGCCGGTCATGGCGGGCGTCATATCTGCTGAGGGGTTGGCGCGCCAGCGATGGCGTGCCAAGCCGGGCTCATGCCCGAACTTCCCGAGGTCGAGACCGTGCGCGCCGGCCTGGCGCCGGTGCTGGAGGGCGCCCGGTTATCGCGCGTCGAGGCGCGCCGGCCCGATCTGCGGTTTCCCTTCCCGCCGGACTTCATCCAGGCGTTGACCGGCGCCCGCATCGAGACCCTGCAGCGGCGGGCCAAGTATCTGCTGGCGCGGCTGGATCGCGGCCGGACCCTGGTGATGCATCTGGGCATGAGCGGCCGATTCGAGATCGGCGGCGGTCGGACGCCTGGCGCGTTCCACCACGCCGTCGCGACCGAGGCGCCGCATGCGCACGTGGTGTTCGAGACCGAGGCCGGGGACCGCGTCACCTATTTCGATCCGCGCCGCTTCGGCTACATGGACCTCATTCCGACCGAAGCTCTGGAAACCCATCGCTGGTTCGCCGACCTGGGCCCCGAACCCCTTTCCGACGCCTTTGATGCGAACCGACTGGCGCAGGCCTTCGCGGGCCGCAAACAGGGACCCAAGACGTTGCTGCTCGACCAGCGGATCGTCGCAGGACTCGGCAACATCTATGTCTGCGAGGCGCTGAACCGGGCGCGAATATCGCCCTTCCGGGCCGCAGGCTCCATTGGGAAAGGGCGGCTTGAACGCCTGGTCCCGGAGATCAAGGCGGTGCTCACCGAAGCGATCGCTGCGGGTGGCTCGACCCTTCGCGACTTCGCCCAGGCCGACGGCGCGCTGGGCTATTTCCAGCACCGTTTCCGGGCCTACGACCGCGAGGCGGAGCCCTGCGCCAACCCGGGCTGCCGAGGAGTCATCCTTCGCAAGGTGCAGGCGGGCCGCTCGACCTTCTACTGCCCGGTCTGTCAGCGATGAGACGGCTCGCGGCGGCGCTTTTCGCCCTGGCGCTGGCGGCCGGCCCTGCGGCGGCCGCGCCCGCGGTGTGGATCGTGCGGGACGCAGACTCCGAGATGATGCTCATGGGCTCGGTGCATCTCCTGCCGCCCGGGTTGCCCTGGAAAACCGACGCCCTGACCCGCGCCATCGCCCGGGCCGACGATGTCTGGTTCGAGCTTGAGGTGTCGCCGGAAGCTGATCGCGAGGCGGCTCGGCTGGCCCAGGCGCAGGGACTGCTGCCGCCCGACGCCTCGCTCTTCACGATGCTGTCCGTCGAGGACTCGCAACGCCTCGCCCGCGTCGCGCGCGACCTGGCGGTCGATCCCATGGCGCTGGCCCGGCTGGAGCCGTGGCTGGCGGAGGTGGCGCTGGCGGCCGGCGCCTATGCGCGCTCCGGCGCGACGGTCGGCGACGGCGTCGAGCAGACCCTCGTCCGGATGCTTCCCAGGCGCGTCGACCGCCGCGCGCTGGAGACGCCGGCCGAGCAGATCGACGCCTTCGATGCGGCGCCTCTGGCCGAGCAGATCGCGAGCCTCGCCGGGACCCTGCGCGAGCTTGAGACCGACCCGGAGGGCTATGCCAAGCTCATCGACGCCTGGATGTCGGGCGATCCTGAGGCTTTGGACCGCGAGGCGCTCGCGCCCCTGCGCGCCGCTGCGCCGGCGGCCTATCGTCGGCTGGTGATCGACCGCAACGCCCGCTGGATCCCCAAGCTGCAAGACCGCCTCAAAGGGCGTGGCCGCACCGTGGTGGTGGTGGGCGCCGGCCACCTTGTCGGGCCCGACGGACTGCCCGCACAGCTGCGAGCGCTTGGCTATTCCGTTACGGGGCCTTAAGCCCCGGGCATTGGACCCCGACGGAGCGCGCCATGGCCTACGAGACCCTGATCGTCGAGACCCCCAGCCCAGGCGTGATGCTTGTCCGCCTGAATCGGCCCGAGGCCCTTAACGCGCTCAACACCCAGCTGCTGGGCGAGCTGGTCCAGGTGCTGGACGCCGCCGAAGCGGATGACGACGTGCGCTGTCTGGTGTTGACGGGCTCGGAGCGGGCCTTCGCCGCCGGAGCGGACATCAAGGAGATGTCCGACAAGTCCTACGCCCAGATGTTCGCCCGCGACTTCTTCGCCGGCCCGGCCAAGCGGCTGGAAAGCTTCCGCAAGCCGACCATCGCCGCGGTGGCGGGCTTCGCGCTCGGCGGCGGCTGTGAGCTGGCCATGTTGTGCGACATGATCATCGCCGCCGAGACCGCCAAGTTCGGCCAGCCGGAGATCAATCTCGGCGTCATGCCCGGCATCGGCGGCACTCAGAGGCTGCCCCGCGCGGTGGGCAAGGCCAAGGCCATGGATATGGTGCTGACCGCCCGCATGATCGACGCCGCCGAAGCCGAACGCGCAGGCCTCGTCGCCCGGGTGGTGCCAGCCGACAAGCTGCTGGACGAGGCGCTGGGCGCGGCGGCCAAGATCGCCGCTCAGTCACCGCTGGCCGTCGCCATGAACAAGGAGCTGGTCAACGCCGCGTTCGAGACCACTCTCTCCACCGGCGTCCTGATGGAGCGGCGCCTGTTCCACTCGCTGTTCGCCTTTGAGGACCAGAAGGAAGGCATGGCCGCCTTCATCGAGAAGCGGAAGCCCGCCTTTAAGGGCGCATAGCGGACCGCCGAACACCGGCCATTAAGCATTAACCGCCATGGTCGGCCCCGGTCTCCCGGGGCGCGTTCTATGTTTCAGATCATCGGCATCGTCCTGTTGTTCGGCATGGTGTTCGGCAGCTACCTGCTGCACGGTGGCAACATGGGCGTGATCCTCTACACCCTGCCCTACGAGATGATGGCCATCCTGGGCGCCGGCGTCGCGGCGTTCCTGATCGGCAACTCGGTGCCGACGATCAAGGGCACCCTGGGCGGCTTCGGCAAGGTGTTCGCCGGCCCCAAGTGGAAGGCGGCGGACTACCGCGATCTGCTGTCGCTGCTGTTCCTTCTGACCAAGACCATGAAGTCCAAGGGCGTCATCGCGCTGGAAAGCCACATCGAGAATCCGGGCGAGAGCTCGATCTTCACGCGCTTCCCCAAGATCGCGAAGGACCACTTCGCCATCGACTTCATCTGCGACACCCTGCGGATGATGACCATGAACCTCGAAGACCCGCATCAGGTCGAGGACGCCATGGAGAAGCAGCTGGAAAAGCACCACCATGAGGCGCTGGGTCCGGCCGGGGCTCTGCAACAACTGGCCGACGGTCTGCCGGCGCTCGGCATCGTCGCCGCCGTTCTCGGCGTCATCAAGACCATGGGCGCGATCACCGAGCCGCCGGAAGTTCTGGGCGGCATGATCGGCGGCGCCCTGGTCGGTACGTTCCTCGGCGTGTTCATGGCCTATGGCCTGGTCGGCCCGATGGCCAACCGCCTGAAGGACATCATCGACGAAGAGGGCGCCTTCTACGGCATCATCCGTTCGGTTCTGGTCGCCCACCTGCACGGAAACGCCGCCCAGATCTCCGTCGAGATCGGTCGCGGCAGCGTGCCCTCCACAGCCCAGCCCAGCTTCCTTGAACTGGAAGAGGCCCTGTCGAACATCCCGCAAGAGGGCTGATCGGGCCGCGCGCCTTCGCCGCTCGACGGAGTGGTGAAAAAAGTGATCACAAAGCCGTGAATTTAGCTCTTGTCAGGTCGGCCCACCCCAGCGTAATCCTGCGTCTGCGGAGAGACCGTCGGCCTTAGACCCTTGGCCGTCACCGAACTCCGTCGATGACACACCGACCAGAGGACTAGGGACATGACCAAGCAATTCCTGATCGCCGCCGCCGCCGCGTTCGCCGTTATCGGCGCCGCCGCCTGCACCCCGAAGGCCGAAGAAAAGGCCGCTGAAGCTCCCGCCGCCGACGCCGCTGCCGCTCCGGCCGCCGACGCCGCCGCCCCGGCTGCTGACGCCATGGCTGCTCCGGCCGCCGACGCTGCCGCGGCTGCCGCCCCGGCTGCTGACGCTGCTGCTCCGGCCGCTCCGGCCGAAGCCCCGGCTGCGAAGTAATCGACTTCACGCTTCACGCGTGATGAAGGGGCCGTCCTTCGGGACGGCCCCTTTTTCGTGCCTGCGTTCCGGGCTCCGCGCATGTCCAACACCCCTGACGGGCTCGACTGGACCGAAGATGGCGCACCCCGCTCGCGCCGCTACGGGGATGTCTATTTTTCGGCCGAGGACGGCCTGGCCGAGTCCCGTGCGGTGTTTCTAGAAGGCTGCGGACTCCCTGACGCCTGGGCGACCCGCCGCCGCTTCACTGTCGCGGAACTGGGTTTCGGGACCGGTCTGAATATCGCCGCGCTGCTCGATCTATGGCGGCGGACCGCCCCACCCGACAGCGTGCTGAGCATCGTATCGATCGAAGCCCACCCGATGTCGGCGACCGAATCAGCTCGCGCCCTGGCCCGCTGGCCTGAACTCGCCGAGGTCGCCTCGCCCCTGCTGGCCCGATGGCCGGGTCGGGCCCGGGGCTGGCATCGCGTCGACCTGCCGGAGTTTCGCGCGATCCTGGATGTCGCGGTTATGGATGTAGCCGAGGCGCTGAGCGGCTGGCGCGGACGGGCCGACGCCTGGCTCCTCGACGGCTTCGCCCCATCGGCCAATCCCGCCATGTGGTCCGAGGCCGTGCTGAACCTTGTGGGCGCGCGCTCCGCGCCCGGCGCGAGGGCGGCCACCTTCACCGTCGCGGGCGCGGTTCGACGCGGTCTCTCGGCCGCCGGTTTCACCGTCGAGAAGCGTCCCGGCTTTGGACGCAAGCGCGAGCGGCTGGAAGCTCGCATGCCCGGCGTCTCACCTGAGAGTCCCTCACCCCGCTGTGTCGCGATCATTGGCGGTGGCGTGGCGGGCGCGGCGGCGGCGCGAGCTGTCCGCGCTCTCGGCGCCCAGGCCATCGTCGTCGAAGCTGAAGCTCCCGGGCACGGAGGCTCGGGCAACCCCGCCGCACTGGTGACGCCGCGCCTGGACGCCGGCCTGGGTGCGCCAGCCGCCTTCTACGCCCAGGCCTTCGCGCGAGCGGTGCGGCTCTATGAACAATTGCCGGCGGCCGTCATCGCGCGCGGCGTGATTCAGCTGGCCGCGAACGCGCGAGACCCGGGTCGGTTCGCGCGCCTGGCGGGGTCGGATCTGTTTGAGCCTGAGACCATGCTGTTGCTGGGCGAAGAGGCCGTCGCCGCGCGGCTCGGCGCGGCTGCGGTCGTGTCCGGAGCGCTCGACCAGACCCAGGCCTTGGTGGTCCGGCCCCGCGAGATTCTGGACGCCTGGCTGGGCGCGGTGCGAATCGCTCGATTGGATCGGCTTGAGCGCGACATCGAGGGTTGGCGTCTGCTCGACAGCGAGCGCGCGCTGATTCTGATCGCTGACGCAGTGATCCTAGCCGGAGCGCTGGATGCGCGTCGCCTGATTGAGGGACTCCCCCTCTCGCCGGTGCGCGGTCAGGCCAGCTGGACCACCGGCGGCGAAACGACCCTGGCGGCCGCCTGGGGGGGCTATGCCGTGCCCACAGACTCGGGTGTCCTGTTCGGCGCCACCCATGATCGCGATGACGCGACGACCGAGGTGCGGGAGATCGATCACGCCCGCAATCGCCTCACGCTCGCCGCCGGCCTGCCGAGTATGCCCGACCGGATCGCCAGCTCGCCTCTGGAAGGCCGCGCGTCCGTGCGGGCGGTGACGCCGGATCGCCTGCCGCTGGCGGGCCCCATCGGCCCACCGGGACTGTACGTGCTCTCCGGCTTCGGTTCTCGCGGCTTCACCTTTGCGCCGCTACTGGCCGAGCATGTCGCGGCCGAGATCCTGGGTGCGCCGTCGCCCTTGCCCGCCGCTGCGGCAGCCATGGTCTCTCCCTCACGCTTCATCAAACGCTGAGCGCTCGTTTGCCTCCCGGCCCGGGCCTTGGCACAATCGCGCCGAACCCGTTTTTCGAAAGTCTGTGATCTTGTCCAACACCCCAGCGGCCCCGGCCGCGGCCAACCGTCCCGACCCGCTGGCCTCGGTCGAAGCCCTGATAGAGGGCCTGGGCGGCGTGGGCTACATCGCCTCCCGGCGCATCGCCACCGCCCTCTTCATGGCCGTAAAGCTGGAAAAGCCGATCCTGGTCGAAGGCTCGGCCGGCGTCGGCAAGACCGAACTGGCGCTGTCGACCGCCGCCCTGCTCGGTCTGCCGCTGATCCGCATGCAGTGTTACGAGGGCCTGGATGAGTCCAAGGCGCTATACGAGTGGAAGTACGGCAAGCAGCTTCTCTACACCCAGATCCTGAAGGACCGGATGGGCGAGCATCTGGCCGACGCCCCCGACATGGACAGCGCCATGACCCGCCTGCACGGCATGGGCGACCTGTTCTTTTCCGAACCCTTCCTGGAACCCCGCCCGCTGATGAAGGCGCTGCGCGAGGATGACGGCTGCGTGCTGCTGGTGGACGAGGTCGACAAGTCAGACGAGGCGTTCGAGGCCTTCCTGCTGGAGATTCTGTCGGCCTATCAGGTCTCGGTGCCGGAACTGGGCGTGATCAAGGCCAAGACGCCGCCGCTGGTGTTTCTGACCTCCAACAACGTCCGCGACCTGGGCGACGCGCTGAAGCGCCGCTGCCTGCACCTGCACATTCCGCTGCCGGAAGCCTCGCTGGAGGAGCGCATCGTCGCCTCCCGCGTGCCGGGCATCGAGGCGCGGCTGACGCGCGAACTTGTGGCCTTCGTGCAGTCGCTGCGCACCATGGACCTGCGGAAATCGCCTTCGATCTCGGAGACGGTCGACTGGGCCCGCGCCCTGGTGCTGCTGCACGCTGACAGCCTGGACGCCGGCATGGTGCGCGACACCCTGAACGTGATCCTCAAGTTCGAACAGGACATCGCCGCCGTCGAGCCCCAGGTGGTCGAGCTGATCCAGCGTCGCTGATGCAGCACACGCTTGAACAGTTTTTCCGGGCGCTGCGGGCGGCTGATGTGCGGGTGTCGCCGGCCGAGGCTATCGACGCCAGCCGGGCAGTAATGGTGACGGGCTTCGCCGACCGGGCGTTGTTCAAGGATGCGCTCTGCGCCACCTTGGCGAAATCGGCCGACGAAGTGACCCGGTTCGACTCGGTGTTCGACACGTTCTTCGCCCGCGACGCCACGCCGCCGCCGCCTGAGGGTCGCCCGCCGCCTTCCGAGGCCGACAGCGCCGCCGCTGAGGGGTCGCCCCTGGCCCAGGCCGTGCTGGAGGGTGACAGCGCCGCGATCCAGCAATCCATGGAGGCGGCCGCCGCCCGCGCCGGCGTCGCAGACATCCGTCTCACCACCCAGCGTTCGCGTCTGACCCGGCGGTTGCTGGAGGAGATGGGGCTGGAGGAGATCGAGCGGATCATCGCCAATGCCCGTCGCATGCCCGATGGCGCGGGCGAGGGTCTGGCCGATCGCATGGAGGGGGCGCGCCGCGATCTGTTCGAGCAGGCCCAGGCCTATGTCGCCCGCCAGCACGATCTCTACGCGGCCGGTTCCGCCCGCGAGCTCCGCGAGGAGCGGCTGGCGCGCAAGCAGCTCAATGCCGACGGTGGCGTCGATCCGGTCGACTACCAGCTGATGGCGGCCCTGGTGAAGAAGATGGCCAAGCGGCTGGCGACCAAGTACGCGCGCCGTCGCCGCGCCGCCCGGCTGGGGTACCTGGATGTGCGCCGCACCCTGCGCCGATCAATGGCCTATGGCGGGGTGCCGTTCGAGATCGCCTGGAAGGTCAAGAAGATCGACAAGCCTTCGATCGTGGCGATCTGCGACGTGTCCAAGTCCGTGGCGGCCGCAGCGCAGTTCCTGCTGACCTTCCTCTATTCGCTGAACGAGGTGGTCGACCGGATGGACGCCTTCGCGTTTTCCGGCCGGATGATCAGCGTCAACGACATCCTGGATGACAACGGCGTCGAGAGCGCGATCCTCAAGGTTCTGCAGGAGATCGGCTTCCAGCAGACCGACTACGGCCGCAGCCTGGAGGACTTCTGTGAGAAGCATCTCGACCGGCTGGATCGCCGCACCACGGTGATCTTCCTGGGCGATGGCCGATCCAACTTCGCCGACCCTCGGCTCGACCTCATGAAGCTGATCCACGACCGGGCGCGGGCGGTAATCTGGCTGAACCCCGAGCCTGAGAGCTATTGGGCCCAGGGCGACAGCGTGATGCACCGCTACGCCCGCTTCTGCCACGTGGCCAAGCAATGCGGCACGTTGGAGCAGTTGGAACGCGTGATCGACGACGTGCTTCGGAGCTACGTCCCGCATTGAAACACTGAACTTAGGGGAATCTCAGGGGTTGCAGGCCATCCTGTTGGCACGCCGCTAGCAGAAGCCAGGCGTGAGCAAATTGCTCGGTCTCAGAACAGGACGCCGCACCCTCCATGCGCACCCTTAGCGTTTCCTTCGCCGCCCTTGCCGCCGCGCTCGTTGTCAGCGCGCCCGCTCAGGCGCTGACCATCACCCAATACATGTCGGACCAGCCGCTGCCGCTAGGCCAGACCATGATCGAGGACTTCGATAACCCGATCGCCGCCGGCTTCTCGTTCACGCAGAACCAGAACGCATTTGTCCGCTCCGGCGCGCTGGGCCTGTGGAGCGGGGTCTCCGCGCCGCCGCCTGGAACGACCTCGAACTATGAAACGGTGAGGGCCAACGGCCGGGCCACGCTCGCGGCGATCACGCCGCTCAAGCGTCTGACTTCGTTTAGTTTCTATCTCGGCTCGCCGGACAGCTACAATACGGTCAAGTTCTATGGCGACAACGGCTACCAGGCGACCCTCGCCGGCGCCGCGATCTGGGGCGCCAACACAGGCGCCAACGGCAATCAGGGCTGGGGCCGACGCGTCAGCTACGATTTCGGGGCGGAACGGATTCACACGGTGGAGTTCCTCTCCAGCGGCAACTCCTTCGAGTTCGACAGCCTGGCCGGGGCCACCGCCAACATGGGGACAGCTGTGCCTGAACCGTCCACCTGGGCGATGATGATCCTGGGCTTCGGGACGGTCGGCTATCTGATCCGCCGCCGCCGCGTCTCCGCCGCAATCGCCTAGCAAACTCACGTCGTCCCTAACTCTCCACGTCCGGCTCTCTCCCCGGGCGCGGTCTTGAAGAGCCCCTCGCATCCCCGGCGAGGGGTTCTTTTTCTGTGGGCGGGATGCGCGCATCGGTGACATGGCCCGACGTGGTGGATAGGGTCCCCGCGCTATCGCACTTGCTTCTTCCAGGACCCTCCCATGGCCGACGACGCCTCCGCCCATCCCGACGTGCTGAACGCCACGGCCCAGGGCCAGCTCAAGAGCATTATCGAGCGCGTCGAGCGGCTGGAGCAGGAGAAGTCCGAGATCGCCGAGCAGATCAAGGAAGTGTTCGCCGAGGCCAAGGGCAACGGTTTTGACGTGAAGGTGATCCGTAAGGTGATCCGGATCCGCAAGCAGGACCGCGCCAAGCGCCAGGAGGAAGAGGCGATCCTAGACCTCTATCTGGCCGCTATCGGCGAGATTTGAACCGAAAGCCGCCGGACCGGAACGCGGCCGCCAAGCGCGCCGCCCTCAACGCCCTGAAACGCGCCCGCCGCCAGGCCGACAAGGCCGGGGTCGATCTCTCGGACTGGGAGGGTGAATTCCTCGGCTCGGTGACCGAGCGGGTGAAGACCTATGGCCGCGCCTTCGGCGATCCGGAAAAGGGCGCGCCGGGCCAGCCGCTGTCCCTGCGCCAGCACGTGAAGCTCAAAGAGATCGCTGCGAAGGCGAAAGGGGAAACGAAGCCGCCGAAACGGCGGGGGCCGCCTACCCGAAATCCCGGCTGAGTTCGGCCCGCGTGGCGGGCGAGAGGCCTGCCAGGTGGCTATAGCGCTCGTGGCCGCAACCGATCAGGATCTCCGTGGCCGGATCCCGGAATACGGCGATATGGCGCGGCTCGAGCGCAAAGCGCAGGAAGTGGATCGCCGAGGTCTTGCCGTCGTCCCGCGTGCGCTCGACATCGCCCTCTGGAAGACCTGCGATCCGCTCGTCGCCGATGCGCAGGAAGAACGTGTCCTCCACGCCGCCAAGGCGGGCCAGGATCGAGGCGCGTCGGACCGGGTCGTCGATCTCGAACATCACCGTGGCCACCAGTTCCGAGCCCTGGGGGATCAACGGATTGTAGGCGGCAAGCTCGTCCGGCACCTGATCCGCGCCGCCTTTCTCGATCAGCAGCATCTCCTGAATCTGGAAGAGCATGGTCTCATAGCTCTCGAAATAGACCGTACAGAGCGGCCCCAGATCCACCCGGCGCAGGCGCTTGAGCGGCAACAGCGCGGCGCGGCGCTCGCGGCGGACGCGGGCGAACTCAGCGTCGGGCACCAGGTCTGCCGGAGTGATCCGACGTTCGGCGAGCGGCATGGTCAGAGCACTCCGTAGGCGCGGGCGAAAATCTCGATGGGGTGCGCCTGGGCCGGAGCCTTGGCGCCGTCCTTGGCCTCAGCCGAGACCAGTTGGCCCAGGTGCTTGCAGGCCAGCGGGCAGTCAGAGCACAGCGTCTCGTTGCCTTTCGCCGCAACCTGACGCGCGGCGGGCTTGCCGACCTTCACCGCCATGGGGCGGGTGTCGGCCATCACCCCGAAGGTGCCGCCGTGACCCGAGCAGCGCTCGACCAGGTCGACCTTGGTGTCGGGAATCAGCTTGAGCATCTCGGCCGACTTGGCGCCCATGTTCTGGGCCCTGGCGTGGCAGGCGTGGTGCAGGGTGACGCCGCCCTCCACAGTCTTGAGGCCAGGCGCAAGCCCGTGCGCCTTGGCCAGACCCACGACGTACTCGGAGATGTCGCGCGTCGCGCGCGACAACGCTGTGACATCGGGATCGTCCGGCAGGATCAGCGGCCATTCGAACTTCATCATCAGGCCGCAGGAGGCGGTCAGCGCGGCGACGTCCCAGCCCTCGGCGATCAGCGGCTTGAAGGCCTGGGCGACGCGTGCGGCGCGACCGGCCACCTCGGCCACATCGCCGGCCTCAAGCTGCGGCATCCCGCAGCACTCGGGATAGACCAGCTTCACCTCGCAGCCCTGCAGCGCCAGAACCCGCGCCGCCGCAACCGCGGTGTCGGGCGCGTTGTAGTCGACGAAGCAGGTGGCGTAGAGCGCCACTTTCCGGAGGCCGAAGGCCGGGCCCTCAGGGTTGGGGGCCAGCGGATCGCGCAGCCGGTCGGTTGCTGTACGGCTGTGATATTTCGGAAGCTCCGCTTCGGCGTCGATCTTGGCGACCGCCTCCAACAGCTTGCGGAGCGGGGTGTTTTCCTTGGCGCTGGCCCAGTTGGCGAGGCCCGCGACGGGGCGCGCCAGCTTGCCGTTGCGGTCGGTCTTGCCGAGCTGCTCGCGGACAAAGTCGGTTTCGCCGGCTTTCCGCTTGGCCGCCCGGTAGCGGAGGATCAGGTGCGGGAAGTCGAGATCGAACTCGTGCGGCGGCACGTAGGGGCACTTGGTCAGAAAACACATGTCGCAGAGCGTGCAGGCGTCGGCGACCTTGGCGTAGTCGGCCTTGTCGACCCCATCGAGCTCGCCGGTAGGGCTCTCATCGACCATGTCGAAGAGCTTGGGGAAGCTGTCGCAGAGATTGAAGCAGCGCCGGCAGCCGTGGCAGATGTCGAACACCCGCTCCATCTCGGCCTCGACCTTTTCGAGATCGTAGTAATCCGGATCCTTCCAGGCGATCGGACGCCGGAACGGCGCTTCGAGGCTACCCTCGCGCGGCGGGGCTGTTGTCGTCTTCTCGCTCATGGCAGCCCGTTCGTTCGAAATTGAAATAACCCGCCACCCCGGATCGGCCTGGCGCCGTCCGAGATGGCGGGCCTGGGATCAGTCCAGCGTGTCGAGGGCGCGCTGGAAGCGGCCGGCGTGGGACTTCTCGGCCTTGGCGAGGGTTTCGAACCAGTCGGCGATCTCGTCGTAGCCTTCTTCGCGAGCCGTGCGCGCCATGCCCGGGTACATGTCGGTGTACTCGTGGGTCTCGCCGGCGATGGCCGCCTTGAGGTTGTCGGCGGTGCCGCCGATCGGCAGGCCGGTGGCCGGATCGCCGACGCTTTCCATGAACTCCAGGTGACCATGCGCATGGCCGGTTTCACCCTCGGCCGTGGAACGGAACACCGAGGCGACGTCGTTGTAGCCTTCCACGTCGGCCTTTTGGGCGAAGTACAGGTAGCGGCGGTTGGCCTGGCTCTCGCCGGCGAACGCGGCCTTCAGATTTTCGATGGTCTTGCTGGTCGCGAGCGACATTTTGGCATCTCCCTTGGGTGCGGGAGGCAATATGGGCCGCGGCCCGGCCGGATCAACATGATAAGCTCTATGGCGAGCATTGAGTGGGTCTATGAAATGCGCCGGCGCCACCTGATCGCCGCCCTGACCGGCCTTCTGGCCCCACAGGCGCGCGCCGAGCCGGACAAGCCGCGCGGCGCGCCGGACGTGATCTATGTGCCGACCCCGCAGCCCGCCGTCGACGCCATGCTGGCCCTGGCCGAGGTCGGACCTCAGGACATGCTCTATGATCTGGGCTCGGGTGACGGCCGCATCCCGATCACCGCCGCGCTGCGTCATGGCGCCCGCGCGTTGGGTGTGGAGATCAATCCCCGGCTGGTCCGCGAGGCGCGGGCGGCGGCCAGGGCCGCGGGCGTGACGGACCGGGTGCGATTCCGCGAAGCCGACCTGTTCCGGATGCGTTTTCGCGAGGCGACGGTGGTGACTCTCTACCTGCTGCCGGACCTCAACCTGCGCCTGAAGCCGCGCCTCCTGGCCGACCTGCCGCCCGGCGCCCGCATCGTCAGCTACAGCTTCGACATGGGCGACTGGCCGCCCGAGCGCACACTCCGACTGCCCGAGGGCGATCTGTTCCTCTGGCGGGTTCCGCCGAAGGACTAGCCCAGGGCTCGGATCGCCTGGGCGACCGCCAAGGAGCGTTCCAGGGTGACCATGTGGCCGGCCTCGGGGATTGAGACGAGGCTCGCGCCCGCGATGCCTTTCTTGAAGCCATGGGCGTAGACCGGCGGGATCAAACGATCTGAGTCGCCCCAGATGATCGTGGTCTTGGCTCGGATCCGATAGAGCCGCTGGGAAAGCCCCCGCTCTGGGATCGGGAACAGGATGCGGCCGGCCATGCCCAGTTGGCGCGCATTGGTCACGAGATAGGTCTGCAGGAAGTTCGGATCGGTGACATTGCGCCCGGCGGTCAGCATCGCCGCGCCGGCGACGGGGTCGTGGAACAGCAGCGCCGGCATCTCGAACGGCATCGTCGCAAACAGGTCGGCGATCGGATGCGCGTCATCCCAGAGGCCGGCCGGGCAGATCAGCGCCAAACGCGAGACGTCGTTGGGTTGCAGCGCCGCCATCTCTGCGGCGATCATGCCGCCCATGGAATGACCGACCAGAACCGGGTCCTTGAGACCCAGTGCGGCGATCACGTCCCAGGTATGGAGCGTGAAATCCAGCATGTCGCGGATCTCTCCGCACTCCTCGCTGTCGCCATAGCCGGGGATCAAAGGCGCATAGACCGTATGCGTCGCAGAGAGCTCGGCCAGCAGCGGATCATCGGCGGTGACACCGCCCGCGCCGTGCAGGAAGACCAGCGGCGGGCCGGAGCCGCCGACGTGGTAACGGACAGCAACGCGGGGCGTTTCGACGGTGCGCATGTCCACGTCTCAGGCCTCCACCGCATAGGTCGACAGCAGCTGCTCTCGGGTCGGCGCCTGTTTCGGCAGGCCGCCGGCGGCGACGCGATCCTTGAGCGGCGTGGTCCAGAAGCGGTTGTCGTCGGCCCACTCCGGCGCCCACTCGGGGAACATGGCCTTGAGCTTGGGCATCACCTTCTCGGCGAACAGCTTGGTGGAATACATGCACTTGTCGGCCGGCATGTTCCCCACGTGCATCAGGCAGAAGATGTTGCCGACGTTGAGGCCTTTGATCAGATCTTCCATCCGCTGGCGCACCGTCTCGGGCGAACCGGCGATCACGTGGCCCTGCTCGGTCAGCTCCTTCCAGGTCAGCTGGGTGTAGCCGCCGGTGGGCGGGGCGTACTGGCTGAGCGCACCGGTCTGGATGGTCTTGATCGTGCGGTAGCCCGGCGCATCGGCGAAGCCCGGATAGACGTGCAGACAGCGGTTGTAGAAGTAGCTGACGTGCTCGGAGTAGAGCCGTTCGGCCTCCTCGTCGGTGTCGGCCACCAGGATCGTCTGGGCGAAGCCGGCGCGATAGGGGCTCTTGTCGACGCCCCGCTCTTCCACCCGTTGCCAATAGCCGTTCATCAGCGCCTGGGCGCGCAGGTAGCCGGAGAAGCTGAGGTAGGAATAGGAATAGGTGTTGTCGATGCAGAAGTCATAGGTCTCGACCGAGCCGCCGCCGGGGATGTGGATCGGCGGATGCGGCTGCTGGATCGGCCGGGGCCAGATGTTGACGTGGCGCAGCTTGTTGTAGCGCCCGTTCCAGGCGAACGGCTCCCGCGTGGTCCACGACTTGATGATCAGGTCGTGCGCTTCCTGGTACTTCTCCCGCGTGAGGCTGGGGATCTGGCCGTAGCAGTAGTTGGTGTCCATCGAGGTGCCGACCGGGAAACCCGCCACCAGTCGCCCGCCGGAAATGCAGTCGAGCATGGCGAACTCTTCAGCCACCCGGATCGGCGGGTTGTAGAGGGCGATGGAGTTGCCCAGCACCACGACGGCGGCGTCCTTGGTGCGACGCGCCAGGCCGGCGGCGATGATGTTGGGGCTGGGCATGATGCCGTAGCCGTTCTGGTGATGCTCGTTCACCCCCACCCCGTCGAAGCCGAGCGTGTCGGCATATTCGAGCAGGTCCATGTAGGTGTTGTAGACCGCGTGGCTCTTGGCCGGGTCGAACAGCTTCTGGTCGATATCGACCCAAACCGAACGGTGCGTCTCCCGGAAGTCATCCGGCAGATAGGGCCAGGGCATCAGGTTGAACCAGGTGAACTTCATGGCCGCCTCCGTCCGCGGGCTCTGTCGGCCCGTCTGCTGACCGACGATAACCCCCTGGAGCGCGGCGCCAAGCAGGATCGTGTGAAGAGCGAAACGTGGAGCCTCTATCCCTGCATCGGAAACACCGCCGCGTGCATCGGGTCGAGGCGGACGTCGACCGTGGCGCCGAGGGGCGGCGGCGCGGCGGCGAGGCGGAGGCGGAGGCGTTGGCCTTCGCGGTCGAGTTCAATCTCGTGGAAAGCGCCGCCGAAGCCGTGGGCGACGACCTGGGCCCGAACGCCGGGACCGCCGAGGATCGCGCCTTCAGGGCGCACCGCCGCCTGGGCCGGGCCGTCGGGCAGGCCCGGCGCCGGGAGATCTCCGAACGACGTCCGGGCGACACCGCCCGAAACCTGGCAGGGCAGCTGGCTGATCTCGCCCAGCAGCCGGGCTGCCTCCGGGGTGGCGGGGCGACGGTAGCAGACGTCAGGCGCGCCGGTCTGCACGATGCGGCCGGCTGCCATCAGCACCAGATTGTCGGCCATCAACATGGCCTCGGCGGCGTCGTGGGTCACCACCAGGACCGCGGCCCCGGCCGTGCGCAGGGTGGCGAGGAGGTCGGCGCGGACCTCGGACTTCAGGTGAGCGTCGAGGCCGGAAAACGGCTCGTCGAGCAGCAGCGCCGCAGGCTTGGGCGCCAGTGCGCGGGCCAGGGCCACCCGCTGCTGTTGGCCGCCGGAGAGCATGTGGGGAAAGGCGTCGGCGCGTTCGGCCAGCCGCACGGCGTCCAGATGCCAAAGGGCCGTCGCCCGGCGCTCGGCCCGCGAGGCGCCCCGCAGGCCGTAGGCGACGTTATCGAGCACGCTCAGGTGGGGAAAGAGCGCGAAGTCCTGGAACACCATGCCGACGCCGCGCGTCTCCGGCGGCGTGAACAGGCCGGGACCCGCCAGGATGCGATCGCCAAGCGTGATCGTCCCCGCGTCAGGATGATCCAGCCCGGCGATCAGCCTCAGAAGCGTGCTCTTGCCGCAACCAGAAGGGCCGAGCAGCGCGGTCACCTTGCCGGGTTCGAGGCGCAGAGATGCGGCTTCGACGGCAAGCCTGCCGCCGTAGCGCTTGCTCAACGCATCGATCTTCAGGATCGCGGGGCTCATGCGGCCGCTCCCGGGCGGGCGGATTCCACCTGGCGCGTGACCCAGATGGTCGCCGGCAGGGCCAGGACCACAATCAGGAGTGACGGCCATCCGGCCTGAGCCAGACGCTCGTCACGCGCATAGTTGTCGGCGATCACCGCCAGGGTGTCGAAGTTGAACGGCCGCAGGATCAGAGTGGCGGGGAGCTCCTTCAGCACGTCGATGAACACCACCAGCCCTGCCGTCAGCACGGCGCCGCGCGCCAGCGGGATCTGAATCGAGAACGCCGCCCCGGCCTCGCCGCGGCCCAGGCTGCGTGCAGCCTGGACCAGCGCGGGCGAGAGGCGCGAGAGGCCTGCCTCGATCGGCTCCAGCGCGGCGGCCATGAGGCGGGCGGCGTAGGCATAGATCATCAGCGCCAACCCCATCCCGAACCCCTGTGCGGCGCCCGGCACATAGCGCCAAACAAGAGCGGCCGGGGCGAGAAGGCCGATCGCCATCACCGCGCCGGGCGTCGCATAGCCCAGGCTGGCCAGCCGCGCGAGCCAGGGCGCCCGCCCCATGCCCAGCGCAAGGGCGGCGGCGAGCGTCACCGTGACCGCCGCGCCGGCCAGGCCCAGGGTCAGTGAGTTGCGCGCAGCTTCGGCCAGACGGTTCCAGTCGGGCGTCACGTCGCTGAAGGCGATCGCCATCCATCCCATCGGCAGGATGAGGCCCAGGCCGACAAGCAGGGCGCAGAAGGCCGTGGCCAGGGCCGCGCGCCAGCCCGGGAGCGGGGCCCGGGCGGTGGCGCGCCATCGCGCGGCGGCGGAATCGTGGCTGCGGCCCTGGCGGCCGCGACGCTCGATCCACAGCAGCAGGGCCGCAGCGCCCAGCAACGGGATCGCGAACTGCGCCGCCGAGGTCATCGATCCGAACACCACCCAGGCGCGGACGACGCCGGTGGTCAGGGTCTGGACAGCGAGGAACTGAACGGCGCCGTAGTCGGCGAGGGTCTCCATCACCGCCAGAGCGACGCCGGCGGCCAGGGCCGGTCGGGCCATTGGCAGCGCCACCCGCCAGAAGGCTTCGCGCAAGGGGCTGCCGAGCGTGCGCGCCGCCT
>NZ_JBILUK010000033.1:0-20824 GCF_044371015.1 Phenylobacterium sp.
CGTCTGCAATATGCCCGGGACCAACAGCCAGGCGGTGGCCGAGATGGCCCTGGCCCTCATGCTGGCGGTGCTGCGGCGGCTTTCGTACCTCGACCCTTTGACCCGACGCGGTGAGGGCTGGTCGCCTGACGCCAGCCTTATCGACGGCGTCGGCGAACTCGGTGGGCGAACGGTGGGCTTTGTCGGCTACGGCGCTTCAGCCTCGCGCCTGGGGGCCGCGCTGGAGGCGTTGGGCGCCCGGGTCATCTACACCGCGCGCAGCGAAAAGCCCGAATTGCCTGGGCGGTTCACACCACTGGACGCATTACTGGCCGAGGCCGACATCGTGTCCCTTCACCTTCCCCTGACCGACGAGACCGAGAAACTCATCGACGCCAAGACCCTGGCCGCCATGAAACCCGGGGCTGTGCTGATCAATACCGCGCGGGGTGGTCTTGTGGACGAGGCGGCCCTGCTCGTCGCCTTGTCCTCCGGCCGCCTGCGCGGCGCCGGATTGGACGTGTTCGCGCAGGAGCCGGTCGATCCCGCCAATCCCCTGTTGGCGCTCCCCAATGTCGTGGTCGCCCCGCACATGGCCTGGCTGACGCCCGAGACCCTGGATCGCAGCCTTGGCGTCGCGTTTGAGAACTGCCGCCGGCTCGCGGCCGGCGAGCCGCTGTTGCACCAGGTGGTCTGATGTCGCGCCCGTCCGTTGTCTTCGCCTCTGGCCAGCTGCTGACGGAGGCGGTCTGGGCGCCTCAGATGACCGCGCTCGCGCCCGCTTGCGATCTGATCCATGCCGACCATACGCAGGACGACACCATTGCCGGCATGGCGATGCGCTTGATGGAGGCCGCGCCGCCGCGGTTCCATCTGATCGCCCACGCCATGGGCGGCTTCACCGCCTTCGAGGTGATGCGCCGGGCGCCCGAGCGCGTGCGGAGCCTCGTGCTCATCGCCTCCCTGGCCCCAAACGACGGCCCCGCTCAGACCGAGCGCCGCCAGGGCTACATTCGGCTGGTCGAAGCCGGGCGGTTCGACGAGGTCGTTGAGGAACGCATCCCGATTTTGGTCCATCCCGACCGGCGGGGCGATGATGAGCTTCTGGCCGTGGTGCGGCGGATGGCCTCTGATACCGGGGCGGAGACATTTCTGCGCCAGCAACGCGCGATCATGAGCCGGCTCGACAGTCGACCCTCTCTTGCGGCGATTAAGGTTCCGACCCTGCTGATCCGTGGCGACGGCGACGGCATCACCACCGAGGCGCATCAGGCGGAGATGCTCGCGGGCATCGCCGGCGCCCGGCTGGAGGTGATCCCCGATTGCGGCCACTTGCCGACCCTGGAACGGCCTGACCAGACCAACCAGCTTCTGATCCGCTGGCTCGACGAACGACTCTAGCCCGCCAACTCTCTCCGAACGATCGCGGCGCCGTCGGCCATGGCCTTTAGCTTGCCGAACGCCACCTCGCGGCTCTGGTATTTCATGCCGCAGTCTGGCGCGATGATCAGGCGCTCCGCGTCGATGAAGGGCAGAGCCTGTCGGATACGGGCGGCGACAGTCTCGGCCGTCTCGATGTTCGGGTCGTTCAGGTCGATGACGCCGTACATGATGTACTTCGAGGGCAGCTCCCGCAGAATCGAGGGATCCAGCTTGGGCTGGGCCGCCTCAATCGAGATGATGTCGACGTCTGAGGCTTCGAGTTCTTCCAGGAAGGCGTAGCCGCCCGGCTTGGCGGCGCCTTTGTGGACGTAGGCGTAGCCGAAGCAGATGTGTAATGCGGTCAGGCCGCCGACGCCCTTGACCGCCCGGTTGATGGCCTCGATGGCGAACGCCCGCGCCTCGTCGGCCTTGGCCTGAAGGTAGGGTTCATCCAGCTGCACGATGTCGACCCCGGCGGCGAACAGATCGCGGGCTTCGGCGTTGACCGCATCGGCGTAGTCAAGGGCCAGCGACCGGGCGTCCGGATAGTAATCGTTCTGGGCCTGCTGGGTCATGGTGAAGGGGCCGGGAATGGTGATCTTCACCGGTCCGCCCGCACGCGACTTCAGAAACGCAGCGTCCTGGGCCTCGATGGGACCGGTGCGGCGGATCGGTCCGGCGACGCGGGGTACGGGGTTCATGGCGCCGGTGCGGTCCATGGCCATGCCGGGCGGGTCGGTCTCGATGCCGGCCAGAGCGGTCGCCAAGCGATTTGAGTAGCTTTCCCGCCGCATCTCGCCGTCGCCGACAATGTCGATGCCCGCCAGACGCTGGTCGCTGATGGCCACCAGGGTCGCCGCCTCCTGAGCGTCGGCCAACTGTTGGGGATCCTTGATGCGCCAGAGTTCCTGTGCGCGCACCCGCGGCGGCAACCGGCTCTTCAGCCCCTCGCGGTCGATCAGCCAGTCAGGCTGGGGGTAGCTGCCCACGATCGTGGTCGGCAAAAGCGGCAGACCCGGCAACAACATGAGGCGTCCCCATTCGTTAGTATTCTATCTGTTCGGTAGGGGCGCGGACGCGGGCCTGTCAATGGCGCGATTGCCGGGAGCGGGCGGCAGTGGAATGGTCTGACCATGAGCGACATCCAAATCTACGCCGATCCCGCCAACAGCATCGGCTATCTGACGCGCATCGCCTTTCGATCGTTCTCCCGGGCGTTGGAGTCGCGGACGGCGCCGTACGGCGTATCGAGCGGTCAGTGGCGATTCCTGCGGGTGCTCTGGCGCGAGGACGGCCTGACGCAACGCGAGCTGAGCCGCCGGGTCGGCATGCGCGAGCCGACCACGGTTATCGCCCTGAAGAGCCTGGAGCGCAGCGGTTTCGTCGTGCGCACGAAGAACCTTGAGGATCGCCGCAAGGTGCATGTGTTCCTGACACCGGAAGCCAAACGCCTTGAGGCGACGCTGCTGCCGGCGGTGGCCGAGGTCAACGACGTCGCGCTCGCCGGTCTCTCCGATTCCGAGGTCGAGATTCTGCGCAAGGCCCTGTCCCAGGTGGGCCGCAACCTTTCGGCGGACCTGGGCGATGATCCCCCAACCGATTCCGCTGTCTAAAGCGCCTTGCGCCGGGTCGATGTGGCGATATTGATTAGATTACGAAGCATAGACGGGCCGCGAAATCGGGCGGCCATCGCGCAGAGGGGGATTTCAGGACATGGACGACAGCGACCTGCTGGCCAAGGTTGACCGCCAATTCATCGGTGTCGTTTCGCCGACCGCCCCGCGCATCCAGGCGGGCGGCCATCCCTGTCAGGGAATCTACACAACGCCTAAGGGCCAACGGCCGAAAACCGCCTTCATCGCCACCCACTACAACGTCGATTTCTCCGAGCACTACATCGCCCCCTACCTGGCCGCACGAGGCTACGGGTTCCTGGGCTGGAACACCCGCTATCGCGGTGCGGAGGACCAGTTCCTGCTGGAGCATGCGGTGATCGACATCGGCGTCGGCATGCGCTGGCTGCGTGAGCAGGCGGGCGTCGAGACCATCGTCATTCTCGGCAATTCGGGTGGCGGCTCGCTGATGGGCGCCTACCAGGCCGAGGCGATCGCGCCGACCCTGGGCGACCTCGTATCGGGCAAGGGGCTGGAAGCGCTCAACACACTGCCGCGCGCCGACCTCTACATCTCGCTCAACGCGCACCAGGGCCGGCCCGAAGTGCTGACCGACTGGATGGACGCCTCGGTGGTCGACGAATTCGATCCCGTCGCCACCGATGAGAGCCTGAACCCCTTCAACCCCGACAATGGCCCACCCTATTCGCCCGAGTTCATCACCCGCTATCGCGCCGCCCAGCGGGCCCGGAACCAGCGCATCACCGACTGGGCCAAGGCCGAGCTGGCGCGCCTCAACGCCGCCGGGGTCCCCGACCGACTGTTCCCGCTGTTCCGCTGCTGGGGCGATCTGCGGATGATGGATGGGAGCATCGATCCGTCCGAACGGCAGACGCCGATGTGCTATCGGGGCCACCCCGCCATCGCCAACCGTTCGCCATCTATCGGCCGAGCCAACTACCTGAAGACCTGGCTCTCGATGTGGAGCCTGGAGACCTCGAAGTGCCAGGGCGGCGAGCAACTGGCCAAATTCGACCTTCCCTGCCTCGTGGTTCAAGGCCTCGCCGACACCGGAGTCTTCCCCAGTGACGCACACAAGATCCACAACAGCATCGGCACGTCCGACAAAGCGCTGCAATTGATCCGGGGCGCCCACTACTTCGAGGACAGCCGCAAGGTGCGCGACGACATGGCCGACCTGCTTTGCGACTGGGTCCGGACCCGCCGCTGAGCGCCGGCTTCGGGTCTATCGATCGTTGGCGACGTCCTCGGGCCGGAACGCCATGGGGGCGCCCCAGTCAGCGTCGAGAACCCGCGCGGCGGTCAGCAGCCGTCCGGCCCCCACGCGGCGGCCCAATTCCTCGGCCATGATGATCATTGATCGCTGCGCGTCGACCCGCATGGTGTCGCCCATGCGGGTCGGCTTGACGATCTTGATGCGCCCATTCGACGGGTCATCGATCAGCTCCACAATGCCCAGTTCGACCATCTGGCCGATCGTCGCGTGGATGGCCTGGCGGCTCACGCCCATATTGCGGGCGATATCCGAAGGTCGGCGGACGCCGAGCACCAGATTGGCCATGACCATGGACTGGGGGCGGGTGACCACCGGCCAGCCGCGGGCCTGCAGATAGTTCTGCAGCCCTTCATCAAACCAGTAGAAACCTCTGAGCAGCGACAGCAGCAAGTGCCTGACATCATTGCCTGCGGTCACCGCGCTCACCACTCCCGATCGGTTTGAGCGTTCTCACTGGGATGGTTCCGGCGTGTTGTCAAAGCCGGCCGGGAGCCCGCTACTCGGCGGCGTGCGCTTCAGCCGTTCGCCGGGTGGTGAACACACGCCAGTCGGCGGTCTTCTCGACCAGGCCCTCGTACGAGGCCAGGTCGGTCCGTCGGGCGGTGCTGGATGTCCCGATCACAGGTCCGCCGGCGGCCGCACTCTTTGCCGCCGCGACCATTTGGCGGCGGAACTGGATGATGGCGACATCGCTGGCGCCCAGATGATCGGCGCTGCGGTCAGCGATAGGCCCCATGCTCTCCCACATCGCCATGTCCTGCGCCGGGATGCCCTTTATGCCGGTGAAGTCCCCGGCCCTCATGGCCGCTCTGTCCTGCTGATACCCATTCGCCAGGTTGCGGAGCTTCCGGAAATCGGTGTCGAGGTCGGGTCCGACCTCGGCGGCGCAGAACCGGCGCCAGGCCTCCTGACTGATGCCCCGCGTCGGATGCCAGGCGATCCAGTAGAACATGCAGTTCACGTCATCGATGGGCACCAGCATCTGGGCCAGATTGTACTGGTCATTCGGCGGGATCAGCACCGTGAACGGTGCGATGAACACGGTGGTGCGGACATAGACGTGAGTCTCCGGATTGCGGATCGGCCGGCGGAGAGCAGCGTAATGAAAGCCGTAGTCGGTGGCCTCGACCTCCAGCTTGGGAGCCTTGTCGTTCGAAGGTCGGAGCCAGGCGGTCTCCGTCGCCGTTGAGCCTTCCACCTCTGCGGTGGGCATGTTGGTGGAATGCAGGCTGGACGAATGGGCGCTGTCGATCGACCCCTCAAGAACCTGCGCCCAGTTACAGGCGGCATGTATCTTGACGATCGAGGTCCGCGTGGTCGGCGTGGGCGCCCAGGGCGGCGCTTCGAAGGGTCGAACCGCGTCAACCCCGCCCATCCAGACCCAGACGAAACCTCCGGCCTCCTGGACCGGATAGGCTCTGGCTTTCACCGCGCCCATGCGGCTGCCCTCCGGCTCCGAAGCCATTTCCTGGATCGCGCCGTCCACCCCGAACTTCCAGCCGTGATAGAGACACCGGAGCCCGCACTCTTCGTTTCGTCCGAAGGCCAGCGAGGCGCCCCGGTGCGGGCAACGTTCGTCCAGCACGCCGATACGTCCCAGGCTGTCACGGAACACCACCAGGTCGACACCCAGCAGACGGGCGCGCACGGGCGCGCCATCGGGCTCGGCCACCTCCTCCGACATGCAGGCTGGCAGCCAGTGCTGGCGCATCACCTGACCCATGCCCGCGTCTCCTTCCACGCGGCATAGGAGTTCATTGTCGGCGGGTCTCATCGGCGTTCCCTGCAGGGTCGTTGCAAAACTTAGATGACGAAGTAACTTAGGTTGTCGATACGACGCGAGTCCAGACGACCGCTTGGAGAGACTGTCCCAAAGAATGGCTGACCGTGTGCTCCGTATGGGGGTTGTCGGCCTGAGCCGAGGCTTTGAACTGAGCCGTCGCACCCTGGCTGCGGATCCGCGCATCCGGCTCGTCGCCGCCGCCGATCCGCGTCTCGAGGCCCGCACGGCCTTCCAGGCCGAGTTCGGCGGCGAGGTCTATCCGACCGCCGGGATGCTGTTCGCCGATCCCGCGGTGGAGGTGGTCTACATCGCGACCCCGCATGAGAGCCACGTTGAGCTGGCGATCCAGGCCGCGGAGGCGGGCAAGCATATCCTGGTCGAAAAGCCCATGGCGCTGGATCTGGCCTCCTGCCGGGCGATGATCGACGCCGCGGCTCGGGCCGGCGTTCAGCTGCTGGTCGGGCCCAGTCACGGTTTTGACCCGCCGGCGGCCTGGGCGACGAACTTCATCGACTCCGGTGCGCTCGGCCGCCCGCGCATGGCGACCATGCTGACCTATACCGACTTTCTCTACCGCCCGCGTCGCCCTCAGGAACTCGATACCGCCCTGGGCGGCGGCGTGGTGTTCAGTCAGGCGGTCCACCAGGTCGACGTGATCCGCGGCCTGATGGACGCGCCGGTCACCCGGGTCCGCGCCACGGCCGGGCGATGGGATCCGGACCGGCCCACCGAGGGCGCCTATCAGGCGTTCCTGGCGTTCGAGGACGGCGCCTCTGCGGTGCTCACCTACTCCGGCTATGGACGCTATGACACCGACGCCCTGATGAACTGGATCGGCGAGACCGGCGTCGCACGGGACGCGGACGCCTATGGCCTCGCTCGACAACGGCTCGAAGCCTCGGATTCCGAGGCCTTGCTGAAGACAGCCCGCGCCTACGGGTCCCACGCGCCCGAGCCGCCGCCCGTGACCGGCCACGAGCACTTTGGGTTTGTCCTGGTGTCCTGCGAGGGAGGCGACCTGCGCCTCACCCCCTCAGGCGTGGAAGTCTACACCCCCACCGAGCGCCGGATCGTGACCCTGGACCTCCCGCAAAGCGGCGCCACCCGGCGCGGCGTCATCGACGAGTTATGGGCGGCGGTGGTCGAAGGCGCGCCGGCTCGCCGCAATGGCGAATGGGGTCGCGAGACCCTGGCCATCTGCCTTGCCATACTGCGCGCCGCCCGCGAAGGACGCGAGGTCGCCATTTCGGAACTTGAGGATCGGCCGTGAGCAAGCTGCGTTTGACCCTGGCCTGCTGGGACTATGACCGCACCCGTGCGCTGGCCGATGGCCGGGTCGCGCCGGAGGGCATCGACCTAAACCTGTTGCCGCTCGATGTGGAGGAGACGTTCTTCCGCATGCTGCGGGGCCGGGAGTTCGACGCGGCCGAGATGTCGCTGTCATCCTATTGCGTCTCGCTGCTGCGTGACGATCCCGCCTTCGTGGCCATACCGGTCTTCCCGTCGCGCTTCTTCCGGCATGGCTGCATCTTCGTCTCGACCCGCAGCGGAATCCGGCAACCGGCGGACCTGATCGGCCGGCGCATCGGCGTGCCGGAATACCAGATGACCGCCCCGGTCTGGATTCGCGGCCTGCTCGCAGACGACTACGGCGTCGATCCGGCGAGCGTTCAATACTTCACCGGCGGAGAGGAAGAGCCGGGCCGGGACGAGAAGCTCAAGCTCAGCCTTCCGCCCAGGTTCAGCGTCACGCCGATCGGCCCTGACCAGACTCTGGCCCGTATGCTGGCCGACGGCGAGATCGACGCCCTCCATACGGCCAGGACGCCTTCCACCTTCTATTCCCGTCCCGACGACGTGAAACGGCTGTTCCCGGACTTCGTGGGTGTGGAAAAGGCCTACTACCGTCGCACGGGCATCTTCCCGATCATGCACGTGATCGCGATCCGCCGAGACGTCTACGAGGCCAACCGATGGATCGCCCGGTCGCTGTTCAAGGCGTTCATCGCGGCGCAGCGGATCACCTATGACAATCTGGCCGTGACCTCGGCGATGACCTCGATGCTGCCCTGGCAGGTGGCGGCCGTCGAGGATGCGCGGGCCGAGTTGGGCGACGACTGGTGGCCCTACGGACTGGACCGCAATCGCGCCGTCCTCGACACTTTTCTTCGCTACCACCACGAACAGGGGCTTTCCGCCCGTCGGCTGCAACCGGAAGAATTGTTCGCGCCCGAGACGTTCGAAGCCTTCAAGATCTGACGACACGCGCGAGGGAGATGGCGCCTTGATCACGCTCTATGGCGGCCCGACGCCCAACGCCCGAAAGGTGGCCATATGTCTCGAAGAGATGGGCTTGGCCTGGCGACTGCACCCCATCGACATTCTCACGGGCGACCAGCTCTCGCCCGAGTTCCTGGCGCTCAACCCCAACAACAAGACTCCGGTGATCGTCGATGACGCCCCGGCCGACGGCGGCCCGCCGCTGGTGCTGTGCGAATCCGGCGCGATCCTCTGGCATCTGGCCGAGCAGACCGGCCGGTTCATCCCGGAAGGCGTCCGGGCGCGGGCTATCTGTCTGCAGTGGCTGATGTTCCAAATGTCGGGGGTCGGGCCGATGTTCGGCCAGAACGCCCACTTCTCGTTCTACGCCCGGGATCGGCACGAGTATTCGATCACGCGTTACGCCAACGAGGTCACCCGACTGCTGCGCGTGCTGGATGACCGGCTCGCCGAGGTCGAGCATCTTGCCGGCGCTGAATACACCGTGGCCGACATGGCGACGTATCCCTACGTCCTGCGCCAGGTCGAGGCCCGAGCCTCAGACTATCCTAACCTCAAGCGGTGGGCCGACCTGATCGGCGCGCGCCCTGCCGTCGTCCAGGGCATGGAGGTCGGCCGGGAGCACCTGCGTCGCGAGACCATCGAGGGCGGACTGTCGGGCTTCACCGACGAACACCGCGACATACTCTTCGGCGCCCGACAATACGCCCGGCCAGCGCCGTCCGCTCCTGGCTGACGCGCGACTGAGCTCACCTGAACGCCATTCCTGCTGTCGGCTCACACGGTCGCTACATCTTCGAGGCCGAGATATCGCACGAGCATCAGAGCGAGCTCTTCGTGGAGTCGCGGGTCGTCAATCGAGTACGGTCCCGGCCCGTGCAGGATGTTGGATACAATCTGGCCATGCATCATGCGGATGGCCAGATGAGCTGCGTCCTGTTTGCCGGGGTCCATGTCTATGCCCCGCGCCCTGAGCAAATCCACCACCTGTGCGGCTTCGATCATCTCGACTCGCCGCATCAGCGGCCAGACATCGCGGCCCCGGAGGCTGAGTTCGAACAGGGCGCGGTAGTAGCCCTCGATCCCTTTCATGGTCCGCGCCGAGTTCCGCGTTAGCCGACGAAACACGTCCATCAAGGGTTCGGTCCGGCAAGCCGGGTCGGTGAAGAACTTGACGATGTTAGCTTCTGCATGCGCCGCCATGTCGGATTGGAGGGCGAAGAAGAACGCCTCCTTGTCCTGAAAGCGACGGTAGAAGCTGCCCACGGAACAACCCGCCCGCTTGGCGATGTCGGCGACGTGCGCCTGCCAAAAGCCTGACTCGGCGAACACCCGCTCGCCCGCCTTCATCAGGCGGTCGCGCTGCCGGCGGCTCCGCTCCTGATAGGCCGGGAGCGTCCAGCCCATCTCGGGCTCGCTCTCCCCTGAGATCACCGCCGCCGTCTTCGTTACGTCCATTATTCGTCCAGACTCTGAGAGTCGTCTCTATGGCGCCGCGGCGGCGGGTAAATCCAGCCCCACAACCTCCCCGACCCCGTCGCTTCTAAGTGAAGTGCAGGCCTTGCAGGTAAAGAGCAACAACCGCTGTCGGACAAACTCATGCCAGCTTTGAGCATCGGCAGAGACCCGGGGAACACCCTACCCTTTGCATCCACTAAACCGCGTGACGGCGGCCATTCGCACAGAGTCCCCGATCGGTCGGTGCAGGACCTGGCTGGCGGCTCCGTTCGGTTGGACTGACCCGCTGATCAGGGCTCGACGGCCGCCTTGTGGAGGGCCTCGATCAGGGCGGCTCGGGCGGCGCTGAGATCACGGCCCGTCGCGCGGGGCCAGGCAGAGTTGATGACGATCACGACCCGGTCTTGGCGGAAGGTGGTGATCGACTGGCCAAAGATTCCTGTCGCCTGATAGGCCCCGCCAGGTCCCATCCACCAGAAATAGCCGTAGCCTAGGCCCTGCTGACCGTTGTCGATCTGCTTGGAGGTGGCCTCGACCGCCCAGTCGGGCGGGAGCACAGGGCGGTCACGCGCCATTCCGCCATCCAGCATGAACTGACCGAAACGTCCGTAGTCGCGGAGGGTCATCGATATGCAGCAGCCGCCCCGCTCCTGCCCCGCGCCGTCAACCACCCAAAGGGCGTCGCGCTCCATGCCGTAGGGCTTCCAGATCTTCTCCGACGCGTAGGCCGCTAGCCCCTTGCCCGTAGCCTTGGAGACCAGGATGCCGACGAGATCGGTCTCGCCGGTATTGTAGTTGAAGTACGCCCCGGGCGCGTTTGCCCGCGGCAGGGTGCGCATGTAGGCGACAATGGGGTTCATGCCGGGGACCGACGAAGCCAGCCCGGCGCCGACAACGCCCGCCCGGGCGACATCGGAGTTGGGATCGGCATAGTCCTCGTTCCAGCGCACGCCGGAACTCATCATGAGCAACTGGCGGACGGTGACACCTTCGTAGGCCGAGCCTTTGAGTTCGGGAATGTAGTCGGTGACCTGAGAACTCAGGCTCTTTATCCGGCCGTCCTGTATGGCCGCGCCAACCAAAGTGGACGTGATCGATTTCGCCACCGAGAACGAGGTCCAGCGGTCTGTCGGCTTCCTGCCCATCCCGTAGCGCTCAAGCACCACCTTGCCGTCCCTCAGCACTAACAGGCCCGAGACCTTATAGGCGTCCATGTAGTCTGCGACCGTGTAGGTGCGGCCGGCGAACGAGAAGGTCGGATCGATGGTGCGCCCGGCCGATGAAAGGGGGTGGACCCTTTCGCCCCGCGCCACCGTCTCAACGCGATAGACCGTCTCGATGTGGCGGTACCATTCGCTCTGCTGCTGCGGCGTCCAGAACAGTATGCTCGGCGTCCCCGGACTAAGCGCCACCTGAGCGTGGATCGGGCCGGCGGCCAACGACGCGGCGACAAGAGCCAGGAAAAGACGGATCATGCAGGTCTCCCCTTTTGCCGCGATAACGCAAAGGCGATCGCAGCGCCGATCAATACCTTAGAAGGCGTCCGGCCGTCGGGCTGACGGCAAGAAGGCGATACACCTTGCCGGCTAGTTGGCGGCCGGCCGGTCACCACCCACCCCAAACTTCGAATAGGTTTCGGTCGAGGCCAGGATCAGGTGATCCTCGACACCATTCTCGCGGTGGACGTCACCGCGGGCGTAGTCCGGGGAGGTCACCATCGACAGGAAGGCGGCGCGAGACGGATACCGCACAAGGACGATATAGTCCCACAGTCTAGTCGACGGGTCGCCGAACGCCACGCCTTCGGGATTGCCGCTCCAGAGTATGGCGCCGCCCAGCGCCTTGATCATCGGCACGGTGTTGGCGCTGTAACGAACGTAGGCGTCCCAGCCCGTCCCGTCGCCGTCGATCGAGCGCTCGCGGAACCGCAGGAAGTTGACCATCACCACGGGGCCGTTGTCCGGCAGGTCGCGGACAAGCGTCTCGTTCAGCGGCGTCGGCAACGGCATCTCTTGGTGTCTCCATGGAAGGTCGATGCAGCGTGGTTGGCATCTTCAGGTTAGCGCCGCCAAACCCGTTGTCAGCCCAACCTCGCAACAGACAAACGAAGCAGCCGAGACGGCCGACCGGGTCAAGTCCGACGGCCCATCGCACGTGACCGAACACCCGTTCCATGGACGGCGCCCAAGGCTCTTTCTTCCAGGTCGGCCCCGTCCCGCCACGCCTCCGTGCCAGTACCTAAGGGGAGGACCCGAATTTCGCCGGGGGCGGCGGAAGCGTAGCCAATGATCATCGAACCCGGAGAGCGCGATGATCCTCGGCCAGCCCCTCAATGATCCCACCCCCGCCCCTGGCGGGACGGCGCTCGATCTCGCTTTCGAGACGCTGGGCGCGCGAAAGCTCTATACGCGCGAGTCGGCGATCTATGATCAGGATGATGCCGTGGAACTGCTGTTTCGGATCGTTCGCGGCGTCGTGCGCACCACGCGCCTTACGGTGGATGGCCGCCGCCAGGTGGGCGACTTCTACTATGCCGGCGAGATATTCGGTCTGGAGCCTGGCCCCGCCCATCGCTTCGCCGCCGAAGCCCTGACCGATTGCGAAGTGGTCATCGTCCGCAGGGCCGCAGTGCGCGCCGTGGCCGGCGACGCGGAACTCGACCGCGCGATCCTGGAGGCCACCCGCCGGGAGCTGGAGCGCGTGCAGGAGCATGTCGTGCTGCTGGGTCTTCGCGGCGCCCGCGAGCGCGTCGCCGGCTTCCTGGCCGCCATTGCGCACCGCCAGGATGAGCCGCAGGTCGATCTGCCCATGAGCCGTCAGGATATGGCCGACTACCTCGGCCTGACCATTGAGACCGTTTCCCGCATGCTGACCCGCCTGCAGGACGACGCCATTGTCGCCTTCCCGTCCACCCGGCGTTTCGAGGTTCGGCGCTGGTCCGAACTGGAGGCGCTCGCCGCCTGAGACGAGTCCTCAATCCCGGCCCGGCTTGTCACGGTCGGGCGGCGCGCCTACCCCTCGGTTCATGACGCGCGAGACGAAGACGCCGGATTCGGGGCCGGCTCGCCAGACGGTCTGGCCGGCCCATGCCCTCGCGCTGGTCGCCGTCGTCGTCTGCGCCCTCTTGCGCATTGGTCTGGACGACGTGTTCCAGGCGCAGACCGGCCTGCTGTTGTTCGTTCCGGCGCTGGTCATCGCCGCCGCGCTGGGCGGGGCTGGACCGACCCTGGCGGCCGGCGTCGTCGCCACTCTTGTCGCGATATGGATTTCAGACTCGGCCGGCTTCGGCATGCGCCACCTGATCGAGGCTGTGGCTTTCCTGGGTCTTACGGTGGCGATTGCGGCCTATGGCCGCCGCATGCGGCAGACGGATGCGATCCTGCGCCGCAGCATTGAGGATCTGCGCGCCCGCGAGGCGCACCTCGAGTCGATCCTGGCCACCGTTCCGGACGCCATGATCGTGATTGATGAACGGGGAATCATCCAGTCGTACTCCAGCGCGGCCGAGCGCAAGTTCGGTTGGACGGCGGCGGAGGCCGTCGGACGCAATGTCGAGGTGCTGATGCCGGAGCCCTACCGCAGCCAGCACGACGGTTACCTCACGCGCTACGCCGCCACAGGCGAGGCGCGGATCATCGGGATCGGCCGCGTGGTCACCGGTGTGAGGAAGGACGGGTCAACCTTCCCGATCGAACTGGCGGTGGGCGAGATGCGTTCGGGCGACCGGCGTTTCTTCACCGGCTTTGTGCGGGACCTCTCCGAACGTCAGGCTGCGGAGCGACGGCTGCAGGATGTCCAGGGCGAGCTCGTCCACGTCTCCCGCCTGACCGCCCTGGGCGAAATGGCGTCGGCCATGGCGCACGAACTGAACCAGCCGCTGACCGCCGCCGCGAACTTCATGAAGGGATGCCTCGTTCTGCTGAAGCGCCGCCCGCTCGATGAAGCGCGTCTGGCGGACATGATCTCCCAGGGCGCCGATCAGGCCCTCCGCGCCGGTCAGATCATCCGCCGCCTCCGGAACTTCGTCGCCAAGGGCGAGGCGGATCGTCGGATCGAGGGCCTCCCCCAGTTGCTCGAAGAGGCCGCTGCCCTGGCCATGGTCGGTGCCGGTCAACGCAACGTTCGCATTCGTCAGGAGATCGACCCGGACGTCGATCTCGTCCTGGTCGACAAGATCCAGATTCAGCAGGTGGCGTTGAACCTGATCCGCAACGGCCTGGAGGCGATGGACGGCATGGGCGACAAGGTCGTCAGCGTCTCAGCCCGATCGGTCGAGGTCGATATGGTCGAAGTCCAGGTTCGCGATCATGGCCACGGCATCAAGCCGGAAGCCGCTGGTCAGCTCTTCCAGCCCTTCATGACCACCAAGCCCGACGGCACCGGCATCGGGCTCTCGATCTCGCGAACGATCATCGAGGCGCATGGCGGCCGGATCTGGGCGGAAAACAATCCCGAGGGCGGCGCCACCTTCCACTTCACGCTGCCGGCCGTACGGAAGGAGGACCTGACCGCGGATGCCTGAACCGATTGTCCACCTGATCGACGACGACGAGGCGGTGCGCGCCTCCGTCGGGTTCCTACTGGAGATGAAGGACATTCCAGCGGCGACCTATGCATCGGCTGAGGCCTTCCTCGCAGTCGCCGATTCGCTAACCAATGGCTGCGTGGTGACCGACATCCGGATGCCGGGGATGAACGGTCTCGACCTGGCGCGGGCGCTGAAAGCCCGACGCTGCCCACTGCCCTTGATCGTCATCACGGGTCACGGCGACATGCCGCTGGCGATTGAGGCGATGCGGGCGGGGGTGGTCGACTTTCTGGAGAAGCCGTTCGAAGAAGAGGCGCTCGTCCGGGCGATCCAGACCGCCCTCGCCGCCGCAGCTCCGGCCGACGCAAACGCCGAGGGTCGACGCCGCTACGCCTCCCTTCTGGAATCGCTATCGACCCGTGAGAGCGAGGTGCTGCGGGGGGTGGTGGACGGCAAGATGAACAAGGTGATCGCCTTCGAGCTGGGCATCAGCGAGCGTACGGTGGAAGTGTACCGCGCCAATGTCATGCGCAAGACGCAGGCGACTGGCATCTCGGATCTGGTGCGAATTGCGATGCTCGCCGGAATCTGAATCTTGCGCCAGATCAAGGCGCGCTCGCCTGCGGCGCGCCACCTTCGCTCAATGGAACAATCCCCCACAGAACGCGCGACGGTCGTGGTGGTCGATGACGATGTCGGCGTCCGCACGGCGCTGGCGTTCGCGCTGGAGATGGAAGGGTTCCGGGTCGAGACCTTCGCCTCAGGGGAGGCTTTCCTGCTTCGCGAGCCGCCCGCTTCGCCGGCCTGCCTTGTGCTTGACGAACGCCTGCCCGGCGCCTCGGGGCTCCAAACCTTGCGCCAGCTTCGTGAACGGTGCGTCGAACTCCCGGCCATACTGGTGACCAGTCATCCAGGACCCCGGACCCGCGCCGCCGCCGCCAGCGCCGGTGCGCCCATTCTCGAGAAGCCGCTCATGGGCGAAACCCTGACGGCCAAAATCCAGCAGCTGATCGCGGCCAACCTAAGCGTCGACGCGAAATCTTCTCCGCATCACTGATCGGCCGGTCGGTCCTCCGGGTCATCGACCAGGATTCGCGCGGCGTCGCCGGACGGGTCGCCATATTGCCCGGCCCGCAGGCTCCAGACGAACGCCCCAAGCGCCAGGAGGCCGAGGCCCAGCGAGAAGGGCGCCAGGAACATAACCAGGTTCATCGGCGCCATCCCGTGCGAAGCGCGTTCAGGGTCACCACCAGCGAGGACGCTGACATGGCGATGGCGGCGACGAAGGGATTGACCAGTCCCAGCATCGCAGCCGGCGCGGCCAGCAGGTTGTAGGCGGCGGCGAAGGCGAAGTTCTCAAGCGCGCGGGCGCGGGCGTCACGGGCGATATCGACAGCATCCACGACTGGTGAGAGCCCCTCTCCCGAAAACACCAGATCCGCCGCGTTCTGGCTGGCCGCCAGCGCCGCGCCGGGCGCCATCGAGGCGTGTGCGACCGCCAGCGCGCCGGTGTCGTTCAGGCCGTCGCCCACCATCAGCACCTTGTGACCCTGGGCGATCAGCCCAGAGATGGTCGCAGCTTTCCCTTCAGGGGTGCAGCCGGCCTGCCAGTCGATGATGCCGACCGCCCGGGCGGTGGCGCCGACAGCGCCCGAACGATCCCCGGAGAGCGCCTCAATGGTCAACCCGCGCGCATGAAGCGCAGCCACCGTCTCGGTTGCGTCGAACCGCGGCGCGTCAGCGAACCGCAGCCGGAACCGGGTGTCGCCATCAAAGCCGAACCACAGCTCAGTGGCGTCGTCGTTGGTGGCGGCGCCCACAAACTCCGCGCGACCGAGCCGCGCATGCCGACCGTCGATCAGCCCTTCGACGCCCTGACCGGCTACTTCCCGGACCTCCGTCGCCAGCGGCCCATGCGGCCCCGCCGCTTCGGCTACGGCCCGGGCCAGGGGATGCCGCGAGGCGCGAGCCAGCGGCGCGGCCATGGCGATCACCGCCGGCGCGGGGTCCAGCAGAACCGGTCGACCGCGCGTCAGGACGCCGGTCTTGTCGAACACCACGTGATCGACCTCGGCCAGACGTTCAAGCGCGGCGCCGGATTTCACCAGCACGCCCCGTCGGAACAGGCGCGCCGAGGCGGTGATCTGCACGGCGGGCACGGCGAGCCCGAGCGCACAGGGGCAGGTGACGATCAAGAGCGCAGCCGCCCGGATCAGCGCCTCGCGCGGACCAAGGCCGACCAGCCAACCGCCAACGAAGGTTAGCAGCGCCAGGCTGTGGACCACAGGCACATAGATCGACGCCGCCTTGTCGGCGAGACGGACATAGCGCGACCTGGACTGAGCGCCGGCCTCCACCAGCCGCGCGATGGCCGCAACGGCCGAGTCCTCCGACCGGGCGCTGGCGACCAGAGTCAGCACGCCTGAAAGGTTGAGCGCCCCAGCCCGACATTCCGCGCCGACCGCGACGCTGGCCGGGGTCGTTTCACCGGTCAGCAGACTTGTGTCGAGATCTGAGGCTCCCTCGACCACTCGACCGTCCACTGGGATCCGTTCCCCCGGTCGCACCAGCAGGCGATCACCCGGGTGAACATCCGACAGCGGCCGGGCCACGAGCGCGCCGTCCGAGCTGATCAGGGTGGCTGTAGGCGCCTGCAGCGCCAACAGATCCGCAGCGGCGCTTGAAGCCCGGGCTCGCAGCCGATGCTCCAGCCAGCGGCCGATGAGCAGCAGGAACAGCAAGGAAACCGCCGCGTCGAAATAGACATCCCGACCCTGCAGGATGGTCTCGGATAGGCTGACGGCCAGGGTCAGCAACACCCCGATGGAGATGGGCACGTCCATGTTGGCCCGGCCGGCCCTTAGGGAGCGCCAGGCCGAGCGGAAGAACGGCAGGCCGGCGTAGATCGCACAGGGCGCGCCAACGAGCCCGGAGAACCACATCATGAGCGTGCGCGACGCGGGGCCCAACTCCTGGCCGAACAGCCCCGCCCAGATCGGCACCGAGAACATCATGGTGTTCATCACGCCGAAGCCGGCCACCGCCATGGCGAGGATCAGCTCACGGCCTTCCCGATCCTGCGCGTCGCGCGCCTCGCCAGGGTCATAGGGCGTGGCGGGATAGCCGAGCCTGCCCAGATGCTGAACGACGGTCGAGGGGTCAGCCCGCCGACCGTCGAACTCCACGGAAAGGCGCTTCAGGGTCAGGTTGAGCCGCGCGGACGCCACGCCGGGCAGGCCCGCGACCTCCCGCTCGATCTTGGAGAGACAGCCGGCGCACTTCGCGTCAGGCACCAGCAGGTCCAACCCAGTCCGCCCCTCGGCGCGCGGCCGCAGGAACGCCGAGAGGTCGGCCCGCTCGGTGTCCCAGGTCAGGGCCATGTCAGTCTCCGCTCGGCGGTCAGGCGCCCGCCGGCCGGCCCCTCGGCCCTGGCGGAGAAATCCCAGGCCCCGGCGAGTCCGCTGACGGGAGCAAGGTAGCGACCGGGCGTGGTTTCCCGGAACGCCAACACCACGGCGCCCGCCTCGGTGGCCGGTCGCCGGAGTGCGCCCGTCACGGTCAGGCCCGGGAGCGGGGCGCCGTCGCGATCAACCACGGTCAAGGCGATTTCACGGGGCGAGGTCGATACCGCCGCGCGCCAGCCAAGGCGATCCTGCGCCTCAAGGTCAGCGATCCTGCGGTTGAAGACCAGGCCGTCCTCATAGGGCGTCACCGAGACCTGGCCCGGGAAGGTGCGATAGGCCAGCACCATGAAGACCACATTCACCGCGATCACCACGGCGAAGAAGGCGCTCACGCCTGCCAGGACATGCCAACCGCGGATCTCGAACGGACGGCGAAGAGGCGGTGATGTCGGGTTCATGAGTCAGCCTGCGCGCCAGTGAGGAACGTGGTCTCTGCGACAATTTCTGCGCCGGCGCCCCGCACCAGGAACTTGGCGGCGGGCTGGTCGGCCTGGCCTCGCGCGGCGGTGACGAACACGCGGACCGCGCGCACCTCGTTGGCGGGGATCACGGCGCGAAGCGGCGCGCCTGTCGGGCCGCCAGGACTGCGCAGCGCCGCGCCGGGCACGCCCTCCAGCGTGATCTCCACCGTCTGGGCCTCGAATGTGCGGTTGGCGACTTTCAGCGTGTAGCCGTTGCGAATGGATCCATCGTGCAGGCGCACGAAGGTGGGGTTCCGATCCCGGAGGGCATGCGCCTCCAGAGGCGAGCGAACGCTCAGGCCGTAGACGACCAGGGTCGACACCACGCAAAGCGCCAGTGCGTAGAAGACCGTCCGGCTGCGGAGCAACCGATAGATCGACGGCTGACCCAGGCTGCGCGCGGCGACCGCGGCGTCGGTGTCATAGGCGATCAGCGCCCGAGGCCGCGCCACCCGATCCATGATCTCGTCGCAGGCGTCGATGCAAAGGCCGCAGTTGATGCATTCCAGTTGTGAACCGTTGCGGATGTCTATGCCCATCGGGCAGGCGACGACGCAGGCCTGGCAGTCGATGCAGTCGCCCCGTCCCTCCCAGCCCTGGCCTTTCTTGTGCGCGCCACGCGGCTCGCCCCGGTCGAACCGGTAGGTGACCTGCAGCGAGTGCTGGTCAAGCATCGCGCCCTGGATGCGCGGCCAGGGGCACATGTAGGTGCAGACCTGTTCCCGAAGGTGACCGGCGAAGATGTAGGTGGTGGCGGTCAGCAGTGCGCAGGAAACATAGGATTCGATTGGCGCCCGCCCGGTCCAGAACTCGACCAGCAGCGTCGGCGCGTCGCGGAAATAGAAGATCCAGGCGCCGCCGGTGCCGAACGCCACGCCCAGCCACACCGCGTGTTTGCCGCCCTTTCGCCAAAGCTTGTCGAACGACCAGGGCGCGCCGGCCAGGCGCATGCGGGCGTTACGATCTCCCTCGAACGCGCGCTCGATATAGATGTAGAGATCCGTCCAGACCGTCTGCGGGCAGGCGTAACCGCACCAGAGCCGCCCGAACAACGCCGTGACCAGAAACAGCGCCAGAGCCGCGATCACCAGCAGGCCGGTGATGAAGTGAACCTCCTGCGGCCAGAGCTGGATGCCGAAAAAGTAGAAACGCCCACCGAAGAAATCGACCAGCACCGCCTGGTCCGGCAGCGCGCCGGGCCGATCCCATCGAAGCCAGGGCGTCACGTAGTAGATCGTCAGCGTCAGGATCAGCAGCGCCCACTTGATCCGCCGCCACTGGCCATGAACCAGCTTGGGATAGATCGGGGTGCGCGGCTTGTAGAGGCCGCCGTCGCCCTTGGCCTTCTCGCGCGCCTTGTCGGCGGTCGATCGACGGGTTGTGTCGATGACGGTGTTCATTTCGCGACGGGAGTCGCCGGCGCAGCGGGTCCGGGCGCGGCGACGGCGGGCGCGGGCGGCGGCTCGGGTTCACCGCCGGCATTGGCGTGCACATAGACAGCCAGAGCCTTGATGGTCTCAGGGGAAAACCGCGCTTCCCAGGCGGGCATGACGCCGTTCCGACCGCTCCAGAGCTGGTCGCGGATCGCACCTCGGTCCGACCCGTACAGCCACTCGGCATCGGTCAGATCCGGCACGCCCCGCGTGCGATCGCCCCGCCCATCCGGGCCATGGCAGGCGGCGCACTGGTCCACGAAGGTCTGGCGCACCCGCGCCACCGCGGCCGCGTTCGCGCGCCGTCCCGAAAGGGCCACGACATACTCGGTCAGGTCCGAGATCTGCGCGTCGGTGAGCATCTGGTCGCGCCCGAAGGCCGGCATCACGGTTTCACCGAGCGCCTGCGGATGACCCGATCGAACCCCAACGCGGAGTGTGCGGGCGATCTCGTCAAGCCGACCGCCCCACAGCCAGACATCGTCGCGCAGATTCGGATACCCCTTGGCGCCGGCCCCGCCCGCCCCGTGGCAGGTGGCGCAGTTATCGCCGAAAACCGACTGGCCGACCTGCATGGCATAGGCCTGGAGCTCGGGATTGGCCTCGATCTCCTGCAGGCTGGCGGCCTGCAGGCGGGCTTCGCCGGCTTGGCGCATCTTGGCCAGTTCGCCCAGTTCTTGCGACACCACGGCGCGATCGGAATGGCCCAGGAGGCCTCGGGTATAGCCGGTGATCCCCGGCCAGGCCGGCATCAGGATCCAGTACACCACCGCCCAGAGGATCGTGGCGTACCACGTCCACAGCCACCAGCGCGGCAGGGGCGTGTCCAGTTCCTTGATACCGTCCCACTCGTGGCCGGTCGTCTCCATGCCGGAGTGCTCGTCGCGTTCGCGATCAGACATGGTCGCCATCGTCCTCAAGAGGGAGCTTGGCCAGACGCTCGAAGTCCGCGCGATGGCGGAGACGCAGGGCGTAGATAACGCCGGCCACGAAAATCAGCCCGAAGTAGATCAGGCCGGCTTGCTGGGCGAAGGCCGCAACGGCCTCGTAGCTGAGGCCGCTCATCGCAGGTTCTCCGGGTCTTCAGCCCGATAGGTGCGGAAGTC
>NZ_JBILUK010000034.1:0-20751 GCF_044371015.1 Phenylobacterium sp.
ACGGTCGCCGTGTACCGCAGAGACTGGCCGCCGAACGTCCCCTGGTGACGGGTCATCGACACGCGCGGCGACGGCGTCTCGCTCCAGGCCGGCGGCGCGCCCGCAAACACGAGCAGCCCTGCCAATCCGATCCAAGTCCGCCGCGTGATCATCCCAACCCCCAGGCTCTAAGTCATGCTAGCGCGGGTCCGGGGGATAGTCCTTTCGTTGTCGACAACCCCGAGTGACCGACGGCAAGAGTTATGCGCAGGGCCGCTGAGACGCGAATAGTCTCCGGTCTTCTTCCGGTCGACAGGGATGAATTTGCAAAGAAACTCCGCCGCCCGTGGCTAAGCTGTGAAGGGTCGCGGCCCTTCGCGCGGCGTGGGGACCTTGAGAGCCTTGCCACCCCTTCAGACCATCGGCGCGCCGCTGCGAGCGACGGAAGGGCTGTTCGCAGCGTCCACCTATGCCGAGTGGGTGCGAGGGGCCATGCGCCTGCGGGCATCGCGACCCGATGTCAGTCTGCTGTTCGAGAGCACGATCGCTGAGCCGACGGAAGCGCTGATGTCCACCGTGCATGAGGCGTTCGCTGGCGAGGCGCCTTCGCGCTTTGTCAGCGTGTTCGCCGACGGCAACCGCTTTGCAGTGGCTGCACTAGCGCGGCGATACGGGCTAGAGCCAGAGCAGATCCTGACGACCACGGGCGCCACCTCGGCGCTCACCCTTGCGCTGAAAGCGCTCGTCACCCTTGGCGACCATGTGCTGGTGGAGCGGCCAGGTTTCGACCTGCTCGCCCGGCTTGCGACTGAGGCCGGCGCGCGGGTCGATCCGCTGCCGCGGCCCGCGCCAAACCATTGGATAGACCCGGAAGACCTGGCGAAACGCCTGACCCCGCGCACCCGCGCCGTCATGATCACCAACCTGCACAATCCCAGCGGCGCGTGGTTGCCGCCGGACGAGGTCTCCCGACTGGCCAAGGTGTGCGACGGCGTCGGGGCCGTTCTGATGGTCGATGAGGTCTACGCCGACTTTGTCGGTCCCACGCCGCAGCGACCGGCCGCCAGGCTTGGTCGCAATGTGCTGACCGCCTCGAGCCTGACAAAAGTGTTCGGCCTGTTCGCGTTGAAGTTCGGTTGGCTTGCCGGTGATGCGGCGCTGATGAGCCGTATCCGTCGCGGGGTCCCCGACGGCGACCTTGGAGTCTCCAAACTCGCCCACGCGGTCGCCGCCCACGTGCTGGAGACACCGGAGCCCTACGAGGCCCATTGGCGCGCCGTGCTCGCCGCCGGCCGACCCGTCGCGGCGCGCTGGATGTCCGCGCTGCAAGGCGAGGGGCTGCTGAAGGGAGAAGTGCCCCTCCACGGCTGCATGGCGTTTCCTGAAGTGCCAGGCGCGAGATCGACCCGCGATCTCACAGCGCGCCTCCTTGACGACTTCGGCGTCCTGGTGGCGCCCGGCGAATACTTCGGGTCGCCTGGATACGTCAGGGTCGGCTTCGGTGGATCAGCCGATCAGCTCGACCAGGGGTTTGGGCGTCTTCGGATGGGCCTTGCCACCTTGTTGCGGTGAATCGCAGAGTTGGATGCTCAGCTTCCGAGAATGCGCCTTAGGCGAGGGTGGCGGGCGTCAGGAATGACGCGTCGTGACTCGTCTCGCCCGTTTCGAATGGCTGCTTCCCGGCGCCGGATGCCAACGTCCGCTTGTCGACCCGAACCCAACGGTGAGAAACGACCCAGAGCGGACTCTCCCATCCCCAGATCTAGGTCCCCGGCGGCAAGGCGGCGATGCGGTGAAGCAGGATGACCTTGCCGACGTAGGTGAACACCAGAACATCGCCCTGCAGAACCCGCGTGACCCGGGTCGGCCCGCCGAAGGGTTTCAGCGACAGCCCGTTGTTCTCGAACACGGCGGCGACCTTGATCGGCATGGCCGTGCCGGCCGCAATATCATCCACGCCATGGGCGAGGACCCCGTCAGCCCTCATATCGTGAGTGACGCCGCCTCCGTCGATAACCACCCGGTCGCCGCACTGCTGGATGCGCTCGATGTGGGTCTTGCCCCCATTGTCGCCCGTCCAGACGCCCCGCAGATCGGGCGCCCCCGGCGCCAGGGGCTCGGTACACCGCGCCAGGACCGGCGCCGGAAAGGTCTTCCAGAAGCCGGGCGGCGTGTGGGCCACGGGAATGTCGCTGGCGAGAACGACGGCCTTGCCAGGCGCCTGGGCCAGGGCGCCGGCCGCCAGGAACAGCGCCGATGGCGCGACGAGGGCGACTATCAGACGTTTCACGGGCTACTCCTGATCTGCTCGTCTCGGCTTGGGCGCTTGCGCCCTTGCAGGTAACACACGCGACGTGCAAGCCGAAGCGATGCGCCGCCCGATGGTGGACACTCTGAGCGCGTGTATCCGGGGACACTATACTTAAGTGACCCGCCTTCCGCCGCGTGCCAGCCTGTCTGCATGGCGAGACTGTCGCGCGTGGCGGCGGAGGGGGTGGCGCATCATGTAGCCCAGCGGGGCGACCGCTGGGCCTGCCGGACTTCGTGGCCGACCTGGAGCGGCGCCTGGCCCGCGTGCCGGCCCGCCAGAAGCCGGGGCGGAAGGCGTGTGCTGGTGCGGGGGTTGGGTGATTTGTGTATCGTGTCCCCGGATATTGGCTCGGATGTCGGGCAGGGCCGTTCCGGGCAATCTGGGATGGTGACGCCGTGAGCAAGGACGCCAACGATCCGCGCGGTCGCCAGGTCCCGCGGGGCCGGCTGTCGCGGCTGGGCCAGTTCGGGCGCCTGGCCGGATCCGTCGCCGGCGGCATGATCGCCGAGGGCGGGCGTCGGCTGGCCGCCGGCGAGCGGCCTCAGTTGCGCGACATGCTGCTGACCCCGGGCAATGTCGGTAAGGTCGCCGAGCGCTTGTCGCACTTGCGCGGCGCGGCGATGAAGCTGGGCCAGATGATCTCGATGGACGCCGGCGATCTGCTCCCCGCCGAACTCTCGGCCATCATGGCGCGGCTGCGCGATAGCGCCCAGCATATGCCGGCAGCGCAACTGAAACAGGTTCTGGCCCGGGAATGGGGACCGGACTGGCGCACGCGGGTCCCGCACTTCGATCATCGCCCCATCGCCGCCGCCTCCATCGGCCAGGTGCATCGGGCGATCACCTGGGACGGACGGGAACTGGCCATCAAGGTGCAGTACCCCGGCGTCCGCGAGAGCATCGACGCCGATGTCGACAACGTCGCCACCCTGTTGCGGATGTCAGGCGTCCTGCCAAAGGGGTTCGAGATCGGGCCGCTACGCGGCGAGGCCAAGCGCCAGCTAGCCGAGGAAGCCGACTATGAGCGTGAGGGCCGGCAGATGGCGCGCCTCGGCCATTTGCTCGCCGACATGCCCGAGGTGATCGTTCCGACCCTGGACCCTGATCTCACGACGTCCGGCGTCCTGGCCATGACGTTCCTGGAAGGGCGGCCCATCGAATCTCTGGAAACCGCGACCCAGGACGCCCGGAACGCGGCGATGCAGACCCTGATCAAGGTGGTCCTGCGCGAGCTGTTCGAATTCGGCGTGATGCAGACCGATCCCAACTTCGGCAATTACCGCATTCAGCCCCGCACCGGGCGGCTCGTCCTGCTGGACTTCGGCGCCACGCGATCCGTCGCGCCGGAAACGGCGGCAGGCTACCGCAATCTGCTGCGCGCCAGTCTCTCGGGCGACCGGGCTGCGGTGCGGGACGCGGCCCTGGCGGCCGGTTTCCTGGGCCCGGCCGTCGTTGCGCGCCACGCCGCGGCCGTGGACCAGATCATTGATGTGATTCAGGGCGAGCTCAGCCGCCCCGGGCTGTTCGACTTCGGGGATCGCCGCTTCGTGGACGCCCTGCGCGGTCGGGGCGCGGAGATCGCAGGCGATTCCGCCGCCTGGCACTTACCGCCGACGGACATCCTGTTCGTCCAGCGCAAGATCAGCGGCACCGCCCTGCTGGCCGCGCGTCTCAAGGCCCGCGTCGACATTCACAAGACCGTCGAACCCTGGATCCAGTCTGGCTGAATGCCCCCAACCTTACCCTTTCTAGGCCCCTCGCCTTCTCTCTAAAGACAAATCGCGTTGCGGCAGCACCGCGAGGCCAGCCTCGGCGTGGCGCTATTTCGCCGCAACCGGAAACGCGACCTCGTTACGGCGCATCGGCGGTAGGGTCCATGGCGGGTCGTAGAACCAAACCACCGGCGGACCGGTGACCTTCCAGCCCATGGCGGCGGCCTTATCGGACAGCTCTTTTGTGCGGGCAGCCACCGAGGTCCGGCCCGCGAGGCCCGAGAACCGCAGAACCGCGAACTGCTCACTTGGCAGCTCGACGATCCGCACCTCCGGATTGTTCGGCGTCGGCAGGGTGGCGCGTGTGTACTTGGCCGGCATGAAGAACTGCACCCGCCAGGCGCCGTCGGCCGAGGGCGCCTGGGCTACAGGGGCGGTCATGGCGATCTTCTCAGCCTTGGCCTGAGCGACAGGGGCGGTCATCGCAATAGAGGTCTTTCCCTTGTTTCCGCCGAAGATGTAGCCGGCAATCGCCTGAAACCCCTTGTTGCGCGCCGAGACTTCATCCCCGCGGACCGTGGTCTCAGCGGCCAAGCGGGGGCCGTAGCGGCGCAACTCCACCGACCCCACTCTCTGTAGAACCGTGTAGGCGGGCTGTTCCGTCGCCGCCCGGGCTAGTCCCGGGGTCAACGCGGAGCTGATCACGCCGACGATCAGGCCGACCAGTTTCAACACAGTCATCGGGGGCTCCAGAGGCTTGTGGGCAGAGGCGCGACGCAGCGACGGTCCACCGGAGCGGCCACCATGCCCGAGATGCGGGTCAGCCTCGACAGGGATGGACCCTGCTGGGAACGATATCCGGGGGAACGATATCCGGGGACACTATACAAAATTGGCCGCGTCCCGCCGCGAAGCGTCCCGAAGCGGTCGTTCCGAAGGTCCGGTTTCAGGTGGCCGCTGTAACCAATCGCCGACCCCCTGCCGGAACCAGGGGCCAGAGGCGGGCGCTCGCCTCTAAGGCCGCAGAGCAGAGCGCGCAATTCGGGCCCCGCTCTGCCAAACTGTCGGAATCTGACACGTCGACCAAAGTAGTTGTTAGTCGTGTTCACCGTCGAGGCGTCTTCCCGAAGCGAACGCAAACGCGGCAGGATTTCTCTCAGCAACCGCATAAGTTGCTACAGTTATCGCGGCCGCGGCAATCAAGACTATATGTCCGGCGAGACTCACGGCGAGGAACGTGTAGCTACCGATAGCTATCGAAAACGAGGTCGCCCACATCCACCCTAGAACCTGCAGTATCATATGACGCACGGCGACATCAGGGATGTGACGAAGCGGGTTTACTTCATGATTGAAAACGTAATTCCAGCAAAAGACTACAAAATTTCTCATCAAAATTTTCCTTTTAATATAGTTGTTGGTTTAGATATTATTATGCGAGAGAATTTATTGTTTGTTTTTCATTAAATCTTGCCTGAACGGTGTTTCCGCGCCCGCCAGTCCGAAACGGCAGGGTTGATGTCGGACAGCCCATTCAGCACCTGAAAACCTGGCATTGGCCGCAGCCCCGCGCAGGCGCCGCCGGCCCAAATTTCGACCTGTTCGGGCAGCAGCGCGCGGAGCTCGACGAGCCCGGATGTCGCCTGGGCCGCCGGGATAATCGATGAGAACGAAAGCGCCAGGATATGCGCCTTGTGCGCCCGGGCGGCTGCGGCGATTTCGCGGATCGGGGTCTGCACGCCCAGGGATATGACAAGGCACCCTTCGAGCGCGAACATCGCTTCCGCCATAATCAGACCCAAGGCATGCGGCTCTTGCGGAAACGTCCCGAAGAGCACGCGCGGGTCCGCGCGAGGCAGACCCGCAACCTGCGTCGCGTTGATGGCGCTGCGCAGGACGGTTGTGAACTGCTCGGTGAAAAAGTGCTCCTGGTGGATTTCCAGTTCGCCGCGCGACCAAGCGTGACCAATCGCTGCCACCAGCTTAGGGCCGGTGACGGATGCAAACGTCCCGAGGCCGGCTCCCAGGAGCATTGCGCTCAGGCCGTCGCGCAGCCCGACCGCGTCATGGGCCCGGAGCAAGTTGAGGACCAGCTCGACCTCAGGGTCCCGCGTCTGGGCGACCGAGGCTTCCGAAGCTGCAAGGAGCACCAAGAGTTCCTCGTCAGGAAGCCCTACCACCTGACCTGGGCGGTGGCCGGCGATCACAAGCCGGCGTAGCAGGCGAAGCGTTGCGACCTGCTCGGCCGGATAGAGACGTTCGTCATTGCGGTCCCGCAGGGGGTTCGGGAAGCCGTAGCGGCGCTCCCAAACACGCAGGGTTTCCTTGGGCAATCCGCAATCGCGCTCCACGGACCCAATGGTCATGGCGGGCGACGTCTCGAGGACTTCCACGTCTGTCATGGACAAATCGACTTTCATGGCTCGACATTCAGCCTAATCGGCGTATTTGTCCAGGACAAAGTTTTGGAGGTCGTTATGGGCTTGGTCAGGATCGTGTTGGCGACGGGAGGCCGCTCGTGCGGCCGCAGCAAGGTTTGCGCGCGCCGAAACCTCAAGCTCGCCAGTTCGGTGGTGGCATGATGACAGGACCCGCGATCACCGCCGGTGACCGGCGTAGCCTAACCGTCTGGTATGATGGCGACTGTCCGATATGCACGGCGGAGATCGGCTTGATGCGCCGCCTCGATCGCGCTGAGGCCATCGAGTTTGTAGATCTAAGCCTCTCAGGCGGATGTCCGACGGACCGTGCAGCGCGGCTCGCTCGGCTCCATGCCCAACCGCGCGACGGGCGCATGGTCTCCGGGGCCGCGGCATTCGTGGCGATGTGGCGGGTGCTTCCGCGCCTGCGCCCGCTCGCCGCCCTGGCTTCGCCACCGCCAGTTTTGTGGCTGCTCGAGCGCGCCTATCTCGGGTTCCTCAAACTGCGCCCGGCGCTCCAGGCGATCGTGCGGTGGGGTCTGGCTCAGAGGTCAAGGAAGAGATGACCATGCGCCTACGCGCAAAGTCTTCATCCGGGTCGATCTCCTCGGGATGGGAACCACGACGAACTCTAAAGGAACAGCTATGAACCTCGTTGAGGAGCATCCTACCGTCACGGCCTACCTGGAAGGCATTGCAGCCGAGTCCAGCCCCCACAGCATCGACCGCTTTTGCTATGGCAGGTGTGGCCGTGATGCCTATCAACTGGGTGCCCTCAAGGCCCAACTCCATATGCTGGCTCAGAAGTACCCTGTAGTGGCTGAAGATCTGGCTAGGTGCGCAGCCTACCGGAAGGAAAGTACCTAATAAGCCGAGACTAGGCGCGAGGGGATCTCCCGCACCATGCTGCCTATCGATCCGCACACGCCAGTACGACCTGTAGGCTGCAACTACCTGCCAAGCCGCAGCCGACGAGTACTGAGGAGTTTCTTGTGAACGAGCGGCTAAAACTCAACGACTACGCAGCCTATCCCGATGCGGACGGCCGGTTCGGCGATTTCGGTGGCCGATATGTGCCCGAGACACTTATGCCGCTCGTTCACGAACTGGACGCTGCATACCGCACCGCCAAGGCCGATCCAACCTTTAAGGCCGAGCTCGACGGGTTCTTGAAGCACTATGTGGGCCGCCCCAGCCCGCTCTATTTCGCCGAGCGCCTTACCCAGCACTTCGGCGGGGCGAAGGTCTACTTCAAGCGCGACGAGCTCAATCATACCGGCGCGCACAAGATCAACAACTGTATGGGCCAAATCCTGCTGGCGCGCCGCATGGGCAAAACCCGGATAATCGCCGAAACAGGCGCTGGTCAGCACGGGGTGGCCAGCGCCACAGTTTGTGCGCGGTTCGGCCTGCCCTGCGTGGTCTACATGGGAACGCTCGACGTAGAACGTCAAAAGCCCAACGTATTCCGCATAAAACTGCTCGGTGCCGAAATCCGGGCGGTGACGTCGGGTACGGGAACACTCAAGGATGCCATGAACGAGGCGCTGCGCGACTGGGTCACCAACGTCAACGACACCTATTACATCATCGGAACGGCGGCCGGCCCACACCCCTATCCAGCCATGGTCCGCGATTTTCAGAGCGTAATCGGGATTGAGGCGCGGGCGCAGATCCTTGAAATGGAGGGTCGCCTGCCGGACGCCATAGTGGCCTGCATCGGCGGCGGGTCCAATGCCATCGGCCTGTTCTACCCCTTCCTAGCCGACGAGGGCGTCCGACTCATCGGGGTTGAAGCGGCCGGTCACGGCTTGGCTACAGACAGGCACGCCGCCTCGCTAAGCGGCGGACGCCCAGGCGTACTCCACGGCAACAAGACCTATCTGCTGCAAGACAACGACGGCCAGATCAGCGACGCTCATTCCATATCAGCCGGACTTGACTATCCGGGCATTGGGCCCGAGCACGCTTGGCTACATGATGTGGGCCGGGCGCTGTACGTTTCCTCAACTGACGAGGAGGCGCTCGAAGCGTTCCAGCTATGCTCTAAACTTGAAGGAATCATCCCGGCGCTGGAGCCGGCCCACGCGCTGGCCCGTGTCGGCGAGATCGCGCGCGAGGTTGGCAAGGGGGGCATCGTTATGATGAATCTCTGCGGCCGGGGAGATAAGGACATCTTCACCGTTGCAGACCACCTCAGAATGGCGATTTGAGCGCCTAGCCAGTCGATGGAACGATGTCAAATGTGGGGGCCAATGGTGGCTCTTGTGACAGGCGCTGCGCTGCCGTGAGCGTTTAGCCCCATGGCCAAGATGCGATCAAAGTCAGATCTCCCATCCAAGCCCTGCGTCTTCTGCAGCCGCCCGTTCAACTGGCGCAAGAAGTGGGCGCGGGACTGGGCAAGCGTAAAGTACTGCTCAGAGCGCTGTCGGAGCGCCGCCGCGGCGCGCCCAAAACCGCACCAAGGCGGGCAATGAGCCGTCTTAGGATCATTCTGGGTGACCAGCTTTCGCTCGGAATCTCGGCGCTCACCGGTCTCGATTCCGAGCGAGACGTCGTGCTGATGATGGAGGTGATGGAAGAAAACACCTACGTCGCGCACCACAAGCAGAAGATCGTACTGGTGTTGTCCGCCATGCGCCATTTTGCGGAAACGTTGCGCCAGGCCGGGATCGCGGTCGACTACGTCACCCTGGACGACCCCAGCAACACCGGCGAACTGACTTCCGAAATGACCCGCGCCGTCGCCCGGCACAGGCCGGACGGAGTGGTGGTGACGGAGCCTGGAGAGTGGCGGGTCCAGGAAGTCGTCGAGGGCTGGGCCGCCTTGACCGGACTGCCGGTCGAAGTTCGGACCGATGAACGCTTCTATGCAAGCCGGGCGCGGTTTGCCGCCTGGGCGCAGGGGCGGCGCGCATGGCGTATGGAGCATTTCTATCGCGACATGCGGCGCGAGCATAAGGTCCTGATGGAGGGTGAAAAACCGGCAGGCGGCGCGTGGAACTACGATGGGGAGAACCGTAAGCCTCTGCCAGAATCGACCCAGCCCCCCGCCCGGCTCCGGTTCCCGCCCGACACGACCACGCAGGCTGTCATGGCGATGGTTGAGCAACGGTTCAGCGATCACTTCGGAGGGCTTGAAGACTTCGGCTGGCCCGTCAGCCGGGAAGATGCGGTGCGCGCTTTGAGCGACTTCATCGACGTCGGTCTGCCGCGTTTCGGCGACTACCAGGACGCCATGAGGGCAGGCGGGCCATTCCTGTTCCACTCGCTCCTTGCCCCGGCCCTGAACCTTGGCCTGCTCTCGCCCCGGGAAGTCTGCCAGGCCGCCGAGCGCGCTTGGCGTTCTGGAGCAGCCCCGTTGAACGCGGTTGAAGGATTTGTGCGGCAGGTCCTGGGCTGGCGAGAGTACGTGCGGGGCGTCTACTGGAACTTGATGCCCGAGTACGCTGACCGAAACGCCCTCCAGGCGACGCGAAGGCTTCCAGCCTTCTATTGGACGGGGAAAACGGCCATGAGGTGCCTGCGCGAGGCTGTCAGCGACACTGCGCGCTATGCCTACTCGCACCACATTCAACGCCTGATGGTGACTGGCAATTTCGCCCTGTTGGCAGGCGTCGCGCCACGCGAGGTCGAGCGCTGGTATCTGGCGGTCTACGCCGACGCCGTCGAGTGGGTTGAGATGCCGAACACACTTGGAATGGCTGTATTTGCGGATGGGGGCCAAATGGCCTCCAAGCCCTACGCTGCATCAGGCGCCTACATCGATCGGATGTCTGACTTCTGTTCGGGCTGCGCCTACGACGTCAAGCAGAAGACGGGCCAGAACGCATGTCCCTTCAACTACCTCTACTGGGCGTTCTTGATCCGACAGAAAGACCACCTCTCAAACAACCCAAGGCTTGCAATGCCCTACCGCACGATCGCGGGGTGGACGTCGGAGCGGCAGGGCGCGATCGTCGCTGAGGCTGAGGCGTTTCTCGACGGGCTCGAATAGTAGGGGACCAGCGCCGATTCCGCGCCGCGGTCTCTTCGGTTGCAGATCATCACTCTCTCTCAGGCCGCTCTCGGCGCGGTTCACGGGCAGGCAAACATGCATATCGCGATCGTAGGAGCTGGAATGGCCGGCCTGGCTTGCGCCGAGGGACTGGCAGGTGAAGGGCGGTCGATCACATTGCTCGACAAGGGCCGCGGTCCTGGGGGTCGGATGTCGACCCGCCGTATGGCGACCAGCGCAGGCGAGGCGTTGTTCGATCACGGGGCTCAGTACTTCACGGTTGATGACCCTGGTTTTCGACACAGAGTGGACGAGTTGATCCGGGCGGGATGTGTCGCGCCATGGATAGCAGCGGGTACGAACGCTTTCGTCGGCGTTCCTGGGATGAATGAGCCTATCCGCGAAATGGCGAAGCCGTTTGGCGTGCAGTGGGGCGTCCAGGTGACCCGATTGTCGCCGATTGCGGAGGGTTGGCGCCTTGATGCAAAGACCGGGGCGTCGGTTGTAGTGGATGCCGTCGTCTTGGCGCTGCCCGCCGAACAGGCGGCAGAGCTTGTTGAGCCGGTGGGGCGGGACCTCGCTGCGCTGGCCCTGGCCCATCCCACGGCGCCATGCTGGACGGTGATGCTGGCGTTTGGTGACACGTTGCCGACGCCGCGAGATTGCCTGCGGGGGACGGAGGCCGACGTACTCGGGTGGGCGGCGCGGAACAGTTCCAAGCCAGGTCGGACCGGGCCCGAGGCATGGGTGCTTCAGGGCACCCCGGACTGGTCAAGGCGGCATCTCGAGGCGGACCCCGACTGGGTTGCTGGCGAGCTGTCGGCGGCTTTCGCGGCGCAGCTGGGATTGAGCTTACCGCCGCCGATCAACCGTAGCACTCATCGATGGCGGTATGCGCGCTCTGGCGTGGAGGGCTCCGGCGCCGTGTGGGATGCAGACCGCCGGCTCGGCCTATGCGGCGACTGGCTTGTCGGCGCCCGGGTCGAAGCGGCTTGGAAGTCTGGAACGATGCTGGCTGAACAGATCGCCATTTCGGCCAGATTTTACGCCGTCTGACCCGTCGGTTCAGTTGCCCCCCACCCGCGCAAACGTCCGAAATCCCCCCATCGCGGTCGTCCATGAGGTCCGCTTGCAGGACTTGAGCTCGAACGTCCGGTAGTTGGCGGTGAGTTACCGGGGACACTCGACCCGGTGCGGACCCAAGCTGTGCAGGTTTCGGACTGCTGCCGTGACAACCTACCGTGTCGCTTCTCGCGCCGGGTCGACGCTTGCAATCAGGCCCGCATCGACACCGGGCGCGGCCGCCGAAGGGCCGCGCCGACGCCAGCGAAGCCCAGGAGAAGCATGGTCCAGGTCGCAGGTTCTGGAATGTTAGCGTTGTAATCTGTCACGGTATACTCGCTGTAACGCTCCTGAAGTTCGTCGTCGTAGAGCAGCAAGAGGAAGCGTGTCTCGTCCTCCTTCCTCAGGAACCCATGATAAGGAACCGTGCCGCTCCAGAAGTCGAAGCCGCCGGGAGTTGGTTCGTAGTTGGGTCTTTCGAGCAAATCATCCGGCTCAAGGGGACCAACGGGTGGCGGGGGTGGCTCCGGCGGCATTGGCGGTTCTGTGTCGGGATTCCTCGAGATTGGGGTCGAGCCGAACATCCCTTCCAGCGCTAGGATCGTGCAGGGCCCGGAACCTGGCGGGCAATCGAGCGTGAAGACGCCCTGAACCGGGGTTAACCCGGCCGTGAAGCTAAAATTCACCGTTGTCACCGCCGCTGCTGACGTCGCCGCAGCGATAGTGAACCCGGCCACCACGGCAACGATACAGCCCTTTAGTCGTGCCATTTCTGACCGCCTTCGCCTAGTATTGGGACTCGCTTCCTGCACTCTAACCCTTAGGAACGAATGGCGAATTGACCTGCATCAACCTGGTTATCGCCGACGTAACGAATTGACCGCTCGCACCAAACAGCCGGGCAGATCTGCACTGCCGGTCGCGGTGGCCGGCCGTCTCCATGCCGGCCTCCATCCGGGAGCCACGTCCGCTCCCCCCCCCCATCTCGGTCGTTCACAACGTCCGCTTGGCGGACCTAGGTCGCCCACCAAGCGGTACGCCCGCGCGGTCAGATTTCGATCTGCTCCGACAAGGCAAGGGCGTCATCCACCTCGATGCCGAGGTAGCGAACCGTGCTCTCCAGCTTTCGATGGCCAAGGAGAAGCTGGCAGGCGCGCAGATTGCCGGTCTTCTTGTACAGCATGGCCACCTTGGTTCGTCGCAAGCTGTGCGTGCCGTAGGCGCGGGGCTCCAGCTCGATCATGGCGACCCACTCACCGACCAGCCTGGCGTACTGACGTGTCGTGAGATGCTCGCCGGGACGCGAGCGGCTTGGAAAGAGCCAGTCATCCGCACGCTTTCCCCGCAGCGCCAGCCACGCTGATAGCGCTTCTCGGCTGGCGTCAGTGATCTCGAACGGCACGGGCCGCCCGGTCTTCTGCTGAATGACCGTGGCTCGGTCCCGCATTGTCCCGCCGGGCGCAACATCACTGACCCTGAGTTTGACGAGGTCGCAACCTCGGAGCTTCGCATCCAGAGCGCAGTTGAAGAGGGCCAGGTCGCGGACTTTGCCCGCGGTCCTCAACTGCTGGCGAATTCCCCATATGTGCTTGGGCTTGAGCGAGGGCTTTGCCCCAATAATGCGCCCTGAGTTCCAGGGACGTTTGGGCATGCGAAAGAGGTCGATCTGAGCCATGGCTCACCTCCGACTGGCAGCGCCCGCCCAGCCGGTGGCATCCTACGCATCATTGGGACCACGCCCGCTAACAGACGTTCCGAACGTCTCAGATGGGGGGATAGCGGTCCCTGGCTCGCCGCCAGCGCCCATCCAGACGCAGAAACGCCGCCGATCCGAAGACCGGCGGCGCGTGTCTGTCAGGCGTAGAGGTCTAGGCGACCACGGCCTTGCGGCGGCGGATCATGGAGCCAGCAGCACCGAAGCCGATGATCATCATAGCCCAGGTCGCGGGTTCGGGAATGCCGGGACCCGGATCGAACGTGCCACGGGCGGCCGTCTGCCAGTCGTCGGTGGGCGCGTAGCCATTGCCCTCGACGAAGTTGACCTGAGCTCGCACAGCGCCCGAGCTATTCACGATGCCGAAAAATCCTGATGAGATCGCTGACGTTACCGTCTCGATGACAGCGCCTCCGCCATCGTAGAAGGTGAGCGACAACTGGTCGTCGCCACCAACGTTCCACATGCCCAGGCCAAACAGAAAGTCAGCTCCGCTGAGCGGGACGACATTGATGGGGCCGCGCGCGGGGAGACTGTAGTCGCGATCGTTCAACAGGTTATTGGGACCCGAGCGCGGAACGCCACCCGTGAACTGATAGGGCTGCACGGTAGGTAGTGTACCGTCATCGAACGGCAGGAATCGGATGCCAAGATTGGCTACAGCGCCGACATCGCTGAACACCGGCGTGGTGCCAGTGTCCCATGTCTCAAGTGCATAGACGTTGCCCACGGCGGCCCGCCAGGCGGCTTCATCGGTAAAGGCGGCCGCGTGCGCGCTGCTCGCGGCTGCGAGCGACATTGCGGCAAAGGCACCGAGAGCAATCTTGCGGTTATGCATATCGACTCCCCATAAAATCAGCGTCGAAATTTACCGATCAGTTAACGAATACGCCCATGCTAAAAGTTCACAAGCGACTTCCCCTGAGAGGCGAATTCCGACGCCCCATAACCCTCGTTTTGGGCAATGAGGGTAATTCAAAGGCGGGACATCCGGTAACTGAGGTGGGCCCCTCGAAGCCTTGGATTACGAAGTCGGAGCGAGGTGATCGTTGCGCTTCAAGAAGGAGGAAGGGCCATGGTTGAAGTCTACGTCGGGATGGATGTTTCCGACAAATCCACGCACCTGTCTTTGATGGATGGTTCCGCAAATGTGATCTGGAGCCGGGCCCGCGCCACCGATCCGGACGCGATCGTCCGGACGCTGAACACCTGAAATCGGACCTCCGGAACGTCCGCTTAGGGTCGGCAGCGGTCCTTAGCTCCAAGCCCGCAAGCGGACGCGACGAAGGTCGGCAACGAGTCAGACTGCGACGATCAACCCGCAAAAGGCGGACGTCCATTTTCCCCCATTACGGACGTCCCGAGGGTCCGCTGTCGGCACGGCCTTGGCGGTTTAGCCCGCCCGATCCAGCGGGATCACCTGCCCGCCGACGCGCAGCCGGTCCAGGTAGTCGCTCCACCATTGGGCCATCAGCACGCGCTCCTGCCAATGCGCGCCCCGGTGATAGGCCGCTCGCACCGTGTCGGCGTCGCCGTGCGCCAGGGCGCGCTCGATGGCGTCCACGCTCCACTTGCCCGACTCGTTCAGCAGCGTGCTCGCCGTCGAGCGGAAGCCGTGCGAGGTCATGTCGTCGTTGGAATAGCCCATCCGCCGCAGGGCCGCGTTCAGCGTGTTCTCCGACATCGGCCGCAGCTTGGTGCGCACCGATGGAAACACGAACCGCCCGCCGCCGGTAAGTTCGCCGACTTCCTTGAAAAGGGCCACCACCTGCGTCGAAAGCGGCACGACGTGCTCGCGCTGCATCTTCATGCGGTGCGCCGGGATGCGCCAGACAGCCGCCTCCAGGTCGATCTCGGCCCATTCGGCCGTCGCAGTTCGCCGGGGCGCACGAACACGTGCGGCGCGATCTGAAGCGCCCAGCGCGTGGTCGGTTGGCCGTCGAAGCCGTCGATGGCCCGCAGCAGGGCGCCGACGCCCTTGGGATCGATAATCGCCGCGTGATGCTTCACCTTGGGCGACAACAGCGCGCCTCGCAGATCGGCCGAGATGTCGCGCCGCGCCCGCGTGGTCGCCACGGCGAACCGGAACACACGGCCCGCCAGTGCGTGCAGCCGCTTGGCCGTCTCATGCCGGCCCGAGGTTTCCACCTTGCGCAGCACGGCCAGCAGTTCGAACGGCTCGATCTCTGCGATGGGTCGCGATCCGAGGCCAGGCCCCAGCAGCGAGAGGAGCCACTTCGCCTTGGCCACGGTGACCGCCTTTAGCCCCTCCCGCTCGCGCTTGGCGATGTACTCCTCGGCAACCGCCTTGAAGGTGTTGGCCGCGCTGACCAGCCGCGCCGCCGCCTCGCGCTTCTTTTCGAGCGCAGGGCTCTGGCCCCGGTCGATCAGAGTACGTGCATCGTCGCGCTTGCGCCGGGCTTCCTTCAGCCCAACCGCCGGGAACACGCCCAGGGAGAGCTGCTGCTCCTTGCCCAGGTGCCGATACTTCAGCCGCCAGAGTTTGCCGCCCGACGGCCGGACGATCACGAAAAGACCGTCGGTGTCATAAAGTTTGTAGGCCTTCGGCCGGGGTTTCGCGGACCGGATCGCGGCATCGGAAAGCGCCATTTGGGGGTCACTCCAGCAGAAGGTCGGCCGGCGCCCCCAAAAGTGACCCCCAAAATCTCGCGATCAACCGCGAACAGGGGCGCACATCGGCGAAGCGCCTAACCCCTTATATAGCTGATTTTCCGTCTTATTTCCACCCTTCCGCGTCCATGCGCGAACAGGGTGATGGTGCCGGATACAGGACTCGAACCCGTGACCTTCGGTTTACAAAACCGCTGCTCTACCAGCTGAGCTAATCCGGCGTCGGCCGCTCCATAGACGCCCCGGGGGTCAGACCGCAACCAGCCTTGCGCAGTCTCTGCAACCGGTTGCTTCCGCACGATACGACTCCAGCGCATGATGTGGCTCTTTGATCGCCTGAGAGCTTGATGCCTCTGACCCGTCGCCGAACCCTGGTCGCCGCCGCCGCAAGCGCCGCCGCGCCGTCCGTCCTCGCGGCCACGCCCGCGATCTTCGATACCGCAATCATCGGGGCCGGCGTCTTCGGGGTCTGGACCGCCGCAGCGCTCAAGCGTGCGGGCCACCGCGTGGTGCTCGTCGACGCCTATGGGATCGGCCACGCGCGGGCCTCTTCCGGCGGTGAGAGCCGCGTTATCCGGGTGAGCTATGGCGGCGATCCGCTCTATTCGGCGATGGCCGAGGCCTCTTTGCCGGAGTGGGATGCGCTCTCGCGCCGCCAGGGAACGCCGATTCTGCACCGCACCGGCGTGCTTTGGTTCTCCCCGGCCGACGACAGCTACATGGCCAAGAGCCTGGCCTGGCTTGAGGCTCGCCGTATTCGCCACACCCGCCAGGCCGACGCCGCGGCCCTCGCCGCCGCCTGGCCGCAGATCCGCTTTCGCTCCGGCGAGGCGGGATTCCTCGAGACCGAGAGCGGCGCGTTGATCGCCGGCCGGAGCGTCCAGGCCGTGGCCCGCGACGCCGGGCTTGACGTGCGAATCCTGTCCGCCGGGGCGCCCAGGCGCGATCCGGGCGGCGGCTACCGCATCGCCGAGGGCCTGCGCGCCGCCAACCTCGTCTATGCCTGCGGCCCCTGGTTGCCCAAGCTGTTCCCCGAGGCGCTGGGCGGTCGCATCACGCCGACCCGCCAGGAGGTCTACCACTTCGGCGCTCCACCGGGGGATCGCCGCTTCGCCGCGCCCGCCCTGCCGGTCTGGGCCGACTTCAATCACGGCGAGATCGTCTATGGTCTGCCCGACCTGGAGGGACAGGGCTTCAAGCTGGCCTTCGACACCCACGGCCCGGCGGTCGACCCCGACACCCAGTCCCGCCAGGTCAGCGCCGAGGGCGTCGCCCGCGCCCGCGCCTACCTCGCGGAGCGTTTCCCCGACCTCGCCCAGGCGCCGCTTATCCACGCGCGGGTCTGCCAGTACGAAAACAGCGCCAACGGCGACTTTCTGATCGACCGGGCGCCGGGCCATGACCGCGTCTGGCTGGTCGGCGCTGGCTCCGGCCACGGCTTCAAGCACGGGCCCGCTGTCGGTCGCCGCGTGGCCGACCACGTCCTCGACCCCGCGCTTCGTATCGAACCTCGTTTCGCCCTGGCCTCTAAGGCGGTCGGGGCCAGCCGGACGGTCTACTGATGCGCCTGTTCCTGGACGCCGACGCCTGCCCGGTGAAGGACGAGGCCTATCGGGTGGCGGATCGCTACAGGCTGCCCGTACTGGTGGTCGCCGCCAGCTTCCTGCAGGTCCCCGCCTCGCCGCTGATCACGCGCCATATCGTCGACGCCGGCCCGGACGCCGCCGATGACTGGATCGCCGAGACCTGCGAGGCGGGCGACATTGTCGTCACCCACGATATTCCGCTGGCCGAGCGCGTGCTGCGCAAGGGCGCCGAAGCCATTGCGCCCAACGGACGGGTGTTCACGGTCGACACCATCGGCTCGGCCCTAGCCGGGCGCGCCATCGGCGAGCATCTGCGCTCCATGGGCGAGGTCACGCGCGGGCCACCCCCTTTCGGCGCCGCCGACCGCTCGCGGTTTCTCCAGGCGCTAGACGCAGCCGTGCACCGGGTTCGCCGACGTCCGCCGACGCCCCCTCCGGGCCCCTTGCGTCCGCCCGGCGCATGAGTAGCTTGCGCCCCAAACCAGCCTCGGAGTCCCGCATGCGTTACGGTCCTGTCCTCGCCGCCTTCGCCGCCCTCGGCGTCGCCGCCTGCAGCCAGGCGCAGGACGCCGGTTCGGGTACGGCCGCTGCGCCGGCTTCTGCGCCCGAGGCGCCCACGCTCAGCGATGCCGAGAAGCAGGCGATCCTGGCCTCGTACCCCGCGCCGTACAACACCGCCGATCTGGCCAATGGCGAGGCCAAGTTCGCGCTCTGCCGCTCCTGCCACACCATCGCCCCGGGCGGGGCCAACATGACCGGGCCCAATCTGCACGGCGTCTTCGGCAAGGCCGCGGCCGCCAATCCCGACTACAAGTACTCCGACGCTCTGAAGGCCTCTGGCATCACCTGGGACGCGAACCAGCTCTACCAGTGGCTGGCCAACCCCAAGACCTTCATGCCGGGCACCAAGATGACCTTTGCGGGCCTCAACGACTCCAAGGATCGGATCGATCTCATCGGCTGGCTGATGGTCGAGACCGGCCACAAGGCGAAGTAATCTACGCGCATAAGGCGCAAATTTCCCGAGAATTACTACCTTGACGGGCAGACACACGCGACCCACGTTGGCGCGTCGGACGCTTGCATCTGGCGCCACCGACACCCTGATCGGATTCGCCGCGACCCCATGAGCGGCAAGCCGGGCCCAGGGAGCCTGACACCCCCTTTTGACACAGGCTCCCTGGCGTCGGCCCCTACTCGGCGGCGTTGGCGACGCGCGCCTTCTCGGCTTCCTCGAACGCCTCGATCCGCCGAGTGGCGGCCATGGGCGACTTCGTGAACCGGGCGAGCAGATTGTAGAACACCGGCACGATGAACAGCGTCACCAGGGTGGCGAAGATGGCGCCGAAGAAGATCGTCACCCCGATCGTCTGCCGTGACTCTCCGCCCGCGCCGCCCGCCAGGATCAGCGGAATGGCGCCCGCCGCCGCCGAGATCGAGGTCATGATGATCGGCCGCAGACGCAGCGAGGAACTCTCGATGACCGCTTCACGGATGGAAAGGCCCTCGTCGCGCAACTGATTGGCGAACTCCACGATCAGGATGCCGTTCTTGGCGGCAATGCCCACCAGGATGATCAATCCGATCTGGCTGTAGGTGTTGATCGAGGAGTCGGCGATCAGCAGCCCGAACAACCCGCCGAGCGCCGCCACCGGCACCGTCAGCATGATCACGCCGGGGTGCACCCAGCTCTCGAACTGCGCCGCCAGCACCAGGAACACCAGCAGCAACGCCATGGCGAAGGCCAGGCCCACCGACCCTGAAGCCTCCAGATAGTCTCGCGCCCCGCCGCCCCATTTGACCTGGATGCTGCCGGGCTGCTTGGCCGCCTCTGCGCGGAAGAAGTTTATGGCCTCGCCCATGGAATATCCGGGGTTCAGCTGCGCCGAGAGCGTGATCGACCGTTGCCTGTCCAGCCGGGAACGATCCGGCGTGTCGCCGCGAATCTGGGTCGTCACCACGCTGAGCAGCGGCACGGTCTCGCCCGAGGTCGTGCGAACATAGAGCCGCTCCAGGTCGGCTTCGGTCTGGCGCCGGTCGCGATCCGTCTGCAGCAGGACGTCGTATTCCTGACCGTTCTTGATATAGGTGGTCGCCCGCCGCGAGCCGAACATGGTCTCCAACGCACGACCGACGGATTGCGCCGAGACCCCAAGCGAGGCCGCCTTCTCCCGGTCTATGTTCACCACCACGCGCGGGCTGGTGGGTTCATAGTCTAGCCGCGGACGCGCCAGACCCGGATTCTCGCCTGCCGCCGCCATCAGCGGCTGGATCCATCTGGCGATATCGGCATACTCCGCCCCGGTGGCGATCAACTGCAGGCTGGCGCCCCCGCCGCCGCCCGATCCTGGGCCGCCGCGCTGCAGACCGCCTTCCGCCGCCACGATGGTGCGGACGCCGGTCACACTGGACAGCTCCCGGTTCAGCCTCGCCGCAAGTTCCGGCGCCGTGACCTCGGTGTCGTCCGACAACATCACATTGCCGCCACCGGTATTGAACGAGTTGCTGCCGAACCGGGGCATCGAGAAGACATAACGCTCGACGGTGCCCTCCTGCTGGTACTTGATCAGCACCTTCTCGACTTGGCTCGCGGCCTTCAGGGTGTAGTCGAAGCCAGCGCCCTCCGGGCCGGAGAACATCACCATCACGCGTCGGCGATCTTCCTCGGGAGTCAGCTCGCGAGGCAACAGGCTGAACACGCCGAATGAAGCCACCGCCATCAGCACCGTCAACGCCGTCACCGTGATCGACACGCTTCGGCGGCCCAGCATCGCATCCAAGGAGGCGTGATACGACGCTTTCAGCCGGCTCATTCCGGCCTCGACAATTCGTGAGACCCAGCCTTCGGATTTCGCTGGCCTCAAGAACTTCGAGGCCAGCATCGGCGCCAACGAAAGGGCGAGCACAGCCGAAAACGCCACGGCGGCGGCGACAGACACCGCAAGCTCGACAAACAAACGACCGATGAACCCAGGCAGGAACATCAGCGGCGCGAACACCGCCAGAAGGACCACCGTGGTGGCCACGACGGCGAAGAACACCTGCCGCGCGCCGCGCTGCGCCGCCACGATCGGCGGCTCTCCCTCATCGATCCGTCGCTGGATGTTTTCCACCACCACGATGGCGTCATCGACGACCAGCCCGATGGCCAGCACCAGGGCCAGGAGTGTCAGCAGGTTGATCGAGAACCCCAGCGGCGCCAGCACGATGAAGGATGACAGGATGGCGATCGGCGCGATGAGCGAGGGGATCAACGAAGCGCGCAGCGTTCCCAGAAACAGGAAGTTGACCAGCGCGACGCAACCCATCGCTTTGGCCATGGTCAACCAAACCTCATCA
>NZ_JBILUK010000035.1:0-19958 GCF_044371015.1 Phenylobacterium sp.
GGACATCCGAAAGTCCGGCCAAAGCGGCCGACAGGCGGGCGGCCGGGTCCGACCTGATCCGTCCGGCGGCGACGCGGATATCGGCGACCCGATCCTCCGGCGCACGACCCCGCGCGATCACATAGAACCGGAAGCCCAGGTCATGTCGCCCGGTCCGCCCCTCAGCGCGGCCGGCGAGCACCCAGTGGGCGAACGGATGCACGCCGCTCGCGGACACGTCGGGGTTGGCCTCGAGATAGTCTCGGGTCGAGAACTCCGGCGTCGGATCGCGTCCCTCGCGCCAACCGGCGGTCCAATAGTGCTCGAAACCTTCCATACCGGCCTGGGCCACATCCGGGTTCGCCGCCAGATAGAAGGCCGGGTCGAAGGCCCTTGCGGCGGCCGCCTTCTGTTCGTCCAGAGGCGGCGCACCGGCGGCGCGTGCGGTCGGAGTCGATCCCGCCCGACGCGTGCGCCAGGGCCGGGGCCGCCAGCCAGACGCCGCCAGGTAGGTCCGCGCGTGTACGGAAGCCGCACAGTCCCGGCCCTCATGACGGCCGGTCGCCAGAAAGTGAGCGAAGGGCTCCAGTCCGGCCTCACCGACATCGGGATTGGCCTCGAGATATCCCGCCGTCGAGAACCACGGCGCGGGGTCCCGCGCCTCGCGCCAGCCCTGGGTGCGATAGTGCCAGAACGGGTCCATGTCCGGCGGCAGGTCGGTGTAGATCGCCCGGTAGAAGGCCGGATCGAAGGCCGGCGCGATCACCATGAGGCCAGGGTCGGAAACGGCCGGCGCGGCCATGAGGCTCTCAAGTTCCAGGGACGGATGCACCGCCGGGTGTGCAACAGTTGCCGTCCACGATCAACCACGGCGGTCTTGCTCGCCTCGACGCGCGCTCGTACCACCGGGACCAAGATGCCTCGCGCCGCCACTCCAGCCTCGCCCCCCAGCACCTCCGGCAGGGCCGCGTACCTCGTGCTGGGGATGCACCGGTCAGGCACCTCGGCGATTACGCAACTTCTGGCCCTGGCGGGCGCCAGGCTGCCCGCCAACGTGATGCCGGGCGACGAACACAACGCCAAGGGCTACTTCGAACCCTGGAAGATCGCCCAGTTCGATGAGACCCGCCTGATCGCGGGTGGTTCATCCTGGGACGACCCATTCGCTTTCCCCTACCGAGCGACGGACGCCGAAGCTGATTGGGCGGCCCGAGCCGGCGCGCTGTTCGACGCAGAGTTCGGTCGGGCGCGTCACCCCCTGATGAAAGATCCCCGCGCGACGGTGCTGATGCCGATGTGGCGGGCGGTCCTGGATGCGCGCGGAATCGCTGCGCGCTGCGTGATCCCCGTGCGGCATCCCCTGGCGGTAGCGGGCTCCCTGGGCCGGCGCGACGGCTTCTCGCCGGAGAAGTCGGTGCTGGTCTGGAGCGCCTACATGCTGGCCGCAGAGGCCTATACCCGCGACCTTCCGCGGGTGTTCGTGGGCTATGAAGCGCTGCTCGCGGACTGGCGGGGCGAGGCGCGGCGGATCGAGGCCGCTCACGGTTCGCCGCTTCCGGGGCTGACCGAAACGGCGGGCCGCAAGATCGACGCCTTCCTGACGCCGGACCTGCGCCACAACCGCGCCGGCGACGGCCTGTCAGCCCTGGGATGGACCGGTGAGATCGCCCAGGCGGTGGTGGACGCTTGCGAGGCCGCGGCCCGCGACGAACCCCTCTCCGCCCAGGCCTTTGACGAGATCGCCGCCCGGCTGGCCCAAAGGCAGGCCGAGATCGGGGCGTTGATCTCACCTCAGGCGCGAGACCTGGCCGCGGCCCGGGCGGAGCTGGCCGCAGCCCGGGAGTCCCTGGCCGGCGCGCGGATGCTGGAGGCCGAGCTGCGGGCGGATCTCGACCTGACGCGGCGCACGCTGGAGAACGGCTGGCGCAGTGACCTGGCCCGGCTGGAGGCCGCGCGCGCGGCGATGGATCAGGCCAGCGCCGAGCTTGACCGGGCCCTGGTCGGCGACTGACGCCGCAGGGTCGGATCCAGCGCCAGGTAGAGAGCGCCGGTCAGTCCCGCCATATCCACGAGGTAGAGATAGCGGTAGTCGCAGGCGAGCGAGAGCACGAAGAAGCTGGCCGCGAACCCGAGCGAGCCGAACATCAGCCCGGCCATCACCAGATCAGCCGGATCCCGTCGCAGCAGCAGGATCAATCCGACCACGAGCGCGAGGCCGCCCCAGACCAGATGGGAGTAGGCCGGCGTATCCAGGAACCAGGTGACGTAGTTGTAGAGCCGGAAGTCCCGACGATCCTGGCGGACCGTCATGTCCAGCGCGGCCATGGCGGCGGGCGGGCCCACGGCCCCCACGTGGATCGGCAGGCACTTGTCGATGTCGGGCGTCGCGACCACCCAGCGGAAAGCGTCCCAACGGGTCGCCAGGTAGGTCTGAGGTTTCGTCAGGATCAGCGAGAGCCACTCGTCCTGGATGGCGCCCGGGGGCGCCTTGGCGAGCCGTTCGCCGAACGCTCGGTCGTTGTTGAGCGTATCGACCCGATCCGGCGAATAGAGCGCCTGCGCCTTCTCGCGGAAGAGATCATCAAGGGTCGGGTCGCGCGCCGCCAGTCGGTCGAGCGGCATCTCCGCCCGCTTGGCCGCCCCGGCGAGATCATAGACCTGCAGGATTTGCAGGCCCTTGGCGCCCGCCGCGTCCGGGCGGCCAAAGCCTTGCGGCTGGGCCAGGATGCTGAGCGCGAACACCAGCCCGGCGACCGCCGCAAGCCAGACCGCCGCGGCCATCAGCGCCCTTCGCGCGCCGCCGCCCCATAGGGTCCAGGCCAGCGCGGCCGCCCCTGCGGCGGCCAGGATCAGACCGTTCTGGCGCAGCAGACCGGCGAGCGCCAAGGCCAGAGCCGCCAGGGCGAGCAGCGCCAGGCGCCTTCCGCCCCTCGGCGCACCGACGGCGAAGGCCAGAAATACGAAACCCACGATGGTCGCCTGGGCGAACCAGACGTCCTTCCAGACAATGCCGGGGAAGATCACCACCTGCGGCAGGCCGACCACCAGAAGCGCCAGCATCGGCGCCAGCCAGGAGACGCGCGCCCGAAGGCCAGCCATCGCCGCCCAGCCGCCGAACAGAAGCGCCGCCATCGTAGTGACCGCAGCTGCGGTTCCGGGCGTGACGGCGTCAAACCGGCCGAGCAGCCAGCCGAAGATGGCCGGGTTCCAGGTCTCGCGGACGCCGAACCGGCCTTCCTTGAGCGCAAGCACCGAGTCGACGGACAGATGCCCCGGCAGGTTCCAGTACAGGACCAGCGCCAAGCCTATCGCCATAGCCGCGATGAAGGCGATCCGGGCGGGTGACGCCAGTGCGCGCATGCGGACTTACCTCCCCGTCGAGCCTACCGCCGGTTTAGGTCGCCCCGCCCGGGCTTGGAAGCCCCCTCGACCGGACGCCCGGCCGGGGTTATGCGGCGCCATGGCCCAGCTGGACGCCGTCCTGGCGCGATTTCCGAAGACGCGACCGCCGCTGCCGGCCGAGATCGCGGCGATCTATGCGCGCCAGTACGCCGAGAACCGAGCGGGAGGCTCCACCGCCGCGTCGGCCGCTCAACGGCTTGAACGCTGGATGCACCGAAAGGTTGCCGACGGCGCGGCGGGCCATCACGCCACGCTGGAGCTGGGGGCGGGTAATCTGAACCAGCTCCCGTTCGAACCCGAGGGACAAACCTACGACATCGTCGAGCCGTTCACCGATCTCTACACGGGCGCGCCCGCCCTGCCCCGGGTGCGCCGCGCCTATGCGGATATCGGCGAAGTCCCGGCTGAGGCGCGCTATGACCGGATCATCAGCATCGCGGTCATGGAGCACATCGAGGATCTGCCGCTCACCCTCGCGCGGGCGGCCCAGCGCCTATCGCCGGGCGGCGTGTTCAAGGCCGCCATACCCAGCGAAGGCGGGCTGCTCTGGCGGCTGGGGTGGACTCTGACCACCGGGCTGGAATTCCGGCTTCGTCACGGCCTCGACTACGGGAAACTGATGACCCACGAGCACGTCAACAACGCCGCCGAGATCGAGAGGCTGATCAGCGCCCTGTTCGCCGAGGTTCGGGTCGAGGCCTTCGGAATCGGCCGCCAGCTTTCGCTCTACCGCTACATCGAGGCGCGTGAGCCTCGAATGGACATCGTTGCGGACTGGATGCGACGCTTCTCTTAGTCGCCTTGTCCTTCCAGCGTCAGGATTCCGCCCGGACCAGGCGGCGGCGAACCCGGCGCGGCGCTACCCGATCCCGTTGGCCGAAAACACCTTCATCAGCCTGGCCGCCGCCGGCAGCATCAGCGACCCCAGCAGCGCCGGGAAAATGAACAGGATCAGCGGCACGGTGAGCTTGGCCGAGAGCCCCAGCGCTTTCTCCTCGGCCCGCAACATGCGCTTGGCGCGCATGTCGGCGGAGAACACGGAAAGCGTTTCGCCAAGGCTCGTGCCCATCTCCTCGGCCTGACGCAGCATGGTGGCCAGGGCGCGCGCGTCATCGATTCCCAGGCGATCGGCAAAGGCGCTCCAGGCGTCCTTGCGCGAGCGGCCGGCGCGCAGCTCCAGCACCAGGAAGCGAAGGTGGATGGTCAGGTGCGGATACCGCCGCTCCAGCTCGTCGGTCACGCGGGTCACCGCCGCGTCCAGCGACAGACCGGCCTCCACCGAGGCCACCAGCAGGTCGAGCAGGTCAGGGAAGCCGTCGGAGTACTCCCGCTCGCGGCTCGTACGCCGCGACTTGAGTACGAAATCGGGGCCATAGAGCGCCGCCAGAGAGACGCCGACCGCGAGCGCCAACGCGCCCATGTTGCCGCCCTTCTGGCCCATCAGCATCGGCAGAGTCAGGACGACCGCGAGCGTCGCGCAGGCCATCGCCACCGCCTTGACGCCGAGGAACACGACCGGCGCCTCGCGATTGTAGAAGCCCGCCTGCATCAGTCGCGAGCGCAGCAGCGACACCTGGCCAGGGTCGCGAACCGCGCTCTGCTGTCCCAGCTTTCGCACCGCGCTCAACAGTCGGTCGGCAATGGCCCCGCCGGTCGGGGCGACGGTCGGCTGAAGCCCGCCTCCGCCGGCGCCGGCCAGGCGACCGCGCCGGAGCGCACGCACCCGAAGCTCACCGCCAATGATCCAGACAAGCCCGCCGAGCGCGCCGAGCGTCAGCGCCATTCCGACCGCGAAGAGGAGCGTCTCAAGCGCCATGGCTCAGAGCCGCATGTCGATCATGCGCCGCATGATCATGTTGCCGAGGAACACCCAGAAGCCCAGGCCCATCAGGCCGTACTTGACCATCGGCTCGTCGATCACCTCGCCATAGAACTTGGGTGAGATCATCACGATCAGGCCGAGCGCGATGAACGGCGCCGCGGTCAGGATCATCGCCGAGGCGCGCCCTTCGGACGATGCGGCGCGGATCTTCAGTCGCATCTTGTGACGCTCACGCACGGTGTTGGCGTTGAGCTTGAGGAGACCCGTCAGGTTGCCGCCGGTTTTCTCCTGCAGGCGCACGGTGGCGGCGAACAGGTCCATGTCCGGGTGCTGGCAGCGCTCGGACATCCGCGCCACGGCCTGCTCGAGCGTGGCGCCGTAGGCGATCTCGTCAGCGGCCATGCCGAACTCAGTCCCGATAGGATCGGCCATCTCGCGGCCCACCAGGGTCACCGCCGCCGGCACCGGGTGGCCGGCCTCCAGGCTGCGCACGATGATGTCGAGCGCCTGGGGCAGCTGGAAGCCCAGTGCGGCGTGGCGCTTGGCGGCGGCGATTTTCAACACCATCAGCGGCGCGATGACCCCGCCAAGCAGCGCCCCGCCGACCACCGCGAAGGGATTGCGCGCCAGGATGCCAAGGCCTGCTGCGCCGAGCACCGTGGCGGCGACCACGTACATCAGCCACTTGCGCGGATCATAGGGCAGGCCCGAGGCGACGATCAGGTTCGACAGCCAGCGCAAGCGCCCGCTCCGGCGGCCGTCGGCGTCCAGGCCCCGCTGTTTGCGCAGCTCCACCACCAGGGCCGAGATGCCTTCCACCCGCTCACCGACCTTCAGGCGCAGATTCACCTGCCGCTTGGTTGTCGCCACCGATACGAGGCCGATCACGCCCTGCACCCCGGCGAAGACCGCAGCGCCGATCAGGACCATGACGATGGTGCGGACGTCGATGTCCATGGCTACAGGGCCCTTGAGGGGTCGAAATTCGCGGTATCGTAGGGGATGCCCCGCCGCAGCATCTCGTCCAGGCAGCGCGGCCTCAGACCCGTCGCCCGATGCTCGCCATGCACCGTGCCATCAGCGTCGGTATGGGTGCGGTTGAACAGGAAGATGTCCTGCATCTGCACGACGTGACCTTCCATGCCGACGATCTCGCTGACGTGCGTCACCTTGCGCTTTCCGTCGGAGAGGCGGTTGACCTGCACAACCAGACCCACGGCGCTGGCGATCTGGTGGCGCACCGCGTCAGGACCGATGTTGAGGCCGCCCATGGCCACCATCTGCTCCAGGCGGCTGATCGCCTCGCGCGGGTTGTTGGAGTGGATCGTTGCCATCGAGCCTTCGTGGCCTGTGTTCATGGCCTGCAGCATGTCGAAGGCCTCTTCCGAGCGCACCTCGCCCAGGATCACCCGGTCCGGCCGCATCCGCAGAGCATTCTTGACCAGTTCGCGCTGACGGATTTCGCCCTTGCCTTCGATATTGGGCGGCCGGGTCTCCATGCGCACCACGTGCGGCTGTTGGAGCTGGAGTTCGGCGGCGTCCTCGATGGTTATGAGGCGCTCGCCGTGACTGATCGCGGCTGAAAGCGCATTCAGCAGCGTGGTCTTGCCCGAGCCGGTGCCGCCGGAGATCACGGTCGAGACCCGCGCCTTCACGGCGCCGAACAGGAAATCGGACACACAGCGCGGCATGGCGCCGAACTCCACCAGCTTTTCCAGGGTCAGCGGCTTCTTGGAGAACTTCCGGATCGAGACCGAGCAGCCGTCGATGGCGACAGGCGGGATGGCGGCGTTCACGCGGCTGCCGTCGGGCAGGCGGGCGTCGACCATGGGCTGGCTTTCATCGATCCGGCGGCCGACACCGGCGACAATGCGGTTGACGATGCGCAAGAGGTGGTCGTTGTCGCGGAAGCGGATGGGGGTCAGCTCCAGTTCCCCGCGCCGCTCGATGTAGACCTGATAGGGGCCGTTGATCAGGATGTCGTTGATCGAGTCATCCTTGAGCAGGGGTTCGATCGGCCCCAGCCCCACCATCTCGTCATAGATCGAGGCGCCCAGGGCCTCGAGCTCCTTGGCGTTCAGCGCCATCCGCTCGTCGCGGGCGAAGCCGGCCACCTCGGCCATCACCTGGCGGCGAAGCTCGCTGTCCTCCAGTTTGTCGAGCTTGGCAAGATCAAGTTCGTCGATCAGGCGGGTGTGCAACCGCAGGCGCAGATCCAGGTGCGGATCACGTGGCGGGCCTTTGGCCGGGCGCGCTTCGACCTTGGCGGCCGGGGCGGGCGCCGGCGCGACGGGCGCGACCTCGGGGGTCGGCGCGGCGGCGCGGGCAAGCGAGAATCGGCCCATCAGGCGACCTTCATGGCGGTGTCGCGCCGGGGCGCCTGGGCGGCCAGCCGGTCAACCAGCGCCTCCACGTCCTTGACGATCTTCGACTTGGGCCGGTGCTGAGCGATGGGCCCGCCCAGGTTCACTGACGCGGCGGCCGCCTCCCAGTCGGACGAGACGCCGGCGTCGGCCTTGCGCTGCAATGCTTTCTCGGCCTCGGTCATCGAGGGCGCGGAGCCGAACATGCGGCTGGCCAGGCGGTTCAGCACGATGCGGGGCTTGAGCGCGCCGTCGAGCGCCGCCTCGATCTCGTCGGCGTAAGCCCGCGCCGCCAGCAACGCCGGCACCGTGAGCTCCGACACCACCAGCACCTCATCGCAGCCGGCCAGGGCCTCCAGCGTCCAGGGTCGCCGGTGGCGCGGCAGATCGAGGATCACGTGGTCATAGCCTTCGCACGCCACCTCCAGCATCCTCAGGATCGCCTCACGACCGACCGTCTCGAACGCCGCAGCGTCCCGCACCCCAGCGATCAGATCCAATCCGCGCGACACGGGCGTCACGAAGGCCTGCAGCATGGACGCATCGATCCGCTCGGCGGCGCCTCCGAAGTCCGCCAGCCGGGTGGTGGGCTTGGCGCCCAGATAGGCCGCGGCCGCGCCGTCGGCGAGGTTGAGGTCCACCAGGCAGACCGAGCGTTCCCGCGTCGCGCGCTGCGCCGAGGTGTGGGCGATTTCGATGGCCAGCGTCGTCGCGCCGGCGCCGCCGACAGCGCCCGAAACGCCCCAGCACCGCGAGCCCGAAGCCGTCGCCGCCCCTTCGCTCCGCGCCGCTTCGCTCAGCAGTTCCTGCGCCATGGCGGCCAGACGCGCATCCTCGAAGGGAGCCTCCAGAATATCTGAGACCGGCAGCCGCAACACGTCGCGCACCAACCCGACCGGCAGGGTCGCGCCCACCAGCAATACCGGAGGCGGGTCGGCCAGGGCCTTGATCGCCTTCATCGTCAGGGCAAGCGCCTCTGCGCCCAGGGCGTCGGCGTCGATTAGGATGAGGTCGGCCGCGCCGGGTTTCGCCCGGTCCAACCGCTCGCCCGCCGCCTTCACCGTCTGCCCGGGAAGCGCCGCCTGCGCGCGCCGGGCCAGGTCGTCGCCAAGCGCGAGAACGCGCCGGTCGGCGAGGGGAATTTGGGGCGGCTTCGATCGGAACAGAGACAATGGGAACCGTAGGGTTGAGTCAGGGCGCCGTGGCGGGCGCGGTCACAGAAAAGGGCTGGTCGAGGGTCTTGCCGTGAAGGAACAGCTCGGCCGGCGTGCGCGGCTTGCCTGGCAGATCATCGATGGCGGCGATCGTGCGATCGGCCGGCGTCGAGAGTCGGGGCGTGACGATGATCAGGAGCTCGGTCTCGGAGCGCTTCCAGCGCGCCGAACGGAACAGCGCGCCCAGGATCGGCACGTCGCCGACGAAGGGGGTCTGCTGATTGGCGTTCTCGCTTGAGCGCTGGAACATGCCGGCCATGGCGAAGGTGTCGCCGGGTCGAAGCTCCAGGGTCGTGGCCGCTCGGCGCACCGTAAGCGCCGGGATCACCAGTCCCTGCAGGGTGATCGCGTTGGCGAAATCGAGCTGGCTGACCTCGGGCTCCACCGCCAGACGCACCCAGCCGTTGTCCTGCACGACCGGCGTGAAGTTGAGCCGCACGCCATAGGGCCGGAATTCGACCACGATCTTGTCGTCGTCGGCCGGCACCGGGAACGGGAACTCGCCTCCGGCCAGGAAGCTCGCCTTCTGGCCCGAGATCGCCACGAGGTTCGGCTTGGCCAGCGTGCGGACCGCGCCCTTCTCCTCCAGCGCCTGCAGGGCGGTGTCGATATTGACCGGACCTGATCCGCCACGCGTCGTGAACAAGCTGTTGGGCGGATTGAGGCCGATCAGGCCGGAACCCGACAGCACCGAGAAGCTCTCGTTGAAAACGTTGAAGTTGACGCCCAGGTCCTGCAGCGCGGTGCGGCTGGCTTCCAGGATCCGGACCTCCAGGATGACCTGCTGGGAATTGCGCACCGTCAGGCGCGAGATCACCGCCTCGGGCGCGTGCTTCTCGGCGATCCGCTCGGCCCCGGCCTGGATTCCCGAATTGGAAATCTCACCGGTCAGCATCAGCACTTCGCCCAGGTTCCGCACCGCGATCGGCTCGCCGGGGAAGGCGGCGGAAAGGTCCTGCTGCAGGCCGTCGGCGTCGAAGCCGACGCGTACGTCGATCACCTCGCTGAGCGCGCCGGACTTGCCGTAGATCAGCATGTTGGTGGCGCCGAACTCGATGCCCTGGACGTAGAAGCTCTGTTCCGAGGTCGCCGTCACCTTGGCCACTTCCGGTTGGGCGATCACGATCTTCGAAGCCGGCTCGGGCAAACGGAAGCTCAGCGACTTGTCGCGCGGCACATGGATGGTCCGGTGCGGCACCCGCTCACTGGCCAGAGTCTGGCCCTGGGCGGGCAGACCGCCGACGAGTCCGGAAAGCCCGAGGGCGGCGGCGAGGATCAACGGAAGCGGCGAGGTCTTCATGGGATCAGCTCTTCGCCAGAGTGGAGGCCGGCCCGCCGGTCATGGCCGGCGCGGCGGGCTTGCCGCGAGCCGCCCGCTCACGTTTGGTCGGCTGGCCCTCGATAATCAGGATCGCCGAGCGCGGCGCGGCGGGCGTCGAGGCCGTCCGGAACCCGCCACCGGCGCGCGGCGCACCGCCGAGCAGGAAGTCACCGGCCCGGATCGGCGCAGCGTCCGCGATCGTGGCCTGGCCCTGACCGCGCAGCGCCAGGGAGAGACTCCCCAGGCCCACGGCCACGGAAAGCTTTTGAGCGTCCTCGACCGAGACCTCCAGGGTTGCGGTGTCGGGCTCGGCCGGTTTGTCCGAGGTAGGGTCGGCGTTCAGATTCACGCCCAGAACCCTCACGTTCTGCACCACCACGTGGGAGATGTAGTTCCGTTGCGGGCCGTCAGGTGTGAGGTCGCGCATCAGCACCACGTCGACATGGTCGCCGGGCAGCGCGTGGCCGCCCACGCCGCTGGCCTCGTCGACTTTCAGCGTGTAGGCGCGCAGGCCCTCTGCGATCTCGGCCGATACGATGGGCCGCGAACCGGGGCCGGATACTTTGGTCGGCAGCACCGCCTCGCGCTGGGCGATCGGAGTCAGCGCCAGGGGCGCCGCGCCCTGGTCGGCGGCCAGAGCCTGCGCCACCGTGGTGAACGCGCCCTCGGGCACGGCGTCAGCCGGAACCTTGATCACGGTAAGCATGCCGGCCTCTAGCCGCTCGCCGTACTTGATGGGGCGCGACGCCACCACCAGCGGAGCTCCAGCGGCCACGCGGGCCTGGCCGGGATCCTTGGCCTCCGCACTGGCGGGAAGCGCGATGCGCGCCACGAACAGGGCCCCCAGGCCGAGGACGGCGGAAGCGGCGAGACTGGCGATGGTGACGAGGCGCATGGGAGGCGGTCCCGGTCCTTGCGTTATGCTTAGGGTGTTAACGACGCTGGGCTTGCGATATCGCCAAGGAAGAGAGTGAACGCTCTGGTAGCCTTGATAGGGAGAACGCGATGAAGGTGCGCAGGCTCGGCAATTCCGGCCTCAAGGTCTCGGTCGTGGGCCTGGGTTGCAACAACTTCGGCATGCGGATCGACGCGGCCCAGACCCAGGCGGTGGTCGACGCGGCCATAGACGCGGGCATCACGCTGTTCGACACCGCCGACATCTACGGCGGCACGAAGTCGGAGGAATTCCTGGGCCAGGCGCTGGGCAAGCGCCGCCACGAGATCGTCCTGGCGACCAAGTTCGGCATGCAGATCGGCGGCGACCCCAAGCGGCGCGGCGGCTCGCGCAAGTGGATCATGCGTGCGGTGGAGGACAGCCTGACCCGGCTGAAGACCGACTACATCGACCTCTATCAGCACCACCAGCCTGATGCCGACACCCCGGTCGATGAGACCCTTCGGGCGCTGGATGATCTCGTGAGCCAGGGCAAGGTCCGCTACCTCGGCTGCTCCAACTATACCGGCTGGCAGATCGCCGATGCAGACTGGACCGCCTCCGGCCAGAGCCGCTTCATCTCGGCCCAGAACCTCTACTCGCTGCTGGAGCGCGGTGTGGAGGCCGAGGTGCTGCCGGCCTGCGAGCACTTCGGCCTGGGCTTCCTGCCGTTCTTCCCGCTGGCCTCCGGACTACTGTCGGGCAAGTACAAGCGCGGCGCACCCCCGCCCGAGGGCACCCGCCTCGCCGCCTGGGGCGCGCGCGGCGCTCAGGCGATGAGCGACGCCAACTTCGACAAGGTCGAGGCGCTCGAAGCCTGGGCCGCCGCCCGCGGCCACACGATCCTGGAACTCGCCTTCGCCTGGCTGCTCGGCCATGAGGTGGTGAGTTCCGTCATCGCCGGCGCCACGACCCCTGATCAGGTCCGCGCCAACGCCGCCACCGCCGAATGGCGCCTCACCCCGGAAGAGGTCGCCGAAGTCACCGCGCTCGTTGCCTGAAGACCGAATAGAAAGATCGACGAACCCCACGAGTCTTGCGAAGTCGCTTTTCTCAAACCCGCTCATCCCGGCGAAAGCCGGGACCCAGATTCATCCCCAGAGGTGATGCCTAAGCCACTGGATTCCGGCTTTCGCCGGAAGGAGCGGAGGAGAGGGCGAGATCCTGAGAGCCGTTCGTGTGGCTCGTGGAAGGAAGTCACGAGGACCAAATGTACGATCTGCTGAAGGGCCTCCGGGTCGTTGAGGGCGCGGCGTTCGTCGCGGCGCCGACCTGTGCGCTCTATCTGGCCCAGATGGGCGCCGAGGTGATCCGGTTCGACAACATCGGCGGCGGCCCCGATTTCCGCCGCTGGCCGCTCGCCCCCTCGGGCGAGAGTCTCTACTGGGAGGCGCTCAACAAGGGCAAGAAGTCGGTGGCCATCGACCTCTCCAGCCCCCGGGGTCGCGAGATCGCCCAGGCCCTGGCGGCCGCGCCCGGCGAACAGGGCGGCCTCTTCGTCACCAACTTCCCGGTCGAGGGCTTCCTTTCCTATGAGAAGCTGTCCGCCCTCCGGTCAGACCTGATCTGCATGCGGGTCATGGGATGGGCCGACGGTTCCCAGGGTATGGACTACACCATCAACGCCGCGCTCGGCCTGCCGCTGATGACGGGCCCGGCCGACGACCCGCGGCCCGTCAACCACGTCCTTGCGGCGTGGGATCTGCTCACCGGCGCCTATGGGGCCTTCGCCCTGGTCTCCGCGCTTCTCGCCCGCACCCGGGACGGCAAGGGTCGCGAGATCCGGCTTCCCCTTTCCGATGTGGGCGCCGCCACCATGGCCAATCTCGGCTTCGTGGCCGAGGCGCTCGACACCGGCCGCCAGCGCCCGCGCATGGGCAACGACGTCTTCGGCGCCTTCGGCCGCGACTTCACCACGAAGGACGGCGTCAAGCTGATGGTGCTGGCGATCACGCCCAAGCAGTGGTCCAAGGCGCTGGACGCCCTGGCGATCAATCCGCAGGTGGCCGCGCTGGAAGCCGAGCTCGGCGTCTCCTTCGCCACCGACGAAGGTCTGCGTTTCGCCCACCGCGACCGCCTGGGCGCGATCTTCGACGCCGCCTTCGCCGTCCGCACCGCCGCCGAACTGACCCCTGCCTTCGACGCCGGGGGCGTGACGTGGGGCTCGTACCAGGCCCTCGAAAACGCCCTCGACGACACACGCCTCTACAAGGGCAACCCGGTGTTCGAGACGGTCAAAGGGCCTAGCGGCATGTCCTATCCGACGCCCGGCGCCATGGGCTCCATTCCGCAGGATGACCGCCTGCCGGTCCAGCCCGCCCCGCGCCTGGGTCAGCACACCGACGAGGTGCTCGCCGACGTTCTGGGCCTACCATCCACTGAGATCGGCCGCCTGCATGATGCTGGAGTTGTCGGGTAGGGCCGCGCTTGGGACGGACAAGGCGGGAAATGCGGGCGAAGTTCGGCAGATTCACCGATCCATCGGGAGCGTGACGGATGGCTGTGACTGAGACAACTGCACTCGGGATCAGCGCCGAGGCCGCGGCGCGGGCCCGACTGCCGCTGGAGCGCGCCTGGACCCTGCCGCCGGCCGCCTATGTCAGCGAAACCGTATACGCGCTGGAACTTGAGCGGATTCTGCGGCGCAGCTGGATTCCTTTGGCGCGGCTCGACCAGATTCCCGAACCCGGCGACTATCTGAGCCTCGACCTCGCCGGCCAGCCGGTCATGGTGGTTCACGGAACCGACGGCGAGGTGCGGGTGCTGTCGCGGGTCTGTCGGCATAGGGCCGCTGACATCGCGCCGGTCTCGGGCCGCCGCAAGCTCTTCACCTGCCCCTATCACGCCTGGGCCTACGACACGTCCGGGCGGCTCGTGCGGGCCCCGCTGATGGAGAGCGCAGAGGCCCTTGAGGAAGCGGATTGCGCCCTGCCGCAAATCCGGACCGAGATCTGGGAGGGCTTTGTGCTGGCCAACCTGGATCCCGGCGCCGCCCCGCTCGCACCCCAGATCGAGACCTACGCGCGTTATTTCGCGAACTTCAAACTCGCCGATCTGGAGGTCGTTCGAACCCTGACCTGGGAGAGCGACTGGAACTGGAAGGTCCTCGTCGAGAACTTCATGGAGGCCTACCACCACACCGGCACGCACGCTCAAAGCCTCGAGCCTGATTTCCATGCGGCCGACTCATCCGTCCCGGACAGCGACGGTCCCTGGTCGATACTGCATATGCCGGCCGCCGCTCATCACCAGACGACAAGCCCGGAACTGATCCCCGGTCTGACCGAGTCTCAGCGTCGAGACATCGTTGCGGCGGTGGTGTTTCCCCACTTCATGCTGTTGACCTTCTCCGGCGGCGTCGCCTGGTATCAGGTCACGCCACACGGCGCCGGACGACTGACCCTCAACATCCACCTTTGCCTGCCGCGTTCCTCGCGGGACCTGCCCGCACGCGAGGCGATCATCGAAGGCTCTGCAGCGGCCTTCGCCCATATCCATGCCGAGGATATCGAGGCCAATGACCTGGTCTGGCGTGGACTGAACGCGCCACTGACGCAGCAGGGCCGGCTATCGCCCCTGGAACGGTCCATCTGGCAGCTCAACCAGCTCTGGCTCGACCGAATGGGCGCCTGATCTTCGCCGTTCCGAGCGCCGCCGACGACAAGACCGGAGATGAGGACGATAGACCTCAGGGCTGAAGCGCGGCGCGTTCCTTCGCGACCTCGGCCAGGGCGGCCTCGGCCTTGGCGACGGCCGCCGCGTCGCCCGAGTTGCGGGCGGCGATCAACTGACCCGTGGCCTCCATCTCGCGCACCGGGATCAGGTGGCTGTCGTTGGCGGGCTTGAACGGGAGGGTCTGGATGCGCTCCAGCACCTTGCGCTGACGGGCCGCCTCCGGCGTGTCGCCGACGCCGTAGCCGAACATGAACGCGGCGATCTTCTGGCGCAGGGCGGGGTCGAAGTCCTTGCGCCAGACCAGCGGGTCTTCGGGGATGCGCGGTGAGCGCCAGATGATCTCGACATTGGCGAGCGTCCGCCGCGCCATGTCGGTGTCGAGCAGCTTGAGGCGATCCATCGAGGCGGTGTTGTTGGTCGCGGCGCCCAGGAGACCACCTGCGACCGAGAACAGGTTGGTTTCGTGATTGGCCGAGCGGACGGTCTTGAAGCAGTTGGCCGGGTCGATCTTTCGCGGCGCGAAGAGATAGGTCATCGGCGCAAGCGTGCCGGAGGTGGACTTCGGATCACCCATCCCGAAGTCGAGACTTCTGTCGCAGGCCAGCACCTTGTCGAGCGTCAGGCCGGACCCCGACTTGACCAGGATCACCGCCTCATAGCCGTCGACGCCCGAGGGGTTCACTGAGCGGGCGAACACCTCGGCGTTGGCGCGGCGCACGGCCTCCAGTCCGGACTGGTTGGTGAACCAGCCGAGATCGGTCTGCTTGAAGCGCATGGCCTCGATCAGCGCGGTGTAGTTGGAGCCGTAGTAGGCCTTTACGGGCCGACCCAGCGCCTTGGCCATGTCGTCCAGGAACGGCTGCCAGTCGGCTTCGGAACTGGCCTGGCTTTCGGCCGAGAGGATCGAGAACACGATCTCCGGCCGCTCCGGCGGCTTGGCCGGGGCGCAGCCGGAAAGCACGGCCAGGGCGAGGACGGTAAGGACGGCGCGTCGGATCATCGGGGCTCCACGGGCGGCAGCCTGAGCGCCACGATCTCGCGCCGCGCCCGGCTGATCCCATAGAGCACGCGGGGCGACCCGGGATCAAAGGCGATCGCCTGGCCCTCAATGGCGGCGGGAATGGTGGCCAGGTGATCGAGTGTCGCGCCGCCTTTCGGTAAGGCCAGAACATAGAGTTCGGCGTGATCGTGACCGGTGACATAGAGCCGCCCGTCGCGCGCCCAGGCCCCGCCAGACGAGCTCATCGGCGCGAAGCGGGCGGTGACCGCGGCCGGGAAGCTCCAGCCGCCGGTGGCGCGCCATTGCGAGTCGAAGCGCACGAAGCGCGTGTACTGATGGCCGCGCCCGGGCTCGCCGCCGCGCCCGTCATAATTGGCGAAGGTCGCCCACCAGGCGCCGTCGCGCCATTCGACCCAGGTGAGCGAGCCCGACTGCTGGCCGAGCGGTATGGAGCGCAGATGGACCATGCGGCGAGGATCGAACACCTCGACCGAACTGGTCATCGGGACATCAGGATAGTTGGAGGCGGCGCAGACCAGTTCGGCCTTCACCATTACGCAGGCGTTGATGTGCGGAAAGCGATCCGGGTCGCCGGACCAGGCGCCGACCTTGGCGCCCGTAGCCTTGTCGTACTTTCCGATCCGGCTGTTATCGACCGCGTAGAGATGCCGCGCGTCGGCGGCGACGCCCTGGCGGGCCTCCTCAGCCGGATAGCGGCGGATGACCTCGGCGGCGGGCAGGTCGACGGCCATGACGGCGGCGAGCAGAAGCACAGGCCCCATGGCGGCTCAGGCCGGTTTCACGCCCGCCTCGCCCGAGGCGATGGCGAAGGCGGCGATGTCACGGACCGGCGAGCCGCGCACCGTGGCGTCGGCGACGCCACGGAACGCGATGCGGGCGGCGTCGCGTCCGACCTCGATCAGGCCATAGCCCCGCGTCTCGCCCTCGGCGTACTTCAGATGGGGGTTGAAGAATCTGAGGGGGCCGAGGTTCCTGTTCTCGATGCCCTTGGAGCTGATCGAACCGCCGACGAACTCGGTGGCGACGGGCCGGTCGCCATGCTTCAAAGCCAGATCGCCGGCGAAGAAGGTGTGTATGTCGCCGCCCAGCACCACGGGGTTGGAGACCCTGTGGTCGCGCCAGGTCTCCATAAGCCGGCGGCGGGTCTGGACGTAGCCGTCCCAGCCGTCGTTGCTGACCTGGCCCTTGTCGAGGCCGAGCGGACCCATCAGGTACTGCTGGCCCATCAGGTTCCAGCGGGCCGGGCTCGACCTGAGCCGACGGTGCAGCCAGGCTTCCTGGGTCGCGCCGAGCAGGGATCGCGCGGGCGCGTCGCGTTCGGCGCAGTTGGCCGGGATGCGCTTGGAATCCTTGGGGTCGATTTCGGCGAGGCAGGTGGGCGCGGGGCGATACTGGCGGGTGTCCAGCATGTCGAGCGCGGCCAGATCGCCCCAGCCAAGCGAGCGATAGAGGCTCATGGCCGGGCCGACTGGGCGGCTGCGACGGCGCAACGGCATGTTCTCGTAGTAGACCTGATAGGCGGCAGCGCGTCGGGCCAGGAAGGCCGGACCCGACTCGGCGCCCGCCGCGTCGCCGCCGTAGTCGTTGGCCACTTCGTGATCATCCCAGGTGACCAGCCAGGGGGCCGCAGCGTGGGCGGCCTGAAGGTCGGGGTCGGCCTTGTACCAGGCGTGGCGCAGCCGATAGCCGGCGAGGTCGGCCGCCTCGCCCTCCGGGTGACGACGCAGGGCTCTGTCCGACGGCTTCCGCTCGTAGATGTAGTCGCCCAGGAACAGCACCAGGTCGGGCGCGTCGGCGGCGATCCCGGCATGGGCGGCGTAGTAGCCGTCCTCCCACTTCTGGCAGGAGGCGAAGGCCACCTTCAGGCGATCCGGTGTCGCGCCCGGCAGGGGCGCGGTGCGCGTGCGGGCGACCGGGCTGGAGTATCCGCCGGCGACGAAGCGATACCAGTACCAGCGGTCGGGCTCGAGGCCCTGGACCTCGACATGCACTGAATGCCCGGCCTCCGCCACCGCCAGCGTCCGCCCGCGCCGCACCACGCGCTTCAGGCTTTCGTCCTCAGCGATCTCCCAGCCGACGCGCACAGGCGCCGACCCCATCCCGAAGCCGGGTTCGGTCGGCCGGGGCGCGAGCCGCGTCCAGAGCACCACGCCGTCGGGTTCGGGCTCTCCTGACGCGACACCGAGCCGGAACGGATCCTCCGGCAGCCGCGCCTGGGCCACAGCCGACGTCCAGGCGGCGGGGGTCAAGGCCGCGCCGGCCAGCGCCGAGGCCTGCAGGATCAGCCGGCGGCGGTCGGTCTGGAGGCTGTGGGTCATGTCGCGCCGATTCCGGTAGGATTGCGTGACAGTCCTAGACCCGCCGCATGACATTTCGAAGCGTTTCGGCTTGAGCCTGCGGAGCGTGGGGGCTACGCCGCGCCCCATGTTGCAAGGCCACACCCTGACGGGACTCTCCCACGCCGCCCGCGAGGCGCGCAGCTGGCCGTTCGAGCAGGCGCGCCTGCTGCTCGACCGGATCACGCGCCTGCGCCTGACCGATGGTGAACGCGATCTGGCCGCCGTGCTGTTCGGCCAGGGCAAGTTCGCCGAGGCCGTGCGGGAACTCCCTGCGTTGTCCGAGCCGGTGGTCTTCCAATGCGGCTATGGCGCCTCGGGCCTTCCCCACCTGGGCACCTTCGGGGAGGCGACCCGGCCGACCATCGTGCGCACGGCCTTCCGCGCCCTGACCGAGGACGCGATCCCCACCACGCTGATCGTGTTTTCCGACGACATGGACGGTCTTCGGAAGATCCCGGACAACGTACCGAACCGGGCGATGCTGGAGGAGGATCGCGACAAGCCGGTCACCTCGGTTCGAGACCCGTTCGGCGAGCACCAGAGCTTCGGCCACCACAACAACGCCCGGCTGCGCGCCTTCCTCGACGGCTTCGGCTTCGAATACACCTTCATGAGCTCGACGGAGACCTATCGGTCGGGCCGGTTCGATGACGTCCTGCTACGCATGCTGGAGCGGTTCGACGCGATCCAGGCGATCATGCTGCCGACGCTGGGCGAAGAGCGGCGAGCGACCTATTCGCCCTTCCTTCCGATCAGCCCAACGACCGGGCGGGTGCTGCAGGCGCCGACCCTGGAGCGCAACCTCGCCAAGGGCACGATCGTCTTCGCCGATGAGGACGGCGCCAAGACCGAGGTTCCGGTCACGGGCGGGCATGTGAAGCTGCAGTGGCGGCCGGACTGGGCGGCGCGCTGGACGGCGCTGAAGGTCGACTTCGAAGCCTCGGGCAAGGACCTGGTGGATTCGGTCCGGGTCTCGAACCGGATCGTCAAAGCGCTGGGCGCCGAGCCGCCGGAGGCGTTCCACTACGAACTGTTCATGGACGAGAACAATCAGAAGATCTCGAAGTCCAAGGGCAACGGCCTGACCATCGAGGAGTGGCTGCGCTATGGCGCGCCCGAGAGCCTCACCTACTACATGTATCAGTCGCCCAAGTCGGCCAAGCGGCTGTTCTTCGACGTGATCCCCAAGGCGACCGACGAATATCTGCAGCAGCTCGACGCGCTGAACCGCAAGGTCGCCGAGGGCGAGAACGCGCCGCAGATCGACAATCCCGCCTGGCACGTCCACCAGGCGGCGCCGCCGGCCAAGGGCTCGCCGGTCAGCTTCTCCCTGCTGCTCAACCTGGTCTCGGCGGCCGACGCCGCGACCAAGGACCTCTTGTGGGCGTTCCTGCGGCGGTATCTGCCGGGCGCGACGCCGGAGAGCGAGCCTTTGCTGGACCGTCTGGCGGGCTCTGCGATCCACAATTACGAGGACTTCGTGAAGCCCGCGAAGCGCTTTCGCGCGCCCGATGCGCGGGAGGCGGCGGCCATGGCCGATCTGGTCGCACGGCTCAAGGCGCTGCCGGCCGGGGCCGACGCCGAGGCGATCCAGAACGAGGTGTTCGAGGCCGGAAAGGCCGCGGGTTTCGAACCGCTGCGGGCCTGGTTCGCCGCGCTCTACGAGGTGCTGCTGGGCCAGAGCCAGGGGCCGCGGTTCGGTAGCTTCGTGGCGATCTTCGGGATCGACCGCACGGTCGCGCTGATCGAGCGGGCGCTGGCGGGAGAGCTCGCGCCAGCCTGACACTAGGTCGGGTTTCGTAAGGTGGTCGCCTTGACGTCAACGGAAGCCGACCTCACCTTGGCGTCAAGAAACGCCGAGGAGGACGATCATGCCGCACGATCTGCG
>NZ_JBILUK010000203.1:0-5879 GCF_044371015.1 Phenylobacterium sp.
GCGGGACAGGTCCAGGCCGAAACAGCGGAAGCCGAAGTCGAGGCCGTGGTGGTGACCGGCTCGCGACTGGCGAACGCCAGCATCAACGGGCTGGAGATCGAGACCTTGCGGCTGCCGCAAAATGTGCGGGTGCTCGATGAGACCCTGATCCAGGCGAGCGGCATCGCCAACCTCTCGGACCTGTTCGACTACGCGGGCGGCATGGCGCGGCAGAACAGCTTCGGCGGCGCCTGGGACGCCTATGCGATCCGCGGCTTCTCAGGGGACATCAACCAGGGCCCGGACCTCCTGGTGAACCGCTTCACCGCCAATCGCGGCTTCAACCCGCGGCGTGATGTGGCCAGTATCGAGTCCTTCCAGGTCTTGAAGGGGCCGGCGTCGGCTCTATCCGGCAAGGGAGAGCCCGGCGGCTCGATCAACATCGTCACAAAGGCGCCTCGCGATGTAATGCACGCCGCGCTCGAAGCGGGATACGGAAGCCACGACACCCGCCGCGGCGTGGTCGATCTTGGCGGGCCGTTGGGGTCGGATCTTGGCGTCCGGCTGGTGGGCGCCTACCAGGCGACCGACGGATTCCGCGACTTTGTCGGGTCGGAGCGGCTGTTCCTCGCGCCATCTTTGGCCTGGCGGCCGACCGAGTCGCTGAGTCTGCTCTATCAGCTGGAGTACGCCGATGTGGACTTTGTGCACGACCGCGGTCTGGTGGCGATCAACGGCGACGGCAGGGCCCTCCCCCGCGACCGATTCCTGGGCGAACCCAACGACGGGCGCATCAAGCAGCGAACCTGGCAGCACCAGGGCTCCCTGACCTGGGCGCTCGCCGACAACCTAGCCCTGGAAGCCGGGGTCCAGTACCGGGACGGCGATTTCGTCGGGCAGTCGACGCACAATTCTGTTCTCGTCGGAACTCAACTCCGCCGCCAGCTGCGAATTCACGACTATTTCTGGGACGACCTCTCGGGACGCGCGGAGCTGAGCGGCCGCTTCACCGCCGGCGGGACGGAGCACCAGATCCGCGTCGGCGCCGACGCCTTCACATTCGACCAGAGGCGTATCTTCTTCCGTTTCAATCCGACCGCGGCCAATCCCTATGCGATCGACGTGCTGCGCCCTGTCTATGGCCAGCCCAAGCCCACAGCGCCGCTGAACCAGGACATCCTGGAGGAGCTGCGCGGCGAGAGCATCTATGTTCAAGACCTGATCACCCTGGGCAGCGAGTTCAGCATCCTGGTCGGCCTGCGGCACGACTGGATCCGCCAGACCAACACCAATTTCCGAAACGGCGCCGTGACGCGCCAGTCGCCATCGGAAACCTCGCCGCGCGCGGCCTTCACCTGGTCGCCCAGCGAGACCTTCTCGGCCTATGCCAGTTGGGGGCGTTCATTCCGCTACAATCAGGGCGCCGACGCGACAGGCGGCGCCTTCGCCGCCGAGCGTGGCGAGGCGCTCGAGGCGGGCGTCAAGTACGCCCTGATGGATGGACGCCTGACCGGCACGGCGTCGATCTTCCGCATCGAGAAGGAAAACGTGCTGGTCAACGATCCGGCCAATCCTGGCTTCTCGACCCCGGCCGGCGAAGCGCGCAGCCAGGGTTTTGAGGCCGATCTCAACTTCGCTCTTGACCGCAACCTGACCCTCACCGCCGTCTACGCCCTGACCGATGCAGAGATCACCAAGGACACCCGCGCGTTCCTGGCGGGCAGCGGCCTCAGCAACGTGCCCAAGCACTCGGCCGCCATGTTCGGGACATGGCGATCGGGCCAGGAGGGGGCGGGCGAAATTACGGTCAGCGGGGGCCTAGTCTATGTCGGCGAACGGCCGGGTGACGACGTGGCCAGCGGCTTCGAGCTCCCGGACTATGTGACCGCGCGCGTAAACCTCGGATACCAGGTCACCGAACGGCTCTCGGCGCACCTCGATATCGAGAACCTGTTCGACACCTATTATCTGGAGAGCTCGTTCAGCAACGTGTGGATCGCGCCGGGCGCGGCGCGCACGGTGACAGCGCGGCTGCGCTGGAGCTACTGACCGATCCTGTTTGAGAGTTAGTCCCGGGTTCCGGCATCTGACGCGCCCGACCGGATGACTCCGGCGGTTCCGCACCCTGACGGGAGGGAGAACCGGATCGGCCGCCACGATCAGCAGTTTGGGCGGGGCGTTTCGGACCGCGTTCGCAAAAGCTTCGGATCTTAGAGCGTCTTCCGAAAAACGGGAGCCGGCCTTAGTGCGGAGCGATGTTCTAATCTACTGATTTTGCTAATTTTATGACCCGCCTGAGATGATTCCAGCGGAATGAACAAGGTCCGGGGAAGCACGCCTAGTTGCCGTCTGCGCCGTGTGACCAGCCCTTGATCAGGAAGCTGAGCGCCACGAAGGCCAAGCCGCAGCCGACGCCGGCCCAGCCGAGCGTGTTGAAGCCCTCCATAGAGGCGGCGAAGGCGGCCGCGCTATCGAGAACCTGGCCGCCGACGGTCGCGGTTCCCATGGTCCCGGCGATCATCCCGCCAAGGAACTGGGCGATGGAGGACGCCAGGAACCAGACCGCCATCATGAAGGAGACGATCTTGGCGACGCTGAGCTTGGTGATCTGCGAGAGGCCAACGGGCGAGAGAAACAGCTCGCCAATGGTGTGCAGCAGGTACAGCAGGCCCAGCATCATGAGCGGCATCTGGTAGTCGACGGCCATCCCTCTGCCCCAGACCACGACCAGAAAACCCAGGCCCACCAGGATCAGGCCATAGCCGAAGGTCAGAGTCGGGTTGGGCATCCGGTTGCGGGCGCCGAGCCAGGCCCAAAGCGCGGCGAACAGCGGCGCCAGGACCAGGATGAAGCCGGCGTTGAACGACTGGGTCTGGGCGGCGCTGATGCCCATCAGGTCGACATTGCGGGCGGCGAACAGGTTGAGGGAGGTGCCGGCCTGTTCGAACAGGGTGAAGAACACAACCGAGCCGAAGATCAGCACCATGGCCAGGAACATGCGTTCGCGCTCGACCTTGTTACACTGTGTGGCGATGAACCAGGCGATGAAGGCCAGCGACGCCGCGGTCGCGGCGGTGAGAGCGACACCGACGATGTCGTGGTGCTGCACCAGGAACCACACCGGGATCACACCGAGCACCCCGCCGAGATAGATCAGCCACTCGCGATTGAGGGGGCCGGCGATCTTCTCCGCCAGCCGGGCGGGTTCGGGCGGCTCGCCCTTGCCTTCCAGCAGGGGCTTGCCCCACACAAAGACGATGAAGCCGGCCAGCATGCCGACCCCGGCCAGGCCGAAGCCCGCCCACCAGCCCACCTGCTGACCCAGCAGGCCACACAAAACCGACGCCCAGAAGGCGCCCAGGTTGATGCCGTAGTAGTAGAGGGTGAAGCCGGAATCCCGCCTCGGATCGCCCTCCGGATAGAGTTGGCCAACGATCGTCGAGATGTTGGGCTTGAGAAACCCTACGCCCATGATGATCAGCGAGACCGCCAGGTAGAAGGCGTTGACGCCGAGCGGATCGATCTGACTCTTCAACTCATAGGAGCCCTTGGGCAGCGTCGCCGGCAGCGGCGCCGTGGCGGGCAAGCCTTCGATGACCAGGCCTCCCGCCGCGTCCGCCGAGAAGACGTAGGGCTGATCACCGACCACCAGACGCACCTCCCGCGCCTCCATGCGGCCCTGGATCGCGACCTCATAGGACTGGCCGGCATGGATGAGAGTCTGGCGAGCAGGCTGGCCCTCGATCGCCATGGTCAGGTGGCCGGCCACAAGCAACAAGGCGCCGAACGCGATGGCCTTGCGGGTGCCCAGATACCGGTCGGCCAGCAGGCCGCCCAGCAGCGGCGTCAGATAGACGAGCGAGGTGTAGGAGCCGTACTGCGCGCCCGCGACCTCGTCGTCGAACAAGAGGTGCTGGGTCAGGTAGAAGATCAGGATTCCGCGCATCCCGTAGTAGGAAAACCGCTCCCACATCTCGGCGAAGAACAGCACCATCAGCCCGCGCGGATGGTTCCGGCGCATCTGCAGGAAGACCGGGACGCCGGTGGCCAAGGTGATGATCACGCCGATCAGAACGATGGGATCCATGCCGGGTGGCCTCGCCTTGGCTTAGGGGCGTGCGGGCGGAGGCGGCTGCGACCCACGTCCCCCCGGCGCGCGTGTCTGGCCGCTAGAGACCATGGGCCAGAGCGGGCGGCAAGCGGGGGGTGGTTGGGGTGGCGGCCCCCTCCACCACGCTCCGCGTGGCGCCCCTCCCCCCGTGGGGAGGATGAAGGTGTCTGGTCCTCCCCCAGCGCGAAGCGCGGATCGGGGGAGGTGGCCCCCCGGACTTGTTCCGGGGGGACAGAGGGGGGCTATTCCTTGGGCGGCGCGTCGGCCAGGGCGAGTTCGCCGCCTGTGTAGGCGACGTCGCTGGTCACCTCGCGGATGCACCATGTGGGAATCTCGACGCGCATCGCTGCCATGCGGTTGGTGGCCTCGCACTCGGCGGTGACCAGGCCCTTCAGAGCGCCTTCGAACACATCGACGGTGAAGCCGCCGACCCTGTGTCGCAGCTTAGAGAGCCGCGCGCCCGGCAGTTTGGCCATCACGGCGTGCTCTTCCTCTGTGAGGTAGAGATTGGCCATCGGGCCGATCAGCGGGTTGTCGGGCGCATACTTCTTGGCCAGCTTGAAGGTCTTCTCGCCAGTGGCCAGTTCCGTGATGGCCCGAAGGCGAAGGCGGCCGCCCTCGATATAGATGTCCTCGATCCGCCGTGCGGTTCCCAGTTCCAGGGACGGCAGGGCCTTGGCGTCGACCAGGAACCGCCGCTCGGCGACCCAGTGGGCGTACTTCGGAAGCTTGGTGGGCATGGGGAGAGCCTTCTCACCGGTCGCGTGGCTACTTCGGCGCCTGAGATGACCACGTCAAGCGTTCCCCAACGTTGAGTTCGGTCAAATGCGAAAACGCCGCCCGCCGGGAGGCGGACGGCGCTTCGAAACCTTGCGAGCCGATCAGGCCGCCAGCGCGCGCCGGCGACGCAGCATCGTCCCGGCCGCGCCGAAGCCGCCAATCATCAGGGCCCAGGTGGCCGGCTCCGGAACAATGGTCCCGCCCGGGGTGAATTCGTAGACGATGTTCTGAACGCCACCGGCGTAGGCGTCGGGGCCGAACTGGAATATCAGGCCTGTCGTGCTCGTCTGGCCGAACGAAACCGTCGCCATCGAAAGCGCGGGCGGATTGACCGAGCCGGAGACCAAGTTGGTCAAGCTCAGATCGTACACGTCGTAGGCGATGCTCCGGCTAGGGTTGTTCAAATATCCGCCGAAATCCACGCTCACCAGCTTTAGGACGCCGGGAGTCAACACGTCGAAGCGAATCTGCCCCCGTCCACTGTTGGTCCAGACAGCGTCCGAACCGCTGTAGCCGCCGTTCCAGAAGCGCAGCGAAGATTCTGGATTCGACCCCACGCCGCTGTAGGTCACATTCACATTGGCGGTGTCGCCGAATCCTTGATCGATGAGCCCGTTAGGGCCGGACAGGTTGTTGCCGCACAAACCCACGCACGACGTCGCATTGTTGAACGTGATAGTCACCGCCGAGGCGGGCGTAGCAGCCAGAGCGACCAGCGCGCCGAGGCCGAGCAAAAGTTTACGCATGGTGGATCCCCAAGGTTCCAGAGTGTCGAACCGACGCTGCGCCCTCCCTAACTGGACGACAATTGGATTCAACTGAGAGGCGAGTGCGGCGGATCGCCCCACGATGCGGGATCAGTACGCAAAGTCCTCGAAAGCCCGGCCCGCATCGCCGGCCCAGCGGGTCTCGTAGAGCTCGATCAGCCGCTCAGCCGGCGTGATGCCGCTATCGGCGATCATGTCGAGTTCGTTGAGGTAGCCGGTCTCGTCGACCATGCCGCCGGACA
>NZ_JBILUK010000204.1:0-5800 GCF_044371015.1 Phenylobacterium sp.
ACGGGATGGGCGTGCTCTCCATCGGTTCCAACTCCGACCAGGGACTGGCGGCGCTGCCCACCCAATGGGGCTTCGCCGAGCAGGCGGCGGCCAAGTACGGGCAGGTCGTCGACCGCAAGAACTGGCGCGTGCTGATGAGCTGGCACATCGCCGAGACCCGCGAGGAGGCCCGCGCCCAGGCCGGCCCGGGTCTGATGCACTGGCACAATGAGTACACGGTCGGCACGCTGATGCGGCCCGGCGCCGCGGTGTTCAAGAGCCCCGACGAGGCTGTCGACCAGACCGCCTTCGTGGACGGCGCCGCCGCCGTGATCGGCACGCCTGACGACCTGATCGCGGCGATCCGCAAGCTCAGCGCCTCGGCGGGCGGATTCGGGACAGTGTTGGGCTTTGCGCACGACTGGGCCAACCGCGAGAACACCGCGCGGAGCTGGGACCTGGTCGCCCGCTATGTGATCCCGGAGATCAACGGCCTCCTGGAAGGCTATCGCACCTCACGCCAGTACGTGATCGACAACCGCGAGTGGTTCGAGCGCGCCGGACAGGCGGTGCTCTCCAAGATCATGTCGCACGAAGGCGCCGCCGCAGCGCTCAAGGCCGGCATGGAGGGCGGCGTTGCGATGCGCTCGCCCAACGCGCCGGACCTCAAAAAGGCGGCTGCAGACGCCGCAGAGTAGCGCCTAGCCTACGACCGCGGCATGCCAGGGCGCGTAGGGGCCCTGGCCGAGCACCTGCGCCTGGATCCCGGCCAGGGCCTTGTTGACCGCGACAGTCACCGCCGTGTTGGGATGCACCGGGCGGCGCAGCGGGCGCTGACCCAAAGGCATGGCCATCAGCTCGGCCACGGCGCGCGCCACGTCTTTCGGGTCGGTGTTGCGCGGACCGGTCATCATGGCGCGGGTCTGGGCCACGGAGGTGGCGTAGGCCGCCATGCGGGCGGGTTCATTGCGGGCGAACATGGCCTCGGCCGCCCGGCCGCCGCTCTCCCAGATGCGGGTGGGATAACCGCCCGGCTGAATGATCGTGACCTCCACGCCAAAGGGCGCGAGCTCATAGGCCAGGGCCTCGAACGCCGCCTCCAGCCCCCACTTGGATGAGCAATAGGCGCCGATGTTGGGCATCACGATCCGCCCCAGCTGAGACGAGACCGGCATGATCAGCCCGGCCTTCTTCGCCCGCATGGCCGGCAACGCCGCCCGCGCCACCCGCAGGCTGCCCAGCAGGTTGGTCTGGAACTGGGTCTCCAGCGCGATCTCGTCCTGCAGTTCGATAGGGCCCGCCCCGCCGATGCCTGCGTTGGAGAGCACCGCGTCCAGCCCGCCGCCGGCGATCCGCTCGGCCGCCGCGACGCCGGCCACCACCTGGTCGGGCTTGGTGACGTCGATCTCCACCAGATGCACCTTGCCCGGTTTGCCCTTGGCCTCGGCCAACAGGGAGACCGCGTCGGGCCGCTTGCCGCCATCCAGGTTACGCATCGAGGCGATCACCGTGGCCCCCAGATCGGCCAGATGCAGCGCGCTCAGCCGCCCGAACCCGGAACTGGCGCCGGTGATCAGCACGGTCTTTCCGGCCAGCGAGGTCGGCGCCGGAGTCTGGGCCGCGGCGGGCGCTGCGATCGCGGCGAGGGAAGCGGCGCCGAGCAGACCGCGGCGATTGAGGGCGTGGGGCATGTTGTGTCCTGTGTTGGGCGCCTGGACCATAGAATGGGGGCTTTCCCTTGCTGCGCCAGGGGGGGAGGAGAACGACTATCGCCGGCCGAACAGCCGCTCGATATCGGCCAGCTTCAGTTCGACATAGGTGGGGCGGCCATGGTTGCACTGGCCCGAGTGGGGGGTCGCCTCCATCTGGCGCAGCAGCGCATTCATCTCCGGCGCCGTAAGCCGCCGTCCGGCGCGCACCGAACCGTGGCAGGCCATGGTCGAGCAGACCTCTTGCAGCCGCTCCGAGAGCGCCAGGGCCGAGCCGTGCTGTCCGAGGTCGTCGGCGATGTCGCGCACCAGGCCCGCGATGTCGGTCTCGCCCAGCAGGGCAGGGGTCTCGCGCACCAGCACGGCGCCCGGGCCGAAAGCCTCGACCACCAGTCCGAGGCCCGAAAGCTCCTCGGCGCGGCCGACCACCCGCTCCGCCTCTGCGGGGTCGAGCTCAACCACCTCGGGCAGCAGCAGCGCCTGGCGCGCCACGCCGCCCTCCGCCATCTCCACTTTCATGCGCTCATAGACCAGCCGCTCATGCGCGGCGTGCTGGTCGACGATCACGACTCCATCTCGGGTCTGAGCGACGATGTAGGTCTCGTGCACCTGGGCGCGGGCGGCGCCCAGCGGGAAGTCCAGAAGATCCGGTGTCGGCGCGGGCGCGGCGTCTTCCGCTATCCCGGCGAACTCGGCCCGGGCGCTGATCTCGCCCATGCCGGGAAGGCCCTGCGCGACGGGCGGCGGCTGCGTCCATCCGCCGCCGGACCAGGCCGAGTAGCCGCTGGCCCGAGGCGGCGGCGTGTAACCGCCCCCCGGCCGGAAGCCGCCGAGCGCGGCCATCGCCACGGTGGTCGCCGCCCGATGTCCGGCCCCGGCCAGGGCGTGACGCAAGCCGCCGACGATCAGTCCGCGCACAAGCCCCGGATCACGGAACCGCACCTCGGCCTTCGCCGGGTGTACGTTCACATCAACCTGGGTCGGATCGAGCTCCACATAGAGCGCCGCCACCGGGTGCCGGTCCCGCGCCAGAAAGTCAGCATAGGCGCCCCGCAGCGCCCCCTGCAGCAAACGATCCCGCACCGGCCGCCCATTCACGAACAGATGCTGGTGCGCCGCATTGCCCCGGTTGTAGGTCGGTAGGCCCGCATAGCCCGAAAGCCGCACGCCCTCGCGCTCATGGTCGATCAGCAGCGCGTTGTCGGAGAACTCGCGGCCCAGCACGGCGGCCAGTCTGGCGAGGCGACCCGCACTCCCCTCGGCCTCGGCCGGGAGGCGCAATGCGCGGCGGCCGTCCAGCTCCAGAGTGAAACCGACCGCCGGATTGGCCATGGCCTGGCGCTTGACCTCCTCCGTGATGGCCAGCGCCTCGGACCGCTCCGACTTCATGAACTTCAGCCGCGCGGGCGTGGCGTGGAACAGGTCGCGCACCTCCACGCGAGCGCCGTGCGGTCCGGCGAAGGCGGCCGGTCCCACCGCGCCGACCGCGCCGGCGTCGACCTGCAGGGCATTGGCCTCGGCCTGGCCCCGGGCCCGGCTGGTGATCGAAAGGCGGGCCACGGAACCGATGGAGGGCAGAGCCTCGCCCCGGAAGCCCATGGTGGCGATCCGCAGCAGATCATAGGCGCCTTCCGCATCCGGGCTGAGCTTCGAGGTCGCGTGCCGCTCCACCGCCAGGGGGAGTTCAGCGGCCGTCAAACCCGAGCCATCATCAGCCACCAGGATGCGGGCCAGGCCCCCGCCGTCGGCCTGGACGAGGATCTCGGTCGCGCCGGCATCCAGGGCGTTCTCGACCAGCTCCTTGACCGCGCTGGCCGGGCGCTCCACCACCTCGCCGGCGGCGATGCGGTTGATCATTTCGGGCGGGAGGCGGCGGATCGGCATGATGTTGATGCGCTTCAGTCTATAGATCGATTCCGAGGCGCCCATGGCCGTTCCGCATCGAACCTTCCTGTACTCGCTGCTTGCGTTGTTCCTGGCCGCGCCCGCCGCCGCCCAGACGCCTGCAGGCTCGGCGCCTGCAGCCCCGGCGCCGGTTCTTGATGATCCCAACGCCACGCTTGTGGATGAGCTGGTCGTGCGCGGCCGCCTGCCGGGTCCGGCCTGGTGGCGGGTCAGCGATGGCGACACAACCGTCTACATCCTCGGCGCGCCCTCGCTCGCGCCCAAGCAGATGCAGTGGGACCGGGTGATCTTCGAGCGGCGGCTGAAGGGCGCCAATGTGGTCATCCTGCCCTTCATCAACATCCGGGTGCGCGCCCTGGGTTCGCTGGGAACCGGCGTCGCTCTGCTGCGTCTGCGATCCGGCGGGCCGTATGAAAACCGACTCGATCCGGCCACGCGCGCGCGATTTGTGGCGGCCCGCACCCGCCTCGGCCAGGACGCCAGGCGCTACGCCACCACCAACCCCCTGGCGGCCGGCGTGCAGCTCGCGCTGGACTATCGGGACGGCAACGCCCTGACCAATTCAGACCCCGCCAAACTCGTCCGGCTTCTGGCCAAGCAAGCGGGCGTGCGAACGGTGGAAAAGACCTACGACCTCGGTCCTCAGCTTTCCGGAATTCTGAAGACCCCGCACGCCTTGGGCCGCATGTGCTTCGATGAGGTGCTGGCGCAGGCCGAGGCCGGGCCTGAGGTCACCCGCGCCGCCGCGCGCGCCTGGGCGGCGGGCGATGTCGCCGGTGCGCTGGCCAATGAACGCACCTACGAGCGTTGCCTGGCCGCCGTGACGGGCGGTCGAAGCTACGATGAACGCACCAAAGCCGACACCGCAGCGGCTATCGAGGCCGCGTTGAACACGCCCGGCCACGCCCTGGCCTTGGTCCCCCTTCGCCCCCTGCTGGCCGAACGCGGCGTGCTGGATCGCCTTCGCGCGCGCGGCTTCACGGTGAAGGCGCCGAACGCGGACTGAGGGACCCGGTCGCGAGATCGCTACCCCAGCGCGCGCCAGCCGATATCCCTTCGGCAAAAGCCGTCCTCGAAGTCGATGCTGTCGACGGCCGCATAGGCTCGATCGCGTGCGGCCCTCAGAGTCGGCGCCCAGGCGGTGACGTTCAGCACCCGGCCGCCGGCTGCGCGCAGGGTTCCCGCGTCGTCGCGGGTTCCGGCGTGGAACACCATCGTGTCGCCGGGCAAGGCGTCAGGAAGCCGGATGACGCCGCCGCTCACAGGGGCCTCCGGATAGCCTTTCGCCGCCAACACCACGCACACTGCAGCGTCGTTCCGCCAGCCGGGCGCCGGCAGTTCGTGCAGACGCCCGGTCGCGCAGGCCATCAGGTAGGGGACCAGATCACTCTCCAGCCGGGCCATCAGCACCTGACATTCCGGGTCCCCGAAACGGACGTTGAACTCCACCAGCTTGGGGCCGTCGCGGGTGGCCATCAGCTCCACGAACAGCACACCGCGATAGGGCGACCCGTCGGCGGCGATGCCGGCGAAGGCGGGCCTGGCGAGGCGCTCCATCACCTGGTCCACCAGTTCCGGCGTGAACACCGGCGCCGGCGAGTAGGTCCCCATGCCGCCGGTGTTGGGGCCTTTCTCACCGTCAAAGGCCCGCTTGTGATCCTGGGCCCAACCGAAGGGCATCACCGTGTTCCCGTCGCAGAGCGCGAACAGCGAGCCGATTTCGCCTTCGAGAAACTCCTCGATCACCACCCGCGCGCCGGCCGCGCCGAATCGGCCGCCAAAAGCATCGTCGATGGCCGCTTCCGCGTCGGCGCGGGTGGGCGCGATCACCACGCCCTTGCCCGCCGCCAAGCCGTCGGCCTTGATCACATAGGGCGCCGCGAAATGGGCCAGCGCCGCCTTCGCCTCGACCGCCGACTCGCAGGTCCGATAGGCCGAGGTCGGCAGGCCATGGCGATCGCAGAACGCCTTGGTGAAGGCTTTGGAGCTCTCCAGCTGACCAGCTGCTTTGGTGGGGCCGAACGCCGGAATGCCGGCCGCCGCCAGCGCATCGGCGAGACCTGCCGCGACCGCCGATTCCGGCCCGATTACAACCAGGTCGGCGGCGATCTTCCGGGCCAGCGCCACCTGTCCGGCCACATCGGTGACGGCGACGTCCTGCACCTCGCACTGGGCGGCCATGCCGGGATTGCCCGGGGCGGCGACGA
>NZ_JBILUK010000086.1:0-12152 GCF_044371015.1 Phenylobacterium sp.
ATGCCTCGCAGGCCGGGCGATAGGCGATGTTCTGAGAGCGACGGAAGCCGACCGCGGTGAGACTGTCGTTCACCCCAGGGCCGTCGCTAAGTGGAAGATGGGCGAACACCTTCCGTTCGTGCCGTTCCGGCAGGTAGGGGCACGGCGACGGCGCGGTAAGGAAGAACCGGAGCTGTCGGGTCGGGAAGTGTTGCATCACTGGGCCGTCGCCGCCGAGTCCTGAGAGTCTGTCGACCGATTAGGCGTCATGCGGGCGCATGGCGCAAGTATAGGCTAGAAGCTGGACTCCGGCGGAAGCACAGGCGCCTCTCGAAGCAGCACGATGGCGATGCGCCGGTTGCCGGGCAGCATGGGATCATCCGGATAGAGCGGTTCTGAGGCCGCCTTGCCGGACACCTGATAGACTCGATCCGCATCGACCGAAGCTGACTGCAGTATGCGGCGGGAGGCGTCGGCCCGGGCCGCCGACAGCGACCAGTCAGTCTCGGGCTTCAAACCTGCGCCGCTTGCGGATGTGTGGCCGTAAATGCTGATGCGGTTCGGCAGTTGGTTAACCACCTTGGCGACCGCCCGGAGCAGGACGCGCGCACGATCGTTGGGCTGGATGGCGCCGCGCTCGAACATCGAGCGGCCCTCTTGGTCCACCAGCTGGATGCGCAGGCCCTCTGGCGTCTCGTCAATGATGATGTTCTTCGAAAGCTCAGCGAGCTCGGGCATCGTTTGGAGCGCCTGCCGGAGCGACTGGGCGGCGGAGGCGAAGGCGGCGGCCTCCTGGCGGCGCAGTGCTTCCTTCATGGCCTCGGCGGCGATCTCTTCCGGGCTCTGAGGCTTGCTGCCCTCACGGCTGTCGCCCTGGTTTGGATTGCGGGAATCGGGCGCCAGTTCCTGGATCACATCAGCGGAGCCGGCCGATTTGGCTCCTTCACTGCCCAGCGCCGTGCCGCCTAGGATTCCGCCGGAGCCGGAGGTGGATTCGGACACGCTGGCGGGGGCGAAGTAGTCGGCGATACCGCGCTTCTGTTCAGGACTGGTGGTGTTGATCAGCCACATGAGCAGGAAGAACGCCATCATGGCGGTCACGAAGTCGGCATAAGCGACTTTCCACGCGCCACCGTGGTGGCCGCCGTGGCCACCTTTCTTGATTTTCTTGATGACGATCGGCCGTTCGCCCGACGCCATGGTTCAGCCGCCTTAACCTTGATTCCGAAGCAAGGTGGGGGCGGCGCGTTAAGATGGGGTTGCGGGGAGGCGCGGTACATGAGGGTGATCTTGGAGACGGCCCGACTTCGGCTGCGCGAGGCGACGATGGCGGATGCATCCTTCATCCTCGCTCAGCTCAATTCACCCGGTTTCAAGGCCTACATCGGTGACCGGGGCGTGCGCGATGACGCGGGCGCGCTGGGCTACATCAAGGACCGGTTGGTCGCCAGTTACCTTGCCAACGGATACGGACTGTGGGTGGCGGAGTGCAAGACGGACGGCTTAGCCGTCGGGATCGCGGGGCTGGTGCGACGAGAGGGGCTTGATTGTCCAGACGTGGGCTACGCATTCCTTGAGGCGGCCTGGGGGCAGGGCTACGCGACGGAGGCGGCGGCGGGCGTTTTGGCGCATGCGCGTGAAGAACTGGGCATCGATCGACTGGCGGCCATCACGGCGCCCGACAATCACGCCTCGATGGCGGTGTTGCGGAAAATCGGCTTCAACTACCAGGGCCTCATCCGACTTCCCGGATCCGACCTTCAGAGCACGCACTTTACTTGGCCATGACCATCATCACGCATTTCATCGACGCCAACGGCTTTCGCTTCGCCGTAGACGAGGCCGGATCAGGCGAGCACCTGGCGCTCTGCCTACACGGATTTCCGGAGAGCCGGTTTTCCTGGCGCTTCCAGCTGCCGGAGCTGGCGATGATGGGTTATCGCGCCTGGGCCCCTGACCTGAGGGGGTATGGCGAGACCGAGCCCAAGCCGGCGGGCGTGGCTGACTATCTGATCGATCGGCTGATGGAGGATGTCGGCGCGCTGATCGACGCCAGCGGCGCCGAGACCGTTACCTTGATCGGGCATGACTGGGGTGCGGGCCTCGCCTGGGCGTTCGCGACCAACCGGGTGCGGCCGCTTGAGCGACTTGTGATCATGAACGTGCCCCATCCGGCAGTGATGATGGAGAGCATGCGCAAGGGGAACTGGGCCCAGCTTCGCCGCTCCTGGTACATGTTCTTTTTCCAGATGCCCGGAATTCCCGAGCGCATGATGACGGCGAGTGACGCTCGGGCCATCAGACGGGCGTTCCACGGCATGGCGGTGGACAAGACCAACTTCGGCCCCGAAGTGCTGGACCGTTACGCCCTCGACGCTCAGCGGCCTGGCGCCATGCGCGGGATGATCAACTGGTACCGTGCAGCGATGCGGCTGGGCGGTAAAATGCGCGGACCGTGGCCGGTGATCGAGACTCCGACCCTGATTATCTGGGGTGAGGAGGATGCGGCGCTGGGCGTAGAGCTGCTTGACGGCACCGACGACTATGTTCGGGACCTGACGATCCGGCGGCTGCCGGGCGTGTCGCACTGGGTGCAGCAGGAGGCGCCGCAAAAGGTGAACCCGATCCTTTACGAGTGGCTGCCTGGAGCCGGAGCATGACCCTATCGCCTTTCTCCGCGACCTATGCAGAGGCGCGCGCCAAGTTCCTGGAAGCCGCGACGGTGGCGCGGGCGGAGCTTCAGGCCTGGGCGCATCCGGAGCGCGGTCCGGACGGCGGGGAGCTTTCGACCGATGTGGCCTGGATCGGGCCGGTGGATGCGCCAGCGGCGTTGGTTCTGGTGTCGGGCACCCACGGTGTCGAGGGGCACTGCGGGTCAGGCGCGCAGGTGGACTGGCTACGGCGACAGGAATGGGCGCGATTGCCCGAGGGCGTGGCGGCCCTGTTGATCCACGCGATCAATCCTTTTGGCTTCGCCTGGAGCCGGCGGGTGACGCACGAGAATGTGGACCTCAACCGCAACTTCGTGGACTTCGCGGCGCCGCTTCCGGAGAACCGCGCCTACACGGCGCTGGCTGACGCCGTGACGCCGGCCAGCTGGTCGCGGGAGGCCCAGGCCGAGGCGCGCGGGCGACTGTTGGCCTACGCGCGGGAGAACGGGTTTCCGGCCCTGGTGCAGGCGATGTCGGGCGGTCAGTACAGCCACCCGGACGGCATCTTTTATGGCGGCGCCGGACCGACATGGTCGCGGCGGACCCTGGAGGCGATCCTGACGGGGCGGCTGGCGGGGGCGAAGTCGGTCTGCTTTCTCGACTTCCACACCGGCCTCGGTCCGGAGGGTTATGCCGAACAGATCATCACCAGAGGGCCAGGCGCGCCGGAGTATCGACGGGCGCGCGACTGGTTTGGGGCTGCGGTGGCGAGCGTCGATGCGGGGGAGTCTGTCTCAGCGAAGATTGCGGGCGACTGGCTGGATGCCGCGCCCCGCCTGCTGCCGCACGCCGAGGTGACCGGGGTGGCGCTGGAGTACGGCACGGTGGAGACCAACCAGGTGTTGAATGCGCTCCGAGCCGACAATTGGCTGCACGCGCGGAGCGACCCGACCGGGCCGGAGGCCGCGGCGATCCAGGCCGAAATGCGCGCGGCATTCTACGTGGACACCGACATGTGGCGGGGCATGGTGCTGGGGCAGTCGCTGATCGCCACGCGGCAGGCGGTGGCGGGACTGTCGGCGAGCCTTGGAGGGGATCGATGAGCCGCAAGGTTAGCGTGCTGGCCGGAGGGCTGCACTTCGGCGAGGGGCCGCGCTGGCGGGATGGGCGGCTGTGGCTCAGCGACTTCTATGACCACGCCGTGAAGTCGGTCTCCGAGACTGGGAATCTCCGGACCGAGTTCACGCTCGACGATCAGCCCTCGGGGCTTGGCTGGCTTCCGAACGGCGACATGCTGATTGTCTCAATGACCAAGCGTCAGGTGCTGCGGCGGAGGGCGGACGGGTCGATCTCGGTGCACGCCGATCTGTCGAAAATCGCGACCTATCACTGCAACGACATGGTCGTGGATGCAGTGGGCGGAGCCTATGTTGGCAATTTCGGCTTCAACCTCGATGCGGCCATCGCCGAGCGCGGGATGCCCGCCGTGCTGGCCGACCACCCAACTGCGAAGCTGATCTACATCTCTCCGGCCGGCGCTGTGCGGATTGTGGCGGAGGACATGCACTTCCCTAACGGTCCGGTGATCACGCCAGATGGGCGCACTCTGATCGTGGGCGAGAGCCTGGGCGCGGCGCTGACGGCGTTCGACATCGGGCCAGATGGGAGCCTTTCCAACCGTCGGGTCTGGGCCGTGACGGCGCCGCGCGTGCCGGACGGGATCTGCCTCGACTCCGAGGGCGCCATCTGGATCGCCAACCCGATCGGGCCGGAGTGTGTTCGGTATGGGCAGGGCGGCGAGGTGCTGGAGGTGATCGAGACCGACGGCCAGCCTTGTTTCGCCTGCATGCTGGGCGGAGCGGACGGGCGGACGCTGTTCATGCTGACCGCCGACAGCGCCGACCACGATGCGGCGGCGGCGACCCGGACGGGGCGGATTCTGATCGCGCGAGTGGACAGTCCCGCGGCGGGGCGGCCCTAGGCGCCGAGGATTCGCGCGGCCCTCGGGGCGAAGTAGCTGATGACGCCGGCGGCGCCGGCGCGCTTGAAGCCGCCGAGGCTTTCGAGGATGGCGCGCTCCTCGTCGATCCAGCCGTTTCCGGCGGCGGCCATGATCATCGCGTACTCACCAGAGACCTGGAAGGCGAATGTGGGCATGGCGAAGGCGTCGACCACCTGCCGGACGATGTCGAGATAGGGCATGCCCGGCTTGACCATGACCATGTCGGCGCCCTCCGCGATGTCGAGAGCCACCTCACGGAGGGCCTCGGCATGGTTGGCGGAGTCCATCTGGTAGGTCTTCTTGTCGCCGGGGTTTTCGACTGAGCCGGCGCCCAGTTTTCCCGAGCCGATGGCCTCGCGGTAGGGACCATAGAAGGCCGAGGCGTACTTGGCGGCGTAGGACATGATCATCACGTCGGTGAGGCCCTCGGCCTCCAGCGTCGTGCGGATGGCGCCGACGCGGCCGTCCATCATGTCAGAGGGTGCGAGGATGTCGCAGCCGGCGCGGGCCTGCATCAGCGCCTGGGCGACCAGCACCTCGACAGTGGCGTCGTTGACGATGCGGCCCTGCTCCAGCAGGCCGTCATGGCCATGGTCCGTGAAGGGATCGAGCGCCACGTCGCACATGATCCCGACCTCGGGGGCGGCGTCCTTCATCGCCTTCACCGCGCGGGCGACCACGCCGTTCGGATCCAGCGCCAGCTTGCCTGACGCATCCTTCTTGGCGCCGTCGATGTGCGGGAAGACGGCGATGGCCGGAATGCCGAGCGCGCGGGCCTCCTTCGCGGCCGCCGCACAGTCCGCCACCGAGAGGCGCGAGACGCCGGGCATGGATGGCACCGGGAGCTGACCCTCGCCCTCATGCACCACCATCGACCAGATCAGATCAGCCGGCGTCAGCAGGCTTTCGCGCACCAGGCGGCGGGTCCAGTCAGCCTGGCGCAGGCGGCGGAGGCGGGTTGCGGGATAGGGGGCGAGCGGCGGGATGGTCATGGGCGGGGTTTGAACTGGCGGTGCGATACAGGCAAGCCCGCGCGCCCGCCTAGCGAGCGGCGAGCTTTAAGCTCGAGCATCGGTCGGAAGATGTCGAGGGAATCTTGAGGCGCTTCCCCGATGAGATATGCGATGCGCGTCTCTGATCGACGGCCCGGCGACGCCCCAGATTCACCAACGCCTATCGAATCCACGATCTGTCCATTCCACGGATCGCTTTGAAGGCGCCTAGGCTCACAATTGTGAAGAACAGCCCGAGCATCACATAGTTCAGAAGCTGGCGAACAGCCGAGAACAACACGATATGGCGCGAACCGACCATCATAGTTTCGTATGCCGGTTCGCTGAACAAGGGACTGATTAAGCTGATCTCTTTCAGGGTGCTGCTGTAGTGACCGTATCCACTTTCCAATGCATCGAACGTTCCTTCAACGGTCACATATTCACGAGACAGGCGTTTCATTTCCGGACGCTGGACCGACAGCGGTGGCTCTATCCACACGCCATTCTGCTGCAGCCCTGCGGTTGTTGCGTCTTTGTCGATGTAAAGGGCCGCGTGTTCAAACTCGATAACGATGTATCCCGACGTCAAAACGCGTCGCCCATGGAAGCTCTGCGGTTGTGACAACAGGGCGAAGAGAGACGCTGATTGCCGCGTCGCGTCGGACGGTGTTGACCACTCAATCTGTGATCGCGGTTCGTTGAAGGGATTCAAGAGAAACACCTTCTCGACGGCGAACATCACCGCCGCCGTGACCAGTAGCGCGAAGAACGAGATGGTCAGCCACTTCATGTTCTAGACGCCAGCACGGCCGCGAAGTCGGCGCAAGAAGCCGCGCATTGACACCTCGTCCCCCACAGGCGACCTCCCAGCAATGGATTTTGAGCTTTCCGAGGACCAGCGGGCAATCCGGGACGCCGCGCGGGCGTTCGCCGCCGCCGAACTCGCGCCGCACGCCGCGCGCTGGGACGAGGAGAAGCACTTTCCGGTCGACGTGTTGCGGCAGGCGGCTGGGTTGGGGTTCGCCGGGCTCTATGTGCGCGAGGACGTTGGCGGGTCGGGGCTGACGCGGCTCGACGCTTCGCTGGTGTTCGAAGCCCTGAGCGAGGGCTGCGTCACGACCGCCGCGTTCCTGTCGATCCACAACATGGCGGCCTGGATGATCGATCGGTTCGGATCAGAGGATCTGCGCAGCCGGTATCTGCCGCGCCTGACCACCATGGAGATGATCGCCTCCTATTGCCTGACCGAGCCGGGGGCGGGATCGGATGCGGCGTCGCTCAGGACGACCGCGCGGCGGGACGGCGACAGTTACGTGCTCGACGGATCCAAGGCATTCATCTCCGGGGCGGGGACCTCGGACCTCTATGTGGTGATGGCGCGGACGGGCGGAGAGGGCGCGGGCGGGGTCTCGACCTTCTTGGTGGAGGCGGGAGCGCCGGGTCTGTCATTCGGGGCGCAGGAGCGGAAGATGGGCTGGAACGCTCAGCCGACCGCCCAGGTGCACTTCGACGGGGTGCGTGTACCGGCGGCCAACAGGATCGGAGAAGAGGGGGAGGGATTCCGCATCGCCATGGCGGGATTGGACGGCGGGCGGATCAACATCGCCTCCTGTTCTATTGGCGGAGCGACGCTGGCGCTGGAGACGGCGCAGGCGCACCTGGCGACCCGCCGTCAGTTCGGCCGAGCGTTGGGAGAGTTTCAGGGCCTGCAGTGGCGGCTGGCCGACATGGCGACTGAATTGGATGCGGCCCGGCTTATGGTGCGCCGCGCGGCGCATGCGCTGGACGCCGGGAGTCCTAGGGCCACGCAGTACTGCGCGATGGCCAAAAGGTTCGCCACTGACGCCGGCTTCGAGATCGCCAATCAGGCGCTGCAGTTGCACGGTGGCTACGGCTACCTGCGCGACTATCCGCTGGAGAGGATCGTGCGCGACCTCCGTGTCCACCAGATCCTGGAGGGCACCAACGAGATCATGCGGGTGATCATCGCACGGGAACTGTCGCGGGGATGACCATGATCGTCTGTCCACATAGGAGCCGCGCATGAGTGAACACGAAGTCCTGACCCGCATCGAAGGCGGCGTGGGGCGGATCACATTGAACCGCCCGGGGGCGATTCATGCGCTGACGACGGGTATGTGCCGGGGCATGACCGAAGCGCTGCTGGCTTGGCGCGAGAATCCGGCGGTCAAGCTGGTGATGTTTGATCATACGGGTGAGCGCGGCTTCTGCGCCGGGGGCGACATCCGGATGCTCGCTGAGAGCGGGGCGGCTGACGGTCGGCTGGCGCGAGAGTTCTTTTTCATCGAGTACCGGCTGAACGATCTCCTGTTCGGCTATCCCAAGCCGACGCTGGCATTCATGGACGGGATCGTCATGGGCGGCGGCGTGGGGCTTTCGCTACCTTGCCGGTTGCGGGTGGCGACACCGCGGACGACCTTCGCAATGCCGGAAACGGGGATCGGCCTTTTCCCGGACGTGGGTGGTGGCTGGCACCTGTCGCGCCTGCCTGATCAGACAGGGTTGTGGCTGGCGTTGACCGGCGCGCGGATAAAGGCGGCCGATTGCCTGGCGCTGGGTCTGGCCAGCCACGTGGTGGCGACGGAGTCAGTCGGCGATCTCAAGACGGCGATCCTTGCGGCGCCCGACCGCGCTGAGGCCGCTCTGGCGAAGGCGAGTATTGATCCGGGTTCGGCCCCTATCGCAGCGCATCGTGCGACGATTGGGCGGCTGTTTGCGGCCAAGAGCATCGAAGCGATCCTTGCGGGTCTCGAGGCCGAGGGGTCGGACTGGGCGCGTGACCAGTTGGCGACCCTGGCGACCAAGTCGCCGCAGACACTCAAGGTGTCGTTGCGGCAGCTAAGGCTCGGCAGGGCCTGTGCGACCTTCACTGAGAACATGGCGATGGAGTACCGGATCGGCGCGCGCGTCGTGCAGAGGCACGACTTCCTGGAAGGCGTGAGGGCGGTGATCATCGACAAGGACAATGCGCCGCGCTGGAATCCCTCGGCGGTGAGCGACGTGGATGAGGCGCTACTGGACACGATCTTCGCGCCGCTGCCGACAGATGACGAATGGACCCCCATACCGGAGACTTTGGCATGACGCGCGTCGCGTTCATCGGCCTGGGCAATATGGGCTCGGGCATGGCCGCCATTCAAGTGAAGGCCGGTCACACTGTACGCGCCTTTGATCTTTCGGAGGCGGCGTTGGCGAAGGCGGCGGCTGCGGGTTGCGTGAGCGCGGCCTCGGCCGTGGAGGCGGTGGCGGACGCTGAGGTGGTTTTCACGATGCTCCCGGCGGGCCAACACGTGCGTGAAGTCTATGCGGAGACAGTGCTGGCGAACGCGCCGGCGGGCGCGCTGTTGATCGACTGTTCCACCATCGATGTGGAAAGCGCCCGATTTGTGGCTCTTCAGGCTCGGTCCAAGGGCTTCCGGTTCGCCGATGCGCCGGTGTCGGGCGGGACTGCGGCGGCGGAGGCGGGGACCCTGGCGTTCATGCTCGGCTGCGATGAGGCGGACTTCACGGCGTTCGAGGCTGCGATCGCGCCGATGAGCCGGACCACGCTGCGTGCGGGAGACCACGGCGCCGGTCAGGCGGCCAAGATTTGCAACAATATGGTGCTGGGCATCTCGATGATCGGGGTGTGTGAGGCCTTCGCGCTTGCCGAAAAGCTGGGACTGGAGGCGGACCGCTTTTTCGAGATCTCGTCCAAATCGTCGGGCCAGTGCTGGAGCCTCACCAGCTACTGCCCCTGGCCAGGGCCGGTGCCGGCGGCCCCCTCGAATCGGAACTACGAGGGCGGTTTTGCGACCTCTATGATGCTGAAAGACCTGAAGCTGGCGCAGGAGGCCGCTGCGCGGGCCGGCGCAGCGGCGCCATTGGGGGCGACGGCCGAGGGACTCTATGCGCTGTTCGATCGCCTGGGTGGCGGGGACCGGGACTTCTCGGCCATTCTGGAGATGATGCGGGGCCGGATCGACGCGGCTTGATCGAGGTCAAGGCCGCCTTCGCGGGCGCGCGACTTTGTGGACAAGGTGAAATCAGGGCGCCAAAAGGCGTTCGTATCTCAGGGACCGGAAGGACGCGCTCGTCGAACGCGCCGCCGGAGTGAAAGCCGATGGACTACAGCGCCGCGTTCAAGACCGCCCTCGAGCGGGTTCGGTCGGAAGGCCGGTATCGGGTGTTCGCCGACTTGAAGCGGCATCGGGGCCAGTTTCCGAATGCAACCTGGACGAAACCCGATGGCTCGACCGCTAAGGTCACAGTCTGGTGCTCGAACGACTATCTTGGCCAGGGGCAGAACCCGGTGGTGTTGGACGCCATGCATCGGGCCCTTGAGGAAGCCGGCGCCGGCTCGGGCGGCACGCGCAATATCTCGGGCACAACCCACTACCACGTGGAATTGGAGCAGGAACTCGCCGACCTGCACCAGAAGGAATCCGCGCTGCTGTTCACGTCGGGCTATGTCTCGAACGAGGCGTCCCTCTCGACGCTATACAAGATCCTGCCGGGTCTGCTGATCTTCTCTGACGAGTTGAACCACAACTCGATGATCTCCGGCATCCGCGCCGGAAAGCGAGAGCAGCGGATCGTGTTCCGCCACAATGACCTAGCCCACCTAGAAGAGCTGCTGGCGGCCGCCGATCCCGACGCCCCCAAACTGATCGCCTTCGAGAGCGTCTATTCCATGGACGGCGACATCGCCGACATGCGCGGCACCGTCGCTCTGGCCAAGAAGTACGGCGCCATGACCTATCTCGATGAGGTTCATGCTGTGGGTATGTACGGTCCGCGTGGCGCGGGCGTGGCCGAGCGTGACGGCGTGATGGCCGAGATCGACATCGTGGAAGGGACGCTGGGTAAGGCGTTCGGCGTCATGGGCGGCTACATCGCAGCCGACGCTGTGATCTGCGATGCGATCCGCAGCTATGCCGATGGATTCATTTTCACGACCTCGTTGCCGCCGGCTCTGGCGGCGGGCGCGGTCGCCTCGATCCGTTACCTGAAGGAACACAACGAGGTGCGGCTGGCGCATCAGGAGCGGGCCGCGTCACTTAAGGCCAAGTTCCGCAAGGCCGGTTTGCCGGTGATGCCTTCGGTCAGCCACATCGTGCCGCTGCTGGTGGGCGATCCGGTCCACTGCAAGATGATCTCTGACATCCTGCTTGAGGATCACGGGGTCTATGTGCAGCCGATCAACTATCCCACCGTGCCGCGCGGCACCGAGCGCCTGCGCTTCACGCCTTCGCCTGCGCATACCGACGAAATGATGGACGAACTGGCGACCACGCTGGAGACACTGTGGGTTCGCTGCAACGTCCAGCGCATGGGCGGCTACGCGGCCTGATCATCTTCACCGCCGCTTGACCCGCACCTGCTCCGCGCCTAATGCGCGGCTGTCCCGTGTGACTGGCGATGAAGGTGGGTGACCACCGGGGAGCGCGGGACGTTATCGAGCCGCTCGCCTGGGCCTTTCCGACCGCTGTTGCCAGAGGAGCCCGCCGATGACCGTGCATGTGCAGACCCCCGATACACTCGCGAACTTTTTCGGTTCGAGCGTGAATGAGTCCGACCCGGCGGTGGCCGCGGTGCTGGCCGGGGAACTCAAGCGCCAGCAGGATCAGATCGAGCTGATCGCCTCTGAAAACATCGTCTCGCGCGCAGTGCTGGAGGCGCAAGGTTCGGTACTGACCAACAAGTACGCCGAGGGCTATCCGGGCAAGCGTTACTACGGCGGCTGCGAAGTGGTCGATGAGGTGGAGCGGCTGGCGATCGAGCGGGCTAAGGCGCTATTCGGTTGCGAATACGCCAATGTGCAGCCGCACTCTGGCAGCCAGGCCAACCAGGCGGTGTTCATGGTGACGATGACACCGGGCGACACCTTCATGGGCATGAATCTTGACCATGGCGGTCACCTGACCCACGGCAAGAGCGTGAACCAGTCCGGCAAGTGGTTCTCGCCTGTGGCCTATGGCGTGCGCGCCCAGGATCACCTGATCGACTATGACGAGGCCGCCGAGGTGGCGCGCGCGAACCAGCCTAAGGTGATCATCGCCGGCGGTTCGGCCTATTCACGGCAAATCGACTTCGCCCGCTTCCGTGCCATCGCCGATGAGGTCGGCGCGGTGCTGATGTGCGACGTCGCTCATTACGCCGGGTTGATCGTGGCGGGCGAGTATCCCAATCCGTTCCCGCATGCCGACATCGTCACAACTACCACGCACAAGACGCTGCGCGGCCCGCGCGGCGGGCTGATCCTGACCAACTCTAAGAAGCTGGCGAAGAAGATTGATTCGGCAGTGTTTCCCGGTCTACAGGGCGGGCCGCTGATGCACGTGATCGCCGGTAAGGCGGTGGCGTTTGGCGAGGCCTTGAAGCCTGAGTTCAAGACCTACGCAAGGCAGGTGGTGGAGAACGCCCGAGCCCTGGCCGACGGCCTGCAGCGCGCCGGCTTCAAGATCGTTTCCAATGGAACGGACAGCCACCTGATGCTGGTGGACCTGACGCCCAAAGGCGTCA
>NZ_JBILUK010000141.1:0-8110 GCF_044371015.1 Phenylobacterium sp.
GGCCGAGGTGGCGCTGGAGCGCGCCGGGATCACGACTAACAAGAATTCGATCCCAGGCGATCCGCTGCCGCCCATGCAGACCTCCGGCCTGCGAGTCGGCTCGCCGGCCGGCACCACACGGGGCTTCGGTCCGGAGGAATTCCGCCAGGTCGGAACCTGGATCGGCGAAGTGCTCGACGCGGCCGCCGCCGATGGCGCCCCGACCGCGACCGAGGCCAAGGTGCGGGCCGAGGTCCTGACCATGACGGCGCGCTTTCCCATCTACAGCTAATGGTGTTCATTGGCCGGAGTGAGGGCCAGATATGCGCTGCCCATTCTGCGGCCACGATGAAACTCAAGTGAAGGACAGCCGCCCATCGGAAGACGGCGCGGCGATCCGCAGGCGTCGGCTTTGCCCGGCCTGCGAAGGCCGGTTCACGACATTTGAGCGCGTGCAGTTGCGCGAGCTCACGATCCTCAAGCGCTCCGGCCGCCGCACGCCGTTTGATCGCGACAAGCTGGCGCGTTCCATCGCCATCGCCATCCGCAAACGGCCGCTGGAGCCGGAGCGGGTGGAGCGCATGATCTCGGCTATCGCGCGGCAACTTGAGAGCATGGGCGAGACGGAGCTGCCGTCGTCCACCGTCGGCGAGCTGGTAATGACCCACCTGAAGCAGCTCGATGACGTGGCCTATGTCCGCTACGCCTCGGTTTATCGCGACTTCAAGGAGACCGAGGACTTCGCCCGTTTCCTCGGTGAAGAGGGTCTGTCGGAACCCGAGAGCGGGCGTTGAAGGCTCGTCGCAGTCAGCCCGATGCTCTCAAGGCGGCTTCGATGCGTTCAATCATCCGTTCACGCAAAGCGCCGGTCCAGGCGCCGCCCAGCAGGGCGTTGACGCAAACGATAGGCATGTAGGCCTCGACCGCCGCGGCCAGCTCGGCGGGGGTAGAGCCTTTGAGTTGCGCGTACTCGGCCTGAAAGGCCGCGTCGACGCCCCGCAGACGTTCCGGGTCGATAACCGATGGGTGGATGAATTCGGACAGGAGGACGTGTGAGGTTGCAAGATCATAGGCCGCGGGCGCGCGGATCGCGCCAGTCCAGTCGATGAGTTTTGGACCGTCAGGCGACATGATCACATTGCCGGAGTGGAGATCGCCATGGCAGAAACCGTCGCCTTCCGGCAGACGGTCCAATAGCGTGTTCACGGCGCTGGCGATGTGCGCGGGAAGCTTTTCCCCCGATCTCCTGAGGAGGGCCGCCGTGTGCTCTTGAAGGGACAGGAGCTGTGCCGGGGGCGGCGATCTGTGGACGGCGATCGCGAGCCCGGCCAGAATGACGCCGACCTGCTCGCTCGTCAGTGCAAGGGGCCGGGAAAGTTGGCGCAGGGTCGGACCCTCGAGGTGCGTGAGCACAATGCCGACGAGCGGCCCGACGGCTACCTCATCGAAGACCTCCGGTGCGGGCAGGGCGGAGGCGTGGGCCGCCCTTGTCATCCGGGCTTCCCAATTCGCGAGCCGGCGCGGGAAGCCTGCCTTGAACAGCTTCACCACCTGACCCGGTGCCCACGCGTGGACGTCCGAGACCGTGCCTTCGCCGATTTTCTCGCCCAGGGATCCCACCTTCAGACCTTAGCTCGCCGCATGGCAGCGCTAGCTCAGCGAGTTAAGCTTCATTTCGTCGCCGCGACCGCTGACGCGGCTTCTCGTTCCGCCAGCCGGGCGCCGCCGAGAATGCCCTCCATCGCATAGTTACCTTCGTGGCAGGCGTACTCGTATACGCCCCCGTTCGGAACGGTGAGGGTATACTCGGCCTTCCAGGGTCGGGTGTAGAGAACGTCGTCGATCACTTCGAATTGGTAGTAGATTTCGCCCTTCGCGACCCGCGTGAAGCGCTCGACGATTTTGCCCTTTGAGGTCAGCGGAATTGAACTCTCCGACGATTGAATCGGGTGAACGTTGATCGTCTCCATCACGAAGGTGTCGCCTTCCCACCATCCCACTGAATCCCCCAGCCAGGGCGTCATGACCGAAGGCTTGTGGGCAGCTCGCGCCTGCTCGGGGGTGTCAAAGATCGGAATGATACGCACATCGTGAACCATCTCGATCAGCATCACCATGTGGTGCGGGGTTTGAAGGAACTGGTACGTGTTGTTGTAGAGGGAGCCCAGCATGCCGGGCCCGCCCGTATTGCCGAAACCGATGAGGCACCTCTCCCTTAGCGGGAGATCTTCAGGGTCGGTGTAGTCGCCTCTGCCGCTCGCGTACTCCTGACCGATTTTGCGCTGGTTGGCGGTGGCGGCCACCCGATCACGGTAAGGAATTCGGCCGTCCGAGGGCTCAACGATGCCAGAGGCCCTGATCTCGCCCTTGACTATCGAGTAATAGTCTCCCGGGTCGACCCAGAAAGCGTTGTACCCGCCCGGGTCGCTGGACTCCCTTGGGGCAGCTGCATTTGGATCGGTCGGTTTGCTGTCGGCGGCCAGGAACGCGGATCTGCGGCCTGCCAGCTTGTCAGCTTCATCACGGGATAACGCCAGTCGAGGTTGTCCGGCAGGCCGCTCCAGTGGGGTCAAGGTTCGGCTCGTCCACGTCCCGCTAAGGTCTGCGGCGGCGCTGGGCATGCTGGGGGCTTTCTGGGCGTTGGCCCACCCGGACGGCGCCGCCAGGACGCAGGTGATCGCGAGAACCCGGGAAAGGGCTAGGACGCCGGCCATGATGATCTCCCTAGGGACGTTTCTGGGTATGTTTGGCGGAACGATACATGGCTTTCCGCCATTGCATAACGGCGGCGGACGGGCGCCCCCTTGCCCCACCCAAGGGCTTGGCTCACATCGGCAGGATGAGTGTCACCCTAAAGTTGGCCACATCGTTGGATGGACGGATCGCCACGGCGTCTGGCGAGAGCCGCTGGATCACCGGGCAGGAGAGTCGCGCGCAGGGGCATTGGCTGCGGGCGGCGCATGATGTGGTGCTAGTCGGGGTGGAAACTGCAATCGCTGACGATCCCGAGTTGACTGTTCGGCTGGACGGCTATGCAGGCCGCCAGCCGGTGCGTGTGGTGCTGGACAGCCGTCAGCGACTGCCGCCGGGTGGCAAGCTGGCCCGTACCGCCAACGCGGCGCCGACCTTTGTGATTTCCAGCAGCGCGCCGACCCCGGCGCTGGTGACGCTGGGTGTGCGGGTCTTGCAGGTGGCGGGCGACGCGTGGAACCGAGTCGATCCATCCGCCGCCGTGGCGGCGCTGGCGAGCGAAGGCTTACGGTCGATCCTGATCGAAGGCGGCGGGCAGGTGGCGGCGTCGTTTCTTCGCGCTGGCCTGGTGGACGCCATTGAGTGGTTCCGAGCTCCGATCCTGCTCGGCGCCGAAGGGCGGTCGGGCGTTGGTGATCTGGCCGTTGCGGCGCTGTCCGAGGCGCCGCATTACCGGCGCGCGGAGGTGAGCCAGCTCGGCAACGACCTCTGGGAACGCTATGTGAGGGCTTGAGAGCGCCAGATGTTTACCGGCATCGTTACTGACGTCGGGCGCGTACGCGCCATCCGCGACACCAACCGCGACCGCCGTTTCGAGATCGAGACATCGTATGATCTCGAGACCGTCGAGATCGGCGCCTCGATCAGTCATGCGGGCTGCTGCTTGACGGTTGTGGAGAAGGGCGCGGGCTGGTTCGCGGTTGAGGTTTCGGGGGAAACCCTGGGACTGACTACGCTTTCGGACTGGTCGGAGGGGCGAACGGTGAACCTGGAGCGCGCCGCGCGCGTCGGCGACGAACTGGGCGGGCATATCGTCTCCGGCCACGTCGACGGCATCGGCGAGGTGCTGTCGGTGACAAGCGAGGGCGGCTCTCACCGGGTCCGGATTCGGGCTCCACGGCCGCTGCACCGCTTTATCGCACCCAAGGGCTCGATCACAGTCGAGGGCGTCTCGCTGACGGTGAACGAGGTGGAGGACGACGTGTTCGGTGTGAACCTGATCCCGCACACCTGGGATGTCACGACCCTGGGCGGACTCAAGGCGGGATCGCGGGTGAACCTCGAGATCGACATGTTGGCTCGATACCTGGCGCGGTATCAGGAGACGGCGTAACCGCCCTAGGTCTGGACCGCCGTAGGGGCAGGGGCGTTGGGTTGGGACCAGGAAATGCCTGGAGGCCCGCCATGTCTGACTACAAGCTTCTGATCAACGGCCAGCTCGTCGATGGCGACGCCACGCTGGACGTAGTGAATCCGGCGACCGAGGCGGTGTTCGCCACCTGCGCCCGGGCTTCCAAGGGGCAACTGGACCAGGCTGTGGCCGCCGCCCAGGCCGCGTTCCCAGCCTGGAGCGCGACGCCACTCGCGGATCGCAAGGCGGTGCTTGTTAAGATCGCCGATGCGATCCAGGGCAACATCAACGAACTGGCCCGCCTTCTAGTGCAGGAACAGGGCAAGCCGCTGCAAGACGCCATGGGAGAGATCTTCGGCGCTTCGGCCTTTTTCCGCTACTTCTCGACGCTGGATCTGGCCGCCAAGGTGGTTCAGGACGACGCGACGGGGCGGGTGGAAGTGCGCCGCAAGCCGCTGGGTGTGGTCGGCTGCATCGTCCCCTGGAACTTCCCGATGATCCTGATGGCCTTCAAGGTCCCGGCGGCGCTCCTGGCCGGCAACACTGTCATCGTTAAGCCCGCGCCAACCACGCCCCTGACGGCGCTGAAGCTTGGCGAGATTATCAAGGACATCGTCCCGGCCGGAGTGGTGAACATCATCGTCGACGCCAACGACCTGGGCGGAGAGATGACCAAGCATCCGGGCATCCGCAAGATCAGCTTCACCGGGTCGACCGAGACCGGAAAGAAGGTGATGGCCTCGGCGGCCGACGCCCTAAAGCGGGTGTCTCTGGAGCTGGGCGGCAACGACGCCCTGATCGTCCTGGATGACGTCGACCTCAATGCGACCGCGCCTAAGGTGTTGGGCGCGGCGATGCAGAACGCCGGACAGGTCTGCATCGCGGCCAAGCGGATCTATGTCCACGAGAGCATGTACGACGCCATGTGCGATGAGCTGGCCCGGCTGGCGAACGAGATCGTGGTCGGCGACGGACTGGAGCAGGGCACCCAGATGGGGCCACTGCAGAACAAGCAGCAGTTCGACAAGGTGATGGGTTTCATCGAGAGCGCCAGGAAAGACGGCCGGGTGATCGCCGGCGGAGGGCGCAAGGGGGATAAGGGCTACTTCATCCAGCCGACCATCGTGCGTGACATCGAAGACGGCTCGAAACTGGTGGACGAGGAGCAGTTCGGCCCGGTCATGCCGGTGATCAAGTATACCGATCCGGCCGACGCCCTCGCCCGCGCCAATGCCTCCATCTACGGTCTGGGCGGCTCGATCTGGGCCAAGGACACTGAGCGGGCCTGGAATCTCGCCGAGGGCATGGAGTCCGGGTCGGTGTGGGTGAACAAGCACGCTGACCTGCAGCCGCACCTGCCGTTCGGCGGCGCCAAATTCTCGGGTGTGGGTTCTGAGTTGGGTGAGGAAGGGTTGAAGGAGTTCACCCAGATCCAGGTTCTGAACATGGCGCGATAGCGCCCACGCCAAACCCGCGTTGGCGCCTGGGGCGACACAGGCTAGGACGCCCGGGTGGAGCCCGAGACCGGCCAGCCTCTGAAACCGCCCCGGCGCGGGCTTGCGCTCGCCGGCGTGATGGCGCTCAGCCTTATCGCGGCCGGCGCGCTGGCCGTGGGAGTCTATTCGGCCTGGCTGTTCCACGACATGCCTGACGCCGGCGATCTGGTGGACTACCACCCGCCGACGGCGACACGGGCCTATGCCTGGGACGGAACCCTGATCGGTGAGTTCTCGCGCGAGCGGCGGATCTTCGTGCCCTATGACGCGATCCCGGCCCAGACGGCGCAGGCGTTTCTGGCGGCCGAGGACAAGGCGTTCTTCCGGCACGGCGGGGTGGATTACGGTGGGTTCCTCCGCGCTCAGGTCAACAATGTGGTCAATATCCTGCAGGGCCGTCGCCTGGAGGGCGGCTCGACGATCACCCAGCAGGTGGCGAAGAACATCCTGCTCTCGGGTGAGCAGACCATCGGACGCAAGCTGAAGGAGGCCATCCTCTCCACCCAGCTGGAACAGACGCTTTCAAAGGAGCGGATCCTCGAGCTCTATATGAACGAGATCTGGCTGGGGTACCGCTCCTATGGCGTGGGTGCGGCCGCCTACAATTACTTCGGAAAGTCGCTCAGCGAACTGACCCTGGCGGAGAGCGCCTATCTAGCGGCGCTGCCGAAGGGTCCTGACAACTATCACCCAATCCGGCGGACCAAGCAGGCGATCGCTCGACGCAACTGGGTGATCGATCAGATGGCCGATCAGGGCTGGGTGACCCGCGCCGAGGCAAGGGCCGCGATGGCCGAGCCTCTGAAGGTGCAGCCGGCGCCGACGCGTTCGCAGTACCGGGATGCTGATTATTTCGTGGAGGAAGTGCGACGGATCGCGCTCAACATGGAGGAGCTGGGTGACGAGCGGCTGAACGCCGGCGGGTACTACATGCGTACGACGCTGGATCCCGATCTGCAGAGCGCCGCAAAGATCGCATTGATGAACGGGCTCGAGAATTATGACCGGCGCCACGGCTGGCGGGGGGCCTGGGGCAAGGTTGATACACTCGCCGGCTGGGAGGACATCGCCCGCAAGAAAGTGAAGCCCCGCGAGCGTCAGGACTGGAAGCGGGCGGTGGTGCTGACGGCCTCAGGCGGCTCGGTGCGGGTGCGGACCGTGGAAGGCGATGAGGGCGCGCTCGTCAGGCAGGACGTGAGCTGGGCGCGGGCCGGGCGCGGGATTGGGGGGGGGGATCTGGTGTTTGTCGAGGCCGCGACGGGTGGCGGATATCGGCTGAAGCAGGTGCCCGCCGCCAACGGGGCTATGGTGGCGATGGATCCCTGGAGCGGCAGGGTGCTGGCCATGGTCGGCGGTTACTCGTTTTCGCTGTCGAGTTTCAACCGTGCGACCCAGGCGCTGCGGCAGCCGGGTTCGTCTTTCAAGCCAATCGTTTATGCGGCGGCGCTGGAGGCGGGCTTTACGCCGGCCAGCACAGTGATGGACGCCCCGATTACGCTAAAGGGTTATGGCGGACAGGACTGGAGCCCGGAAAACTACAGTCGCGATTATTATGGCGCGCTGACGCTTCGACGCGGGTTGGAGCTGTCGCGCAACACCATGACCGTGCGCCTTGCGCAAAGCGTGGGCATGGCGAAGATTTCCGATTTGGCCGTGAAGATGGGCGTGACCAAAAACATGGACCGGGTTCTGGCCATGGCGTTGGGATCCGGAGAAACCACCGTCTACCGGATGGCTGCAGCCTATTCGACGTTCGTGAATGGCGGGCGGCTGGTGCAACCGCATCTGATCGACCAGATCCAGGATCGCACCGGCAAGGTGATCTGGCGGTCGGATCGACGGGACTGCCCACGTTGCGACGCGGGCTTCACCGGCGCCGAGAGCCCGCGGGTACCGCGCGGCGGGGACCAGGTGATGGACCCGATCACCGCCTATCAGGTGACCTCGTTCCTGGAGGGCGTGGTGCAGCGCGGGACGGCGACCCAGGCCTCGTCGCTTGGCAAGCCGCTAGGGGGTAAGACGGGCACCACGAACGACTATCGCTCGGCCTGGTTCATGGGCTTTTCGCCGGACCTCGTGGTCGGGGTCTATATCGGTTTCGACGACAATCGCAGCCTCGGCAACAATGAGACCGGCAGCGTGGCCGCCGTGCCGATCTTCGTGGACTTCATGGGGAAGGCTCTGAAGGACAAGCCGGCGAAGCCCTTCAGGGCGCCAGCCCACGCAAAGTACGTCACTATCCGGGGGATACGCGAGGCGTTCCGACCGGGCACCGAGCCCTCGGTCAGTTCGGTTGCCGAGGCGGAGGTGGCGGGACCCGGCGGACCGCAGCCTTTCACACCCTCGAACGCCGCCGCGCCGGCAGCCGGCCCGACGGCTGCAACACCGCCGCCGCCACCACCGGCCAAGAAGCGCGACGACCTCTCGGATCTGTTCTGAAGAACCGAAGGGATTGTATCGCGGGCCCCGCCGGGATAGAGCCCCGGGCCTTGTGTTTAGGGGAGTCTCTCCATGAGAGCGGATGTCGAGGCCG
>NZ_JBILUK010000205.1:0-5767 GCF_044371015.1 Phenylobacterium sp.
CGCTGAGGGAGCTGATGGGCCGGCGGACCGCCTGACCGGAGCGCCTACTCGGCGGGCTCCGCCGGGACGCTGCGGCGGGCCATGAGGCGGTCGAACTCGGTCCAGACGCCGACCTCGCCGTGCCATTGCCCCCGGGTCGCCGCCTTGGAGTACTCGGTGGACCGGGCCTCGAAGAAGTTGGCGTGCTCGACGCCGCTCAGCATCGATTGCAGCCAGGGCAGGGGGTTTTCCTTCGCGCCGTAGATCTCCGGCAGCTTGAGCTGGCGCAGGCGCCAGTCGGCGATGAAGCGGATGTACTGCTTGATGTCCTCGGGGTTCATGCCCTGGACGGGACCCATCTCGAAGGCCAGGTCGATGAACTTGTCTTCCATCTCGACCACGGTCCGGCAGCAGTCGACGATGTCGTCGGCGACCGCCTGGGTGACCGCGCCGGTCTCCTTGTTGAAGGCGTGGTAGAGCTTGATGATGCCTTCGCAGTGCAGGCTCTCGTCCCGCACCGACCAGCTGACGATCTGGCCCATGCCCTTCATCTTGTTGAAGCGCGGGAAGTTCATCAGCATGGCGAAGCTGGCGAACAGCTGCAGCCCCTCGGTGAAGCCGCCGAACATGGCCAGGGTGCGGGCGATGTCGGCGTGGGTGTCGACGCCGAACTGCTGCATGTAGTCGTGCTTGTCGCGCATGGCCTGGAAGTCGAGGAAGGCCGTGAACTCGGCGTCGGGCATGCCGATGGTCTCGAGCAGCAGGGCATAGGCCGCGATGTGGATCGTCTCCATGTTGGAGAACGAGGCCAGCATCATCTTCACCTCGGTGGGTTTGAAGACGCGGCTGTAGCGTTCCATGTAGTTGTCGTTCACCTCGACATCGGACTGGGTGAAGAAGCGGAAGATCTGGGTGAGCAGGTTGCGCTCACGGTCGGTGAGGTTGACCGCCCAGTCCTTGAGATCTTCGCCCAGCGGGATCTCCTCGGGCATCCAGTGGACCTGCTGCTGCTTCTTCCAGAACTCGTAGGCCCAGGGATAGCGGAACGGCTTGTAGGCGAACGAGGGCGTCATCAGCCCCGGAAGGCTGCGGAGGCCCGGGTTGGAAAGGGGGCTGGACGGGCGGACGGACATGGACGGCACGAAGCTCCGAAGCGTGAACCGCCACGTTGCGCTAGATGTGGTAGGTCGTAAAGCGCCCGGCCGCTCTATCTTGGGGTTTTCCACGAGGATGTGATCAACTGTGGACGGCGGCTCAGGCCGCGAACGCGCGCCAGACCAGTTGCGCGCCGGTGAGGATCATCAGGGCGTAGACCAGCCGGTAGAACGGCTCGGCCGGCACGCGGCGCACCAGCCAGACGCCGGCCATGGTCGAGAGGATGGCGACGGGGGCGAGGGCCGCGGCGGTGAGCAGGTTGTCCGGCGTGAACTGGCCGAGCGCGATATAGGCCGGGACCTTGATCCAGTTCACCGCGGCGAAGAACACCGCCGTGGTGCCGGCCAGGGCGGCGGGCGAGAGCCCCTGGGGCAGCACCCACATGGAGAACGGCGGCCCGCCGGCGTGGGCGATCTGGCTGGTGAAGCCCGAGGCGGCGCCGAAGGCCGCGCCGACGATGGGATTCGACCCCCCGGGCGCGGTGATGGCGCCCCGCCGCTCGACCCAGATGCGCTGCAGGGCGAACAGGATCGAGAGCGCGCCCAGCAGGCCCAGCACCACATTGACCGACACCTGGGCGGCCAGGAGATAGCCCAGCAGGATGCCCAGCGCAGCGGCCGGCAGGGTGATCAGGATGATCCGCCGATCCCAGACGCTGCGGAACGCCCAGACGCCGACCAGGTCCTGCAGGATCAGGATCGGCAGCAGGATGGCCGCCGCCTGGACCGGCGAGATGATCAGCGCCAGCAGCGGCATGGAGACCGCGCCGACGCCCGAGAACCCGCCCTTGGACAGGCCGAGCAGCACCACGGCCGGGACGGCCACGGCATAGAAGACGGGATCGGTGATCATCGGCGGGCCACCACCGTCTCGACCTTCAGAAATTTTGTGCTACAATAAATCATGCGGTTCGACGCCGACAAGGACCAGCGCAACCGCGCAAAGCACGGTCTGTCACTGGCCCGGGCGGCCGATCTGGATTTGCGGAAGGCCATGGTGGACGCCCGACACGACTACGGTGAAACGCGGTTCATCGGCTACGGCCTTCTGGACGATCTGCCGCATGTTCTGGTGTTCACCCTTCGCGACGGCGAGGTCCGGCCGATCCGTCTTCGCCGCGCGCACATCAGGGAGTACAGTCGACATGTCCCGTGATCCGACTCCGACCGGCCTGCGCCGGTTGCCCGAACCCGCGCTGGACGACCCCGACAGTCCGGAACTGACCGAGGCTGATTTCGCGGCGATGCGGCCGGCCGAGGCGGTCTTGCCGCCCGGCGTGATGGCCCAGTTCCCGAACAGCCGGGGGCGGCCTCGCACGGCGACGCCCAAGGCCCATGTCTCCCTGCGTCTCGCGCCGGATGTTTTGGCCCACTACCGGTCGCTGGGAAAGGGCTGGCAGACCCGGATCGAGGCGGTGTTGCGGGCCGAGATGGAGACCGGAAAGCGGACCTGAACCGCCCGCCCTTGCCTTCCGTCCCGCTCGGCGCGAGCCTGACGGGACAACAGGAAGGAAACCCCATGGTCGAGGATCTGCCGGCGGTGATCGCCGAGCTGGAGCAACTGCTGAAGCTGCGCTCCATCCCGTTCGGCATGAAGCTCTATGAGCGGCGCGAGGAGATGGAGGCGATCCCCCGCATCCGCCGGCCCAAGTCGGTGCACACGCTGGACCAGGTGGTGGGCCAGGCCTCGCGGCTGGGCTGGACCGTGGGGATCACGGCGGAAGACCTGGTGGGCGCGCAATGCCGGGCGGTGGTGGGCCTGGGCGGCGCCAAGACGCCGGAGTGGACCTCGGGCCGCCACATGACCGGCGTCTGGTTCGAAACGGAGGCGGACGCGACCGCCCACCAGCAGGCCATGGCCTGCGTGCCCGACGGCCGCTACGAGGCGCTGGCGGTGGGGCCGCTGAGCTCGGGCAAGATCGTCGACCCGGATATCGCGCTGTTCTACGCGACGCCCGGCGCGATGATCTATTTCATCAACGGGCTGCAGTGGTCTGGCTACAAGCGCTTCGACTGGAGCGTGGTGGGCGAAAGCGCCTGCGCCGACAGCTGGGGCCGGGCGCTCAGCAAGCGCGAGCCGAGCCTCTCGATCCCCTGCTTCGCCGAGCGCCGCTATGGCGGGGTGCTGGACGACGAGATGCTGATGGCCACGCCGCCGGAGCACCTGGTCAAGGCGATCGCGGGGATGCGGGCGCTGTCGAAGAACGGCTTCCGCTATCCGTTCCCGCAGTACGGCGTGCAGCAGGACGTGCGCGCCGGCATGGCCGCCAGCTACGGCTGAGGGGTTCAGGCCTCGCCGAACTCCGGCGCCAGCGTCTCCCGCAGCTCCGGCGCGCCGAACTCCCGCGCCAAGGCCTCCCGCAGCTCCGGCGAGCCGAGCGTGGAGCCGAGGGCCCCGCCCTGCCCCAGGACATATTCGGGCGGCGCGACCTCGGGCCCCTCGCCCGGCGGCAGCGGCGGGGTGTAGTAGCCGAGCGCAAAGCCGCCCATGGCGTAGCCGATCAAGGCCTGCAGGTCGGCCGGCAGGGTGCGGGCGATCTCCGGCGGACAGGAGAGGTACTGGTTCTCCTCCTGGCGGAGCCAGCCCAGGGCATAGGTGATGTTGAGGCCCCAGCGGTCCATATCGCTCTCATTGGCGCCGCCGCCGTGGAACACCGAGCCGGTATAGACCAGCACCGAGCCCTTGCGCATGGTCGCGCGGCCGATCTCGTGCGGCTCGGGGTCGCGATCATCCGACCAGTCGACCGAGCCCGGAACCACCTGGGTGGCGCCGTTGGCCTCGGTGAACTCGGTCAGGGCCCAGATGGTGTTGAGCTGGGGCTCCACGTGGCTGAGATTCTTGCCCCAGGCCCAGCGGTCGCGGTGGATGGCCTGGGCCGGCTGGCCCGGCATGATGCGGATCAGCTGGGTCAGGTGCAGCTGGTAGCGCTGGCAATTGGGCAGCAGGAAACCGTCGCAGAGCGCGCGGATGCGGGGGTCCATCACCGCCGTGCGGGCGATGGGCGAGCGGGCGACCAGGGCGCCGGTGCGGGTGGTCTTGCGGCCGCTGAAGCCGTCGCGGCCGGGCTGGGTGGCCTCGACATAGGGCCGCAGTTCCTCGCGGAAGGCGTCGGTCGCCTCGGGCGTCAGCATGTCGTCGAGGATCAGGGCGCCGTCGCGGGCCAGGACCTTGAGGACCTCTTCGGCAGGGGTGTCGGCGGGCAGGTGGATGAGCTCGGGCATGGCTGGGCCTCCGGTCAGGATTGTGCGTTGGGGAGCAGCGGGGTGATCAGCGCCGCCAGGGTCTGGCGCTGGCGGGCGGCCGGCCACTGGTCGGGCTCGACGGTGGCGCGCACGCCGACCCCGTCGACGGCGGCGACAATGGCGTCGGCGATCAGGTTGGCGCGGGCCGGCTCAAGGCCGCCGTGAGTCATGAGGGTCTCGGACAACGCGTCGGTGATCCGGACGTAGTAGCCGCGATGAATCTCGGCGAGGCGCGGCGTGTGAATGGCGCGGCTCCAGAAGGCGAGCCAGACCCGCCATTCGCCGCGGGTCTCGTCATCCAGCGGCAGCAGTTCCCCGCAGAGCGCGATCAGCGCGTCCTTGAGCGACAGGCCTGGTGGGCGGCGCCAGACGTCGGGATCGAGGATGCGCCGGACCAGTTCCTCCAGCGCCGCGATCAGCACCTCATCCTTGCCGTCGAAATAGTGGGTCACCGCCCCGGTGGTGACGCCGGCGGCGGCGGCGACATCGCGCAGGCGGGTCGCGTCCAGCCCGGTTTCGCCGATGACCTGGATCGCGGCGTCGGCGATGGCCTGCTTCTGCGCGACGATGTCGACTTGTTTTGGCATAATGGTGATTATGTTAAAACGCCAGGCCGGAGTCAAGCCGGCGTTCGGACGGTCGCCTCTGGGCGAGTCTAGAGGAGGATCGGCCCCAGGGTCAGCGCCAGCAGGACCACAGCGACCACCGCCAGGATCAGTCCCGCGCGGGGATTGTCGCCCAGGATCGGCGGGCGGCTGGGCCTGGGCGGCGGGCGGCGCTTCTCGGCCTCCCGCGCCTTGCGATAGCGGGCGAGGTCGGTGACTTGGCGGTCGTCCGGCTTGCGGGCCATCTAGAGCCTTTCACGTTCAGATGGAATCATCTGAACGGGGTGAAACAGGCTCGAAATCAAGAATTTAGAGCGTCTTATCATCCGAGAACCGGTTCCCACTTTTCGGAAGACGCTCTAGCCCAGGGCTTCCAGGTCTTCGGTCGAGATGTCGGCGTTGGACCAGACGGTCTGGACGTCGTCGTCGTCTTCCAGGGTCTCGATCAGCTTCATCAGCGTCGCCACCGCGTCGCCGGTCACGGGGGTGAGCGCCTTGGGCCGCCAGGCCAGCTGGGTGGACTGCGCGACGCCCAGCGTCGCCTCCAGGGCGGCGGCGACCTCGGAGAGCGAGGCGAAGGCGGTGTAGATGGTGTGGCCGTCCTCGTCGGATTCGACATCGTCGGCGCCGGCCTCGATGGCGGCTTCCATCACCGCATCCTCAGACCCGGCGGAAGGCGCGTAGACGATGCGGCCCACCCGGTCCCACATGAACGAGACCGATCCGGTCTCGCCCAACGCGCCGCCGCACTTGGTGAAGGTGGAGCGCACCGTGGAGGCGGCGCGG
>NZ_JBILUK010000207.1:0-5710 GCF_044371015.1 Phenylobacterium sp.
GGTGGACTATTTCGGCACCGCAAAGGCGTTTGGCGACAATGTGGAGCGCGAGTACCAGCGCAACATCGAACGCTACAACTTCCTGCGCTGGGGTTCCTCGGCGTTCAATAACTTCCGGGTCGTGCCCCCCGGCACGGGCATCTGTCACCAAGTCAATCTTGAATACCTGGCCCAGACAGTATGGACCAACGCCGACGAGGGCCAGGAAGTCGCTTACCCCGACACCGTGGTTGGTACTGACAGCCATACCACCATGATCAATGGACTGGCCGTGCTGGGCTGGGGCGTGGGCGGCATCGAAGCGGAGGCGGCCATGCTGGGCCAGCCGATTCCGATGCTGATCCCCGAGGTGATCGGTTTCAAGCTTGACGGGGCCCTGCCGGAGGGCGCGACGGCTACCGACCTGGTGCTGACCGTGACCCAGATGCTGCGCAAGAAGGGTGTCGTCGGCAAGTTCGTTGAATTCTACGGCCCCGGCCTGGCGAACATGACGCTGGAAGATCAGGCGACCATCGCCAACATGGCCCCGGAGTACGGGGCGACCTGCGGCTTCTTCCCCGTGACCCAGGCGACCATCGATTATCTGTCGGCCACCAACCGCGCGCCCGAGCGCGTGGCGCTGGTCGAGGCCTATGCCAAGGCTCAGGGCATGTGGCGCGAGCCGACCGATCCGGATCCGGTGTTCACCGACACGCTCTATCTCGACATGGCAGGCGTCGTGCCCTCGCTGGCCGGGCCGAAGCGTCCACAGGACCGGGTGGAACTGACCGCCGCAGCGGCGGAGTTCAAGACCGCCCTGGAGGGCGATGTGTTTGCAAAGCCGGGCGCGCTCGGCGATCGCTTCAAAGTCGAGGGTGAGAACTTCGACATCGGCAATGGGGACGTGGTTATCGCCGCCATCACGTCCTGCACCAACACGTCCAACCCGGGCGTGCTGATCGCGGCCGGCCTTGTCGCCAAGAAAGCGGTCGAGAAGGGCCTGCGCGTCAAACCCTGGGTGAAGACGTCTCTGGCCCCCGGAAGCCAAGTGGTCACCGACTATCTGAAGGCGGCGAAGCTGGACAAGAGCCTGGATGCGCTGGGTTTCAACCTGGTGGGCTATGGCTGCACCACCTGCATCGGAAACTCCGGCCCGCTGCCGGAGGCGATCTCCGAGTCGATCCAGAAGAACGACGTGGTCGCCTGCTCGGTGTTGTCGGGCAACCGAAACTTCGAAGGTCGGGTGAACCCCGATGTGCGCGCCAACTACCTGGCCTCACCACCGCTGGTGGTGGCCTACGCGCTGGCCGGCACGATGCAGCTCGACCTGACCACCGAGCCGCTGGGCGAGGGCAAGGACGGCAAGCCTGTTTATCTCAAGGATATCTGGCCGACGACCGCCGAAGTGGTCGCTCTGCAGCGCAAGCACGTGACCTCCAAGATGTTCGCCAGCCGCTATGCCGACGTCTTCAAGGGCGACAAGAACTGGCAGGCGATCAAGGTGAAGGGTGGCCAGACCTATGACTGGGACCCGGGCTCGACCTATGTCCAGAACCCGCCCTACTTCGAGGGGCTGCAGATGGAGCCCAAGCCGGTCACTGATATCGTCGAGGCGCGGATCCTGGGTGTGTTCGGCGACTCGATCACCACGGACCACATCTCGCCTGCAGGCTCATTCCGGGCGGGCTCGCCCGCCGGCGCCTATCTGCTGGACCGCCAGGTGCCGCAGTCGGAGTTCAACGGCTATGGCGCCCGGCGCGGTAACCACCAGGTGATGATGCGCGGCACGTTCGCCAACATCCGCATCCGCAACCGGATCACGCCCGAGATCGAGGGCGGCGTAACCCGCCACTTCCCCTCCGGCGACCAGATGTCGATCTATGACGCCGCCATGCGCTACACCGGCGAGGGTCGGCCGCTCGTGGTGTTCGCGGGCAAAGAGTACGGCACCGGCAGCTCGCGCGACTGGGCGGCCAAGGGCACCAAGCTGCTGGGCGTCCGCGCTGTGGTCGCCGAGAGCTTCGAGCGCATCCACCGTTCCAACCTGGTGGGCATGGGTGTGTTGCCGCTGCAGTTCACTCAGGAGGGCTGGCACAAGCTGGGCCTGACCGGCGAAGAGATCGTCACCATCCGCGGACTGACCGAATTGGCCCCGCGCAAGCAGCTGATCGTGGAGATGTATCGCCCGTCGGACGGGCGCATCGCCCGCTTCCCGGTGCGTTGCCGCATCGATACGCCGACCGAGCTGGAATACTTCAAGCACGGCGGAGTTCTGAACTACGTGCTGCGCAGCCTGGCCAAGCCTGAGGCGTAACGGCGACATGATGAGGGGTCGGGGCCAAGGTCACGACCCCTCACGCCTTGTTGTGATTTACAGCCTGGGGAACTCTCCTTAAGTCCAGGACGATGCGGACGGCCGCCGTGATCGCCCTGTTGCTGCTCGCCGGACCGGCCAACGCCGCGTCGCGATCCTCGGTGCTTGTCGAGCTGTTCACCGCTCAGGGCTGCGGCCCCTGCGCCGAGGCCAATGCCCACATCGATCGGCTATCCGAGCGGACTGACGTGCTCGCTCTGACCTTCTCGGTCGACTACTGGGACTATCTCGGCTGGACCGACACGTTCGCACGGCCCGAGTTCACCGAGCGCCAGCGGGCCTATGTGACGCGCCTCAAGCTGCGCGAACCCTATACGCCACAGGTGGTTGTAGACGGGCGGGAGGAAACCCAGGCCCGTCGCGGCGCCGATCTCGAACCCCTGATCCGGGCGGCGCGGGCGGCTCGTCCAAGTCCGCCGGACATGCGGTTCGTCAGCCAACGACGCGTGGATGTCGGCTCCGGCCGGGCGCCCCGGGGCGGAGCTGAGGTCTGGCTGGTGCGGTACGATCCACGCGCTGTCGAGGTGGTGGTGCGGGCCGGGGACAATCGCGGCGAAACAGTCGTTCAGCGCAATGTGGTGCGGCGGATGGAACGGCTCGGCGTCTGGCGCGGGCGGCCCCAGGCCTACCGCCTGCCACCTTCGCAGGAGGACGGTCTGCGCACGGCGGTGATCGTGCAGCACCCGCGCGGCGGCCGGGTAATCGGGGTCGCCAGGCCCGAATCCTGAAGGCCGCACAAGAAACCGCCCGCGGGCCGGGGGGACGGCCGCACGGGCGGAAGGCATCAGGTGTGGGTCTCTCCGGCGCGGGGAAGGCGCCTTCGACATCCCGGGGAGGGCGTCGGCTGGCCCGTCCAGCAACCGGGGGCTGGGGGGGCGTTTTCAGGGACCGGGGGCGAACCGACCAGCCGACACAATTCATATGAAAGCCGGTTCTGGCGACGGCGCGTCGGAAATGAGGTCATTTCGCGACGGACCGGTTTGCAGGTTTGCGCGCTAAGGGTTTAGGCTGACGCTTGATGCAGACGGAACCGAGCCACGGAGCGCCCCGGCAAGCTGGCGTGTTCTTCGAGCGGCGAGAACTCGAACGCCTCCTTCGCCTCTACGGCCGGATGGTCGCGGCCGGCGAGTGGCGCGACTACGGCATGGACGGACTGCGCGATTGCGCGGTTTTTTCCGTCTTCCGCCGCAGCAGCGAAGCTCCCCTCTATCGCATTGAGAAACACCCGGCCCTGGCCCGAAAACAGGGCGCCTGGGCGGTGGTCGGTCAGGGCGGACATGTGCTGCGGCGCGGCCATGAGCTGGAACAGGTGTTGCGTTTCTTCGACAAAGGCCGGTTCTCGGTCGTCGACTGACACCCTACGCCCCAAGGGGGCGGGCCTGGCCCATCCCGTTCCTGTTCTGAACGCCGCCCACGAAAAAGCCCCGGCGGTCGCCCGCCGGGGCTCTAGTTTCGGTCCGTACCGAGCTTAGCGGCGGTCGCCGAACAGCTGCAGCAGGAATTGGAACAGGTTGATGAAGTTGATGTAGAGGCTGAGCGCGCCGTAGTTGGTGGCCACACCCATGGCCGCCTGGTCGCCGCCCAGCTCGTAGTAGGTCATCTTCAGGCGCTGGGTGTCGAAGGCGATCAGACCCGCGAAGATGAACACGCCGAGCACGCTGATGATGAACTGCATCATCGGGCTCTGCAGGAACATGTTCACAAGGCCGGCCACGATCAGGCCGATGACGCCCACGATCAGGAAGCTGCCGAAGCCGGTCAGGTCCTTCTTGGTCGTATAGCCGAACAGGCTCAGCGCGCCGAAGGCGGTGGCGGTGATCAGGAAGGTCGAGGCGATCGAGCCGCCGGTATAGATCAGCGTCAGCACACCGAGCGAGGCGCCGATCAGCGCCACGATCGACCAGTAATAGATGCCGGAAGTGCGCGGGGTGGCGTTGCGCAGGCCGAACATGCCGAACAGGATCAGCGCCAGAGGGGCGAACGCCACCACATAGCCGAGCGGCAGCATGCCGGCGAGACGGCCATCGGCGGTCACCTTGTAGAGCAGCTGCTGAACCGGGGCGAACTGACCGGTCACGTAGGCCAGGGCCGCCGAGACCACGAGGCCGAGCGCCACCTTGTTATAGACGCCGATCATGAAGCTGCGGAGACCCGCGTCCACCGACATGTCGGCGCGATCCGCCGGGATCGAGCGGGCATAGCCGTGGTTGAAGTCGCTCATTTGAGCAAGGCCCTTGGGTTGCACGTCGCGAATTGGACGCGTGTGACATATTGTTTTGCTGCGGGCCTTTAGCAAGGGGCCTTGTCCGTTTCCGATCCCCAGCCGGTGGCCGCATGATCCGACTATTCGCCGCCCTTTCGATCCCGGCCGAAGTCGGCGCAGCCCTCGTTCCTCGCCAGATCGGGATCGATGGCGCGCGCTGGAGGCCGCTGGAGGCGCTGCATGTGACGCTGCGGTTCTTTGGTGAGGTTCGCGAGGACGTGGCCCGCGATCTTGACGCCGAACTGCTGAGCCTGCGCGTGAGGCCGTTCGAGATCACCCTGCAAGGCGCTGGCGCGTTCGGCGAGGGGCCGGATCTGCACGCCGTCTGGGCCGGCGTGGCCGACACCCCGGAGCTCACCCGGCTGGCCGCGGCCTGCGAACGCGCCGCCCGGCGCGTCCGCCTCCCCGTTGAGACCCGGCGCTATCGTCCGCATGTGACACTGGCCTATCTTCGGCGCCCCGATCCCCGGCAGGCGGCCGCCTGGATGCAGGCCAACAATCTGCTGCGGTCACCGCCGATCCTGGTTTCCGAATTCGGGCTGTTCTCGAGCGTGCTGACCGCCGAAGGGTCCAGATACACGCTGGAGGCGTCGTATCCACTCGCCAGGCATGGTCCAGCCCACCCCTTCGCTGCTGAAGAATGAGGGATTTCTCCGTCAGGCTGGCGGCGAGACCGGGCGCAAGCCGTTCGAGATCACCCAAGCGGGCCGCGCGGAACCCGACGCCGACCGCACTACGGTCGAGGCGCTGTTCGCCCGCATGGAAGACGCCGCGCGGCGCGCTAACCCGGGACGGCCCCGCATCGCCCGCGCCATGGCCAACCCCGGAATGGCGCTCAAGGCGCGCGTGTTGCGTCCGGTCTCCCCTGAGGAACTGGACCGCATCGTGGGGATGATCGACGACACGGCGGCTGCCATGGAAGAGAGCTGACCGCTCGACAGGCGGGGGCGTCGCCGCCACTGTCCCGAGGGATGGCTCGGGGGGAGATGACGATGCGGCGGCGAGAGGTTTTGACCGGCCTGTCCGGGATGGCGAGCCTCGCCGCCGCCCGGGCCCGGCGGCCGCCCAACGTGGTGATCGTGCTGGCAGACGAC
>NZ_JBILUK010000208.1:0-5705 GCF_044371015.1 Phenylobacterium sp.
GACTGGACTGGCAACGCGGTGGGCCTGCTGCACGCGGAAATGCGGGCTCTGGACTCCATCATCATGTCCTGTGGAGACGCGCACCAGGTCCCGGCCGGGGGCGCGTTGGCGGTGGATCGCGAAGGCTTCGCCGAGGCGGTCACGGCGCGGCTGCTGGCGCACCCCAACATCACCCTGGCCCGCGAGGAGATCGCCGGCCTGCCGCCGGGCGAATGGGACAGCGTGATCATCGCCACCGGCCCCCTCACCTCCCCGGCATTGGCTCAGGCGATCCTGGACCTGACCGGCGAGGGCCAACTCGCCTTCTTCGACGCCATTGCGCCGATCGTGAACCTCGAGTCGGTGAACATGGACGTGGCCTGGCGTCAGTCGCGCTACGACAAGGAAGGCCCGGGCGGCGACGCCGCCGCCTACATCAACTGTCCGCTCGACCGGGACCAGTACGAGAGCTTCATCGACGCGCTGCTGGCCGGGCCCAAGGCCGAATTCAAGGACTGGGAGAACGTCCCCTATTTCGACGGCTGCCTGCCGATCGAGGTGATGGCGGAACGCGGCCGCGAGACCCTGCGCCACGGCCCCATGAAGCCGGTTGGCCTGACCAACGCCCACTGTCCGGATGTGAAGCCCTGGGCGGTCGTCCAGCTGCGCCAGGACAATGCGCTGGGCACGCTCTGGAACATGGTCGGCTTCCAGACCAAGCTGAAGCACGGCGCCCAGACCGAGGTGTTCCGGATGATCCCGGGACTTGAGAAGGCGGTGTTCGCCCGCCTCGGCGGCCTGCATCGCAACACCTTCCTCAACAGCCCGCGCCTGTTGGATGCGAGCCTGCGGCTGAACGCTGATCCGCGCCTGCGCTTCGCCGGGCAGGTGACCGGCGTCGAGGGCTATGTGGAGAGCGCCGCCATCGGGCTTCTGGCCGGCCGCTTCGCCGCCGCCGAGCGCCTCGGTCGGACCCTGACCCCGCCGCCCGCAACCACGGCCCTGGGCGCCCTGATCGGCCACATCACCGGCGGTCACCTGGATGGCGGCAAAGGCAGCTTCCAGCCGATGAACATCAACTACGGCCTGCTGCCGCCGCTCGCGCCGCCGAAGCGGGATGACGAAGGACGGCGACTAGGGGCCAAGGAAAAGACCCGGGCCAAGAAGCGCCTGATCGGAGAGCGGGCTCTGGCGGATCTGGCGGCGTGGAGCGCGGGCTGAGGCCGGACGGGATGAGGCCAATCCCGATCAGATCCGGCCGATCGCGACCGCCCAGATAATCCGCAACCCCCGCCGCCGGTCCGATTCCCCGGCTCCAACCAAGGCGGCGTGCGCCACCGCCGGAAACGCCGCCGCAGGCAGACGGCGGGCGCCGGAGCGCGCCTCGGCCCGAACCGGCGACGCCAGCGCCGGCGCCGTTCGCCCCAACAACCAGTAGCGCCCGGCCGCACGCGCGCGCCCGGCCTCCGCCGCCCCAAGGATGCGCGCGCAGACCTCCGCCGCCGCGCCGGCGGTCTGGTCCGCCCACACGAGGCGTTCGTCATCCGACATCGCCGTGGAATCCAGTTCCCGCAGGCGAGCGTCGATCATGCCCTCCAGGAGGTCGCGGGACAGGCTTCGGCGCGCGACCGCCACAGCGAGCGCCTGGGCGGCGGGATGACCGCGCACCGGGCGGCCCTCGAAGATCTCGTCCAGGGCCTCGCGCCACCAGGCCAGACGGATCTCGCCCAGCATCGACTGGGTCGTGACCCGCGGCGCGCGGGCCAGTTCGTGGTCAAAGGCGTAGACGGCGATCACGTCGGCCCGGACCTCGACATCGGCCACGAACCGGCTGGAGAGCCAGCGGTCCGGATCGACCCGTCGGATCAGGGCGTCGAGATCGTCATCCATAGCGCGCTCACGAAAAAGGCCCGCCCAGGCGGGCGAGCCTTTTCGCATCCAGCTCCGGCGATCAGCCGAAGATCGTCTGGTTCAGCGTCATGGTCGCCAGCATCGGGATCGACAGCAGCGTGTTGGTTCGCGAGAACAGCATGGCCTTGCGACCAGCCGCCGCCTTGGCGTCGGCGTCGCCCTCGACGATGCCCAGCGCGATCTTCTGCGCCGGCCAGATGAACACCCAGACGTTGAAGAACATGATCGTGGCCAGCCACATGCCGAGCCCGATGAAGGTGTGCTGGGGAACCTGGAAGCCGCTCGTGGCGCCCAGCGTGAAGGCTTCGACCAGATAGCCGCGGTTCCAGGCCAGCAGAACGCCGAGCACCCAGGTGACCAGCGCGGCCCAACGGAACCAGAACAGCGCCTCGGGCGCGATGTACTTCGACACGCCCGGCTTCAGCTCCGCCGGGATCTCCGGCATTTTCCGGATCTGCACAAAGTTGAAGTAGTAAAGCAGCCCGATCCACATGATGCCCGCGAGCGTGTGGAGCCAGCGCAGAACGCCCTGCCAGAAGATGGCGTCGGTCGAGCCGTAGTGCTGCTGGTAGCCGCCGACGATCACGATCGCGAGCACGAAGCTCAGGATGATGGTGTTGCGGAGATTGGCGAGTAGTCCGGCCATTGATTGCGCCCTCTTTGGAAATCCTGCCCTGGGACCGATCTATAGGACTATTCGGCGCGCGCCGGAAGCGAGCCTGCGTCAGACCGCGATCAGGGCGCAGGCCAGCCTGCGGCCATCCGCCGTCAGCAGGTTGTAGAGACGGATCGCGGCGGGCGTATCCATGATCTCAAGGCCCATCCGCGCGGCCTGAAACGCCTCGCGAACCGCCCTCGGCGGCGGGGAATTGCGGGGGCCGGCGCCCAGCAGAAGGAACTCGACCGCGCCCCGGGGCGCCGCCAGCACGTCGGCGAGATGTTCCGGCGCGAGCGTGTTCAAGGCGGCCACGGGCCAGGGCCGGGCCTGATCATCGAGGATCAGCAACGAGCCGTCATGTCGGGCGCCGTTGAGGCGAAAGCCACCGCCGCCATAAGCGTCGATCTGGGGGGCGGCCCGGGCCACGACGCCCTAGGGCCGCGCGTCGAGCGGCTTGAGCACTTCCGCCTCTTCGCCGCGCGGCACGCCCAGGAACAGCACCACAGACGCCGCGACGAAGAATGAGGAATAGGTGCCTACGACGATCCCGAAGATCATGGCGATGGAGAACCCGTAGAGGCTATCGCCGCCGAACGCTGCAAGCACACCCAGCGCCATCAACCCCGTCAGGCCCGTGATCACAGTTCGCGATAGGGTCTCATTGACGGACAGGTCGATCACGTCGCCGAGCGGCATGCGCTTGTACTTGCGCAAGTTTTCACGAACCCGGTCGAGCACGACCACCGTGTCATTCACCGAGTAGCCGATGATGGTCAGAATCGCCGCGACCGTGTTGAGCGAGAATTCCATCCCGGTGACCGCAAACAGACCGAAGGTCAGCAGCACGTCGTGAATCAGGGCCGCCATGGCGCCCAACCCGAAGGTGAGGCCGAACCGGAACCAGATGTACACCATCATCAACACGATCCCGAGGCCAAGCGCCAGGATGCCGGCGCCGAGGAGTTCGCCCGAAACCTTGGGGCCAACCACCTCTGTGCGCTCGAAACGGACCGTCCCGAGAGCCTGAGTCAGCGCCTGTTTGGCCTGGCCGACCGCCACCGCCGGATTCTGACCATCCGGGGTCTCGAAACGGACCAACGCATCATTGGGACTGCCAAACGCCTGAACCTGGACGTCGCCGAACCCAAGGCCGGTGAGCGTCGTTCGGATCTTGCCGATATCGGCCGGACCGGTCGTTCGAAGCTCGAGCACGGTCCCGCCCTTGAAGTCGACACCGCAGTTGAGCCCACCGCACGGCGGGGTCAGGGGATAGACCGTAACGGCAAGCGCCAGCGCCGTGAGCGTACCGGAAATGATCAGCGCCAGGCGCGCATAGCGCATGAACTGGAAACTGGTCTTGACCGGCAGCAGCTTGATCAGGGGCCACCAGGATGAACGCTGGGTCATGGCCGCCTCACACGATCGGAAGGGTTTTCGGCCGCGCGACACGCAGCCACACGGCGAGCAGAACCTGGGTGATCAGCACGGCGGTGAACACCGAGGTGAACACGCCGATGGAGAGGGTCCAGGCGAAGCCCTTCACGGGCCCGGCGCCTAGCCCGAACATGATCACGGCGGCGCCGAGATTGGTTATGTTGGCGTCGAAGATCGTGAGCATGGCGCGCCCGAACCCCGCATCCATCGCAGTGATGATGGTTCGTCCGGCCCGAACCTCGTCGCGCATCCGCTCGTAGATCAGCACGTTGGCGTCAACGGCGACCGCAAGAGTCAGGATCAGACCAGCGATCCCCGGCAGAGTCAGTGTCGCCTGGGTCACCGACATGGCCGCCACGATCATCAGGCCGTTCACCAGCAGGGCGACGATCGCCACCCCGCCGAACAGCCAGCCGTACGAGACCACCATGAACGCCAGCACCAGTACGAAGGCGCCGATCGCCGACAACTGTCCGGCCGCCACGGCGTCGGCGCCGAGTTCGGCGCCAACCGTCCGCTGCTCCTCGACGTTCAGACGCGTCGGGAGGGCGCCCGCGCGCAACAGCACGGCCAGCTCGTTGGCGGTCTCCGGGGTGAAGCTGCCGCTGATCTGGCCGCTGCCGCCGGTGATCGGTTCGTTGATCGATGGGGCGGAAATGATCTTGTTGTCGAGAACAATGGCGAACCGACGTCCCACGTTGCGGCTGGTCGCATCGCCGAACCGGCGCGTGCCCTGGCCGTTGAAGCGGAAGTTCACGGTCGGCTGGGCGGTCTGGGGATCAAAGCCCGCCTGGGCGTCGGTCAGCATTTCGCCGGTGACCAGCGAGCGCCGATCAACGACCAGCGGCCCCTGCCCTTCCTCGCTGGGCAGCAGCATCTTGCCCGGCGGCACGCGCCCGGCCATGGCCGCCGCGACATCCGCGCTCTCATCCACCATGTGGAAGGTGAGCTTGGCCGTCTGGCCCAGCACCGACTTCAGGCGCTCGGGATCACTCTCGCCGGGCGCCGCCACCACGACCCGGTTGGTCCCCTGACGGACAATGGTGGGTTCCCGCGTGCCAAGCTCGTCGATCCGGCGGCGGATGATCTCGATGGACTGCTCCACAGCCCGAGCCGCTTCGGCGTCGAACGCTTCCGGCACGAACTCCATCGATATCCGCTGACCGTCGCCCGCGGTGACGCGGATGTCCCGTCCGCCGACGACGCCCTGCAGCGGCGTTCCGACATTTTCCCGCAGAACACGGGTCGCCGCCGCCGTCTGCGCCGGATCCACCACCCGCACCGTGACGCGGCCGCCGACAACAGCCAGTTCGGAGAAGACGATCTGCTCCTGCCGAAGCAGGGTGCGCACATCCTCCATAATGTTGTTCAGGCGCTCGACGCGCAGCGCCTCTGTGTCGACCTCGAGGAGCAGATAGGAACCACCCTGGAGGTCGAGCCCGAGGTTGAGCGTCTGCTTCGGCATGAAGCCTGGCAGGCTGTCGCGCACATCCTTGGGCAGGGCGTTCGGCAGGGCGAACACCAGACTCACGAGGACGGACAGAAGGACGAGGACGACCTTCCAGCGCGAGAGCGTCAGCATCGGGGCGGCTTCTAAGCCTTGGAGTCGTTGGCGGGCGCAGGGTCACCCTTGGCGCGCACGTCTGCGATCATCGACTTCACGACCTTGACGGTGACGCCCGACGCGACCTCGAGGCCGACCTCGGTGTCCTCGACCCGCACC
>NZ_JBILUK010000209.1:0-5665 GCF_044371015.1 Phenylobacterium sp.
TCCAGGTCACGCCGCCATCGGCGACGATCCTTCGCTCGGAAGTGGTGCCGCCAGTGGGTGGCGACACCCTCTTCGTCGACGCCCAGCGCGCATATGATGATCTCTCTGAGACCATGAAGGCGCTGCTGGCGCCGCTGCGGGCCATCCATTCCGCAACCCGGCCCTATGGCGCGCAAGGGATGTACGCCAAGGAGACCGTCCAGCGGACCATGAAAATCCTCTACTCGGAAGAGGCCGACAAACAGCACAGCCACCCGCTTGTCCGCACTCACGGCGAGAGTGGCCGCAAGGCGCTCTATGTCAGCCCGACCTATACGATCGGCATCGAGGGTCTGACGGAGATGGAGACGGATGCGGTGCTGGGGTTTCTCTACAAGCACCTGCTGCAGCCCAAGTATCAGTATCGGCACAAGTGGCGGCCCGGGATGGTGCTCATGTGGGACAACCGCCGCACCATGCACTTCGCCGAGGGCGGCTATGACGGCCACCTGCGGGTGATGCACCGGACCACGGTGCGGGGCGAAGTTCCAGTCTGAGAGTGCGCGGGCAGGGCGTTCTGATCGGGGCGACTTCGACGCGCGGGCATAGCCGGCGCAGATACAGGTGAACCAGGATGGTTGGCATGCGATTGCAGGTCTTTATGGGGATCGCGGGTGCGCTGCTAATGGGCGCGCCGGTTGCTGCTCAGACGCCCCCGGCCGCGCAAGGTGCGCGCGAGGGCGCGATGCGCGAACTGGCCGTTATGCGAGCGCTGCCGTTCGAGCGGTTGGACGCCAACAGGGACGGGAGGCTGCAGGAAACCGAACTGCCGATCACGTTGGGCTCGGCCTATCCGCGCGCGGACAAGGACAAGTCCGGCGACATCAGCCCGGACGAACTGCGGGCCGAACTTGACCGCCTTGAAGCGCGCCTGGCTCGCGGCCCCGCGTTGGATCCGAAGAACCCACCGAAGGACTGGAAGGCGCTGGATCGAGCGCTGGACCAGTTCGTCGCGCATCACGAACTTGACGGCGTGGCGCTGTTGATTGGGCGCGGCGACAGGGTGCTGTTTGAGGGCTATGGGGGCAGCTACGGCCCAAGCACGCGGATCAACATGGCCTCGGCCAGCAAATGGCCGGGCGGCGCGGCGATCGCAGCGGCCGTCGTCGCCGGCAAGCTCGACATGAACGCCAAGCTTTCGACATGGAAGCCGGGCTTCGCTGGCACGCCGAAAGGCGACCTGACCTTGGCGCGCCTGATGTCCTTCACCGCCGGCGCGACGAGCGTGAACGAAGGCACGCAGGATATCGCGCTCGATCCACGCATGAACATCAGCGAAGCTGCGGATCGATTGCTGGCGTTGCCGCTCGTCACCACGCCGAACACGCAGTTCGCCTATGGCGGATGGACCCAACAGGTCGGCGCAGCCTGGGCCGTTGCAGCGACCGGAGAGCCGTTTGTGGCGCTTTGGAACCGGACGGTGCGCGATCCCGCGGGCATGACCGACAGCCATTTCGGCCACCCGCGCAGCAGCCGCGATGCGCTCGATCTCCCCAATTCTAACCTGCAGGCCGGTCTGTGGACCACGCCGCGCGACTTCTCGCGTTTCCTGATGATGATGGCGACCGGCGGCAAGGTCGGTAGCAAGCAGGTCTATCCCGCCGAGGCGATCAAGCTGATTGAGCGCGACTACGCCCACGGTCTGCCCCACCGCTGGCAGGGCGCCGGCGCGGAGGGCGGACGCTCCTACGGTTTCGCGCTGTGGTGCGAGAAAGTTGCGCCAGACCTTTCGTGTCCGGTGATCAGTTCTGGCGGCGCCTGGGGCGCCATGCCCTGGATCGATCGCGAAAAGGACCTCTGGGGTCTGTTCTTTGTCTTCGATCGCGGCCCGCGGGTTCGCCCCGACCTTGCTGTGCTGCGCAGCGCCGGCGAAGGGATTGTTATAGGCGAGAAGTCGGTCGGAACGTCCAGGTAGAGCCTCTACGGGTCGTGTGATTCATCGCGCCGAGCCTGTGCTTTACGCCCCTGTCTCCATCGGCAGGTTCGGGTCCTTGGTCCATTCCGACATGGAGCCGTCGTAGACCGCGACGGAGGGGTGGCCGAGGCGGGTCAGGGCCAGGGCGTCCATGGTCGCGGAGATGCCGCCGCCGCAATAGAAGATCACCCGAGGCCGCTCGAAGGCGCCGACGGCTTCGAACAGGGCCCGGAGTTCGGCGTCGCTGCGATAGCGGCCTTCTGCATCCAGCAGGGCGGCGTAGGGCACGTTGCGGCTGCCCTTGATGTGGCCCTTGCGGCCATAGTTCATCTCCGCCTCGCCGGAGTGGACCCCGGCGGACAGCGCGTTGATGGTGCACACCCCGCCGTCGTCTATGGCGGCCAGCACATCGTGCTTGTCGGCCCAGGCGTCGGGGCGCTCGGTGATCACGGCCTTCACGGCGGGATAGCGGCGGCTCTCGGTCTCGACCGGGCGGCCCTCGGCGGTCCAGCGGGCGAAGCCGCCGTCCAGCACCGCCACGTCGGCCAGGCCCGCCGAGCGCAGCATCCACCACAGGCGCGTCGCCCACATGGGCGTGCTGGTGCTGTAACAGACGACCTTATGCCCCGGCCCGATCCCTGCGGCGCCAAGGGCGTCGGCCAGGGCCTGGCCCTTGAGCCGCGTGAACCCGAGCGCCGAGGCGGCGTCCGAAAGGTCGCGCGCCAGATCGAGAAAGGCGGCGCCCGGAATGTGGCCGGCCTCGTAGTCGGCCCGCCCGCTCTCGACCACATAGGGCCCCGGTTTGGCGGGCCGCAGGTGGACCGTAGCGTCGAAGACCCGGAGGTCCGGGTCACTCAGATTCGCGGCCAGCCAGTCCGTGGAGACCAGCCCGCGTCCGTCCCAACCGCTCATGATCGTCTCCGGGGTTGTCACGCCCGCACCGGCGGGACCTTGCCGGCCCAGGGCTGGGCCAGCTCGAGCTGGTAGGCGAGCTGAAGCAGCAGACCTTCCTGGCCGACGCGGGCGGCGAACTGGGCGCCGACCGGGAGGCCTCCCGGGGTCCAGCCGAGCGGCACGCTGATCGCCGGGCCGCCGGCGACGTTGTGATAGGTGGTGTAGCCGACATACTCGATCAGCCGCTCGATCAAGGTGTCGAAGGGAACGTTGGGGCCGACTTCGCCCAGCGGCGGCGCGGCCCAGGCGAGCACCGGCGAGAGAATGACGTCGAAGCGTCCCTTGTCGAACCAGGGGTCGTAGGCCGCCGCAGCCTGGGTCAGCCGGCCAATCGTGGCCGGGAGCGCGGCGGGACCGGCATCGCGCGCCAGCTTGGCCATGCCCAGGCTGAAGGGTTCGAGGACCTCGCCGTCGGCGGGCTTGCCGCGCATCTTGCCGATGCTGTCGGCGGCATCGGCTGCGCCTGACCCCCAGAGCAGCAGGAAGTCGTTGATGAAGGTCTGGGCGATGGGCCAGCGGGTCGTCTCGATGCGGTGGCCCAGGCTTTCCATCAGCTTGGCCGCGGCCTCAGTGGCGGCGCGGACCTCGGGTGAGGGGGCCTTGCCGGCCCCGCCTTCGATGACGAGGCCGACACGCAGACGGCGCCTGAGCGGCTGGGTTACGAGGCCGACGGGCTTGAACCGGGCGCCGGGGCCAGAGTCTTCGGTGGCGGCGAACAGGGCGGCGCTGTCGCGAACCGTGCGGCTGAGCACGTTCTGGACCCCGATGTTGGTCACCTGGAGTTCGTTGCGCGATCCGATCATCCGGCCGCGCGAGGGCTTTAGGCCCAGGACTCCGCAGCAGGATGAAGGAATACGGATAGAGCCGCCGCCGTCGCTGGCGTGGGCGGCCGGCACCACGCCAGCTGCGACCGCCGCCGCCGCTCCGCCGGACGAGCCGCCGGACGAGCGGCCCAGGTCCCAAGGGTTGCGGGTCGGGCCAAATCCCACCGGCTCAGTGGTCGGCAGAAAGCCGAACTCCGGCGTCGACGACTTGCCTATGACATTCAGGCCGGACCGCACATAGCCGTCGACGAGCGGGGCGCTGGTGCGGGCCGGCGGCAGAGCCATCATGGCGCGCGAGCCCGAACGCGTGGGCGTGCCGGCGAAGTCGTCGAGGTCCTTGATCAGGAACGGCACGCCGCCGAAGGCGCCGGAGAGCCCGCCCGGTTTGGCGCGGTCGAGCGCACGGTCAAAGTCCGAGGCGACCAGGAAGTTGAGCTTGGGTTGCAGCTTCAGCGCGGCCTCGATCGCGGTGCGGGTTGCGGCCTCGGCCGTGGTGCGTCCGTCCTTGATCATGGCGGCCGTTTCGACCGCGTCCGGCCAGGCGGTCTTCACGGCCGGTGCCTGGGCCTGGGCCCGGGCGGCGAGGCCCGCGAAGGCGAGGCCGCCGACGGAAGCGCCGAGCGCGCGGCGGGTGATGGAGGTCATGGTGTTCTTTCCCCTAGGTGGGCGACTGACGGCCCTTGCCGGGCAGCTTGGACGCCGCGACCCATTGGCTGCAAGAGCCTTGACGCCAGGAGCGGCGTCGCCTTGATTTGAAGCCACGGTATCCGCCGACGAGACGCCGCGAGGGAGACGCACACCATGGCCGCAGAGAGATTCCCCGTCGAAGAGGGGCACATCCTGATGTTCGCCCGCTCAATCGGCGATGAGAACGTCGTCTATACCGACCGAGAGAAGGCCAAGGCCACGGAGGCGGGCGGCATCATCGCGCCGCCGACCTTCGTGCAGTCGAGCGCCCAGTTCGATCCGAACTACTTCCTGCGACCGAAGGTCGGCCAGCCCTGGTTCGGCTCCGGCAAGAACGCCACCGGCGTCACCCGCGCGTCGGGCGGCGGTGGCGGCGGCGGCGGGGGTGGGCTGCATGCTGAGCAGCACTACGAGTATCATCGGCCGCTGCGCGCCGGCGACGTGCTGACCTCCAAGACCTTTCCGGGCAAGACCTGGGAGAAGGAGGGCCGCCGCTCGGGCAAGCTGGTGTTTTCGGAGAGCGTAACGGAATACCGCAATCAGGACGGCGATCTGGTCGTCACCGCGCGCGGCGTAGGTGTGCGCACCGAACGCCCGGTCGAGCAGAAGTAAGGGAGCCCGCCAGATGCCTTTGAGCGCCGCCAAACTGGCCGTCGGCCAGGAACACACCGCCCGCCTGGTCGAGGACCTGAAGCGCACCCAGATCGTCCAGTACGCGGGCGCGTCGGGCGACTACAATCCGCTGCACACCGACGAGATTTTCACCACGCAGGTGGCCGGATATCCCTCGGTCTTCGCGCACGGCATGCTGACCATGGGCATGACCGGCAAGATGCTGACCGACTATGTTGGCGATGCGCGCCTGACCAAGTACGGCGTGCGCTTCACCAGCCAGGTGTTTCCGGGCGACACTCTGGACGCCAAGGCGACCGTGAAGGCCCTCACCGAACGGGATGGCGTGAAGCTAGTGGAGCTCGACGTCTCGACGACCAACCAGAACGGGGTCGAGGTGCTGAGCGGCTACGCCGAAGCGCGCGTCGATCCGTAAGCCCGCGCGCCATCTCGCGCCGCCGGCCGATCCGGCGTAAACGCGCGGCGCATGAGCCGGCTATCCGTGGCGCCGATGATGGATTGGACCGACCGGCATTGCCGGGCGTTTCATCGCGCCTTGACCCGTCGCACCCGGCTCTACACCGAGATGCTGACGACCGGCGCCGTGCTGCACGGGGACCGGGCGCGGCTGTTG
>NZ_JBILUK010000210.1:0-5656 GCF_044371015.1 Phenylobacterium sp.
CGGCCGTCGAAGGGATTGAGGGGGTCCCAATCCTCGTCGGGAGGGTCCTGGTCCGGGCGATCGTCTTGGCGGACGCAAGGGTCCGGGGGACGGGTGGCCGGCTTGCGGGACGCCTTGGCGTCGCGGACGGCAGGGAGGCGCTCGCCGCGCAGGTCCAGGGTCCAAAGATCGGCCTCGCCGCCGAGCGGTCCGGGATCGGGAAGGCCGAGGCTCCGGCAGAGGACGCGGATCACCTCGTCGAAGGGCCGGTCGGCGAAGTCGGGCTCGAGGAAGTCATCGTCGAGCCGCCAGCGCAGACGCTTGAGGGCGTCGTACTTCTGGACGGGGCTCTTGGGGTGGGCGACCTCGATCAGGCGCTCGACCACGATCCCCGCGCGGGCCTTGCGACGGGAGACCGCCTCGCGGGCGGCGACCGCCGCGTCCTGGGCGACCAGACGGGCCTCCATGCGGTCATCCCGCTCCAGCTTGGCTTCGAGGAAGATGGCGCGCTGGACCAGCCGGGCCGCAGCGGGAAACTCACCCATGGCCTCGCGGCGCTCCTGAGGCGTCTCGGCCGCATCGAAGTCGGCCTTGGTCTTTCGCGCCATGTCCATGCCGATAGCGGCCAGCTCCACAAGCTGGGCCTTGCGGCGGGCGGCGTCCTCTTGACCCGGTGATTGGGGGTTCGGGATCGCGTCATTGGCGGGAACGTCAAACACGAACAAACCATGAACATAAAGTCTGCCCGGAGTCAAGCTTTCCCGCCCAGACTCTTCATCGCGGAGATAGGTTGAGGGCGCTGTGCGGCGGGGAGCTCTGCGCATCCTGGCGCCCTCCGCGGTTCCGTTCCTGCGCGGTCGGCGGGGGGCATTTGTGTAAAGTGTCCCCGTAAATCCGGTCGGGGAGGAGGGGGCCGACGAGATGGTCCTCTGCCGGCGGCCGAACACGGCGCCGCCGCCGACGCCACTGCGCCCCTAACCCAGCACCGCCTCGGCTTCGATCTCCACCCGGGCGTTGGGATCGACCAACGCTGTGACGCCGACCAGGGTCATGGCGGGGAAGTGGCGGCCCAGCGTGGCGGCCCAAGCCTCGCCGACTTGCGCGCCGCCGGCGTTGAACTCGGCCATGTCGGTCACGTAAGCGCGCAGCAGCACGATATTGCCGATGTCGCCGCCCGCAGCACGGACGACGCTGATCAGGTTCTCAAGCGCCAGGCGCCATTGCTCGCCAAGAGTCAGGCCGACAGCCACGGGAGCGTTTCCGGCCCGCGCCAGCTGCCCCGACACCCGGATCGTGGTCGACCCGCGCGAGCTGACCGCATGGGCGAAGCCGCGGGGTCGGGCCCAGCCCTCGGGCAGAATGGCCTGATAGTCGATGCCGGCGTCGCTCATGGGCGGGGAGTCCTTTCAGGTCCGGGCGGGTTCAAGGCCCAGCGCGCGCTTCATCGCCTTGATGTTGCCGCGGCAGAACTTGGTGAGCTGTTCGGTGGTCGCCTCAAGGGTCGAAGCATCCTTCGGATCGAACTTCAGGACGTATTCGATCCGGCAGCTGGAGGAGTCGCCCGGGACCACCGAGACGGTCGAAAAGTAGGCGTTCATGTCGGGCCGATCGAGCGTGTAGGTGTAGTGCCAGGGACCCTCGTCGGTCAGCAACTCCTGGACGGTGCGGCCGCCCGGCATGGTGAGCGTGCGGACCTTGCCCTTGGGCGTCACCTCGGTGCTCTCGGCTTCCAGCGCCGGCGCCCATTTGCGAACGCCGGAGAAGTCTCCGATCACCGCCCAGACGGCCTCGGCGCTCAGAGCCGCCTCGTCGCTCACCTTCAGATCATGCATGTCGATGCTCCCTCGCTCTGTCTGTTCAGCAGGCCGAGCCGGTGCAGGCGGCTGTACGGTCGCTGGCCTTGGCCATCTCGGCGGCGTCGCGTTCGCGGCGCCGGTCCCACTCTTCCTGGGTGGCGCAGATTCGCTTCTTGAAGTGCGAGCCCGTCTGCGCCTCGGTCACACAGATTTTCTTGGGCTCGGCCGGCTTCTCGGCGGGTTTGGCCGCCGCGCTCGCCTCAGCCTGTCCGGCCGCCGGCGGCTTCGCGGCCTCCGCACCCTGAGCCGCCAGGGCGGCGGCAAGTATGGCTCCGGCAACAAGCATGGTGATCGCGCTCCCTCTTGGTTCTCGATCCTACAGGCTCCGCCACTGCACGCTAGGTCACGTCCGCGCGCGGCTTGAACCCATTGCGCCCTGAGCGCATCGTCCGGCTCAACCATAAGCACGACGGGGGAAGCGGTGATGCGGCGGTGGCTGGCTTTCGGGCTGTCTTTGGCGCTGGTGCTGGGCGGGGCGCTGCTGGCGCACGGAGTCCAGACCGCAGGGGGCGTGAGCGTGCGCGAGGCGCGAGCGCCGGCCGATCAGGGCGTGACCATCACCGGGCTGCTCTACACGCCGCCGAACGCCACGGCGGCGACGCCGGCTCCGGCGGTTTTGCTCAGCCACGGCTACATCAACACCCGCGAGATGCAGAGCCCGTTCGCCATCGAGCTGTCGCGGCGCGGCTACGTGGTGCTGGCCATGGACATGACCGGGCATGGCGGCTCGGGCGGCAATGTGGGGGCGCTGGGCTTCGGCGGACCGGCGGCGCTGGCCTATCTGAAGGGCCTGCCGTTCGTGGACCCGACGCGCGTGAGCATGGCCGGCCATTCGATGGGCGGCAATCCGATCCTGGCGGCGGCCAAGGGCGATCCGGAGGGCTATCGTTCTCTGGTTCTCGTGGGGTCGACCATGGGCCTGCTGGGCGCGCCGGCGCCGGAGAGGCCGAGGAACCTGGGCGTGGTGTTCGGCCAGTACGACGAGTTCGCCGGCCTGATGTGGGGCGTGGCCGAGGGCGGCGAAGTCGGGACCTCCAAGAAGCTCATGGCGCTGTTCGGCGAGACCGCGCCCGTCGAGCCGGGCCGGGTCTATGGCGACATCGCCGCCGGGACGGCGCGCTGGCTGAGCGTGCCGCCGATCACCCACCCCTGGGAGCACTTCTCGGGCTCCGGCGTGGGCCTGACGGTGGACTGGATCCAGCGCACTTTGCCGGCGCCCCGGCCGCTCGATCCCGCCGATCAGGTCTGGGGCTGGAAGGAGGCGGGCACGGCGCTGTCGTTCCTGGGGTTCTTCTGGCTGATCATCACGGCGTTTGACCTGTTGCTGGAGACCCGGGCGTTTGCGCGACTGAACCAGCCCGCCGAGCCTGTGGCCGAGCGGCGGGACGGGCGCTGGTGGCTGGACTTCGGGATCACCGCGGCGCTACCGGCCCTGACCTACTTCCCGCTGATGAAGGTGGGGCAGGTGTTCTTCCCGATGCCGGCGTTTCCGCAATGGGTGCAGAACCAGCTGCTGGTCTGGGCGCTGGGGACGGCGCTGATCACCCTCCTGATCGGGTTGTTGCTGCGTCGGAAGGCGGTCTTCACGACGCGTTGGGCGCTGTCGCTGGGCGTCGCGGTGCTCGTGATGGCGATCGCCTACGCCTCGCTAGCGCTGGTCGAGGCGGTGTTCAAGGTGGACTATCGGGTCTGGGTGCTGGGCCTGAAGCCGCTGACGCCGGAGCGGGCGGTAACGGCGCTGCCCTATCTGGTGCTCTGGACGCTGTTCTTCCTGGTGGCGATCCGGGCGCTGGCGGCCAACATCTCGGTCAAGGGCGAGGGGCTGATCAGTCAGGTCGTCTGGGCCAAGGCGGCGATGAGCCTGGGTTTCCTGGGGCTGGTGGTCTGGCAGTATGCGACCCTGTTCGCCACCGGGCGGCTGGCGACGCCGACCGAGCCGCTGAACGTGATCATCGCCATCCAGTTCATCCCGCTCTTGGCCATAGTCGGCGTGATCGGCGCCTGGACCTACCGGCGGACCAACAGCTTCGCCCCCGGCGCCTTCATCTGCGCCCTGCTGGTGACCTGGTATGTCACCTCCGGCACCGCCAACCATCGGGCGCCGGGCTTCGAGCCGCAGATTCCCGGCGCCGCGCGGGCGCGGTGAGGCCGGGATTGCGGCCTTGAGCGGGCGCGCTTAAGCCCGCGACATGACCAAGGACCCCGCCAACAGCTGGGCCGATCTGCTGGCGGGGGGACGGGCGCCGCGGTTCCTGCTGATCTGCCTTGGCGTCTGGCTGAACGCCGCCGACAGCCTGGTGACCGCGACCATCCTGCCCAATGTCGGCGCGGACCTGGGCGGCTACGCCTACTTCGCCTGGGCGACGGCGGGCTTCTTTGTCGGCGCGATCCTGGCGGGCGCCAGCTCTGGACGGCTCTCGGAGATGTTCGGTCTGGGTCGCGCCACCCTGGCGGCAGGCCTGATCATGGCGGCTGGTTGCGTGATGAGCGCCGCCGCGCCCGATGTGGGCTGGTTCCTGGCCGGCCGGGTGGTGCAGGGGCTGGGCTCGGGCTGGATCTCCGGCTTCGCCATGGTGGCGATCGCGCTGCTGTTCCCGGAGCGACATCTGGCGCGGGTGTTTGCGGCGGTGACCTTTGTGTGGGGGATCGCCACGGTGCTGGGGCCGCTGGTCGGCGGCCTGGTGGTGGCGGTGGGCGACTGGCGGGACGTGTTCTGGCTGTTCGCGCTGCAGGCTCTGGCGTTCAGTCTCGCGGCGCCGTTCCTGCTGCGGGCCGAGCCGCCGGCGTCCGGAGGCCCGGGCGTGCCGTGGATGCAGCTCGGCGTGCTGGGCGTTGGCGTTGTGGCCATCGCTTTGGCGGATTTCGCGGGCGGACCGTGGCGGTCGATCGCCTTGGTCGCGGTCGGGCTGGCGGTCATCGCAGTCGTGGCGCGGATCGACGCCATAGCGAAGATCCGACTTCTGCCGGTGGGCGCCGGCGACCTTCGGACCGTCTGCGGCTCGGGCTACTTCGCCATGTTCGCGCTCACCGCCGCTTCGATGGGCTTCTCGATCTATGCGCCGGCGATCCTGCAGGAACTGAGGGGGTTCAGTCCGCTGGAGGCGGGGTATCTGGTCGGCGTCGAGTCCATGGCCTGGACGGTCTCCGCCCTCGCCGTGGCGGGCGCGGTCGGGGCATGGGACCGTCGATGGACCCGCTTGGGCGCGGTGCTGCTGGTCGTCAGTCTCGTCGTACTGGCGATGATGACGGGCGGGGGACACCTGGCCTGGGTGATCCTGGGCGCCGCCCTTCTGGGCGCCGGGTTCGGATTCTCCTGGGCGTTCATGAGCCGTCGAATCCTGTCGGTGCTGACGGACGAGGATCGGGCCATCGGCTCCTCGGCGATCACCGCGGTGCGCCAGACCGGCGCGGCGGCCGGCGCGGCGATCAGCGGCGTCGCGGCCAATCTCTCCGGATTCTCAAGCGGGCTCTCGGCTGCCAGCGCGCAGGCGGCCTCGGTCTGGGTGTTCGTGGCCGTGATCCCACTGGCCTTGGCCGGGCTATGGGCGACGTGGCGGATGACCGACGAGGCCTGAGCCCCGCCCGCCGCAACCGGGCCTCAGTCCTGGCCTCTCTGGAGCGCGGGCGCCAAACCTCGCCAAGCCAGAATTCCCGCCACGGCGGCCACCCAGAGCAACAGGCCCGAGGTGGCGATCACCACATCGACCGGGGAAGCCATACCCACGAGCGCCGTGGCCGGGGCTGCCGCGATGAGGGCCACGGGGAAGGCGGTCCAGCCCAGCCAGGCCGGGAGTCCCTTGTCCTTCAGGATTACGGCCCCG
>NZ_JBILUK010000211.1:0-5654 GCF_044371015.1 Phenylobacterium sp.
GCCGGCGGACCTGTTCGGCTGAGGCCGTCGCGAGGATGGCCCGCTCGCGCCTGCCTCCTCGCCGCCAAACGCGCTGGTCCGAGCCGCCGGCGGGCGACCGCACGAGCTGGTTCATCCCGCCACTACAAAGCGGAACCTGGCATGGCGAGCCGCATTCCTGGACGTCCTGGTCCGAGCAGGTTCCGATGCGCTTGCCCCGCGCAGAGGCCATCGCCCTAGTCCGCCGTGACGGCGAAGGGATGTGGCGGCTCTGGTCGGAGGTCGAACTGGTCTGCGGGCCCTTCGAAAAGGCGCGCGGACACGGCGGCGTAGTCCTCTGGCGCCCGCCGCCCTGGCCCTCGGTGTCAGCATGGCTTCGGCTACGCGACGAATTCACCCCGCCCGAGTGGACGCCCGAGGATCAGCCCAGTCAGATTTGATGCCTGTCAACGTGGTGGAAGCCGGTTCGGCGGCAGAATCTCGCCCCGAATCAATGGGTCGTAAGTTGAAGCCTCCAGCTCCTACCCCGTAATCGCCCCGTCGTTTTCTTCGCCGGTGCGGATGCGGATCGCGCTCTCCAGGTCGAGCACGAAGATCTTTCCGTCGCCGATCTTGTTGGTGTTGGCGCTCGCCTTGATCGCGTCGATCACGGCGGCGGCGATGTCATCCGGCGCCGCGATCTCCAGCTTCACCTTGGGCAGCAGCTTCACCTCGTACTCGGCGCCGCGATAGACTTCGGTCTTGCCCTTCTGACGGCCATAGCCGCGGACTTCGGTGACCGTGAGCCCGGAGGCGCCGGCCTCGGTGACAGCGTCGAGCACGGCGTCGAGGCGGCTGGGCTTGATGATCGCGATGATCAGTTTCATGGGCCGAGCGTCTCCGAAGCGGGAACAGGGATTGTAGCTAAGACCTTCCCTGGCCCGGCGCCAAGGGCGTTGGCGGCGGCTCCCGCGCAGCCGGGGCTCCGGCCGGGGCCGGCGCCAGCACCGGACGGCGCGGCGCGACCCGCGCCCGGGAGGCCTTGGGCTTGACCGCAAAGGTCTGTTTCACGGCCTCCATGAGCAACACGCCGGAAAGCCCCGGCCAGAGGCGAGACCCCACCTGCTCAAAGGGATCGGCCCATCGCGCCATCCAGCCGACCGGCGGCACATAGAGCGCCCGGGTCCAGCCGGAGGGCTCCAGGTCGGCGGCGCGGAGAAGCTCGCCCAGCTGTCGCCGCGAATAGGGTCGGCCGTGTCCGAACGGGGTGGTCTCGGCATTGGCCCAGGGCCCGTTGCGCGCCGCCACCATCACGATCGCCCGACCCGATGGCGCCAGCACCCGCCACACCTCACGCAGCAGGCTCACCGGATCGTCGCTCTCCTCCAGGCCGTGGGCGACCAGGATTCTGTCGAACAGCGCATGGGTGAAGGGCAGCTGGTCCTCAGGCGCCAGCATGGCCAGGTTCGGGCCGCCGGCCGGCCACACCTCAACACCCTGCTGCGCCGGCATGGCGCTGACCACCCGACGCGCCCGAGGGATCAGGTGGTCGACAAACGGCGTCGCATAGCCGGCCGCCAGCACATCGAGTCCGACGGGATCGCCCCAGGCCTCGGTCAGCTTGCGCGAGACCATGTCCCGCGCCGCCCGGCCCAGAGGGGTGGCGTAGAACTGGCGCAACTCGAGCACATCGCGACGCATGGGATCAGGAACTAGGCTCGACGCCCGCCCAGCGCCAGCCTAGATCGAGCCTGGAGTTCGCCGGAGGTCCGCCCATGCCGCTCACCGTCCACCAGTTCGCCTGCCTTTCCGACAACTACGGCTTCCTCATTCGGGATGACGCGACGGGCAAGACCGCCTGCATCGACACGCCGGACGCGGCTGCGATCCTGGCGGAGTTGAAGCGCCTCGGCTGGGGGCTCGACCTGATCCTCAACACCCACTGGCATCCTGACCACGCCGGCGGCAACGCCGAGATCCAGGCGGCGACCGGTTGCCGGATTGTCGGCCCCAAGGAGGTGACCCGCATCGCCCCGCTCGACCGCGAGGTTTCGGGCGGCGACATCGTCGAACTCGGCGAGACCCGCCTCGAGGTGATCGAGAGCGGCGGCCACACGCTCGGCCACATCGCCTTTCACGACCCGGTCTCCGGCAAGGCCTTTGTCGGCGACACGCTGTTCGCACTGGGCTGCGGGCGGCTGTTCGAGGGCACGGCGGAGCAGATGTGGGCCAGCCTCTCGCGTCTGGCGGCCCTGCCGGACGACACAGCGGTCTATTGCGCGCATGAATACACCGCGTCGAATGCGCGCTTTGCGCTTTCGGTGGACGCCTCGCCCGAGCTCAAAGCGAGGTCGGAGGCGATCTTCGCGGCCCGCGAGCGCGGCGAGTGGACCGTGCCCACCACCATCGGCCTGGAAAAGGCCACCAACCCCTTCCTGCGCGCCGGCAGCGCTCAGGCTTTCGCCGCGGTGCGGACCGCCAAGGACAACTTCAAGGGTTGAGGCGAGCCTTCAGGTCAGGGCCGAGAACATCAGCGTCACCAGGGCGATCTCGGACAGGCGGACCAGAAACATGAGCATGTCGAGCGTCCTTGGTGGGGCGGATCGAACGTGGTTAAGCAAGTCTGGCGCCACCCGGATTCCAGCCCATGGCCCTGTTCTTCGACGCCCCCTGGTTTGACGCCCGCCTCTCGGAGCGCGGCCTGTCCCGCGCGGCGATGGCCGCTGTCGCCGGCCTGAGCGAGGCGGAGCTCGCGCTGGTCTTCAAGGATCAGAAGGAACTTTCCGCCGGGCAGGTGGCGGCGTTTGCCGAGCTGCTGGGCGAGACGCCGGCCGAGGTCGCCCGCCACGCCGGAGTGTCGACGCCGACTCCAGGCCAGGACGCGGTCGCGCGGATCGCGAACTTGGAGCGGCGGGTGGCGGCGCTGGAGGCGGCGGTGCGCCGGCTCTCCGGTCAGACCTGAGCGCGGGTGGTCGAACCCTTGGCGGCGCGGCGATCGTAGCGGCCCGACCATTCCACACGATTGTAGGCGGACTGGGCGGCTTCAATCACGGTCGGCCCGCCCCGCAGGCCGCGCGTCGTCCCATCCTGACCCATCAGCTGCGCGGCCAACTCGGATTCGCCCCGCGCCGGGCTGTCGGAATAGGCGCGACCTGACACGCCGGCCGGCTGCGACGGCGGGGCGGGCGGGGGCGGCGCATGCGGGCGCGGCGCCTCCAGGGCCAGGGGCCTGCGCACAAAGGCCGATCGCGCGATCCGGTCAATCCGGGACATCATGCCTCCGCGCCTGCAACCGGCGCGCCACGTTTCAGCTCTTGGCCAGCCGGTCGAGCTGGGCCTGCATCTCCGCCATCTGCTTGCGCAGCGCCGTGAGCGCCTCGTCGGTCTCGGGCTTGGCCGGCGGCGCGGTGGGCGCGGGCTCCTCGGCGCGCGCCTGGGGCGCAAAGCTAAAGGGCGAGAACATCTTCATGGCGCGATCGAAAAGCGCCATGTTCTGACGGATCTGGTCCTCGTAGGCGCCCATGCCGCCGACCTGTCCAAAGCTCGCCATCTGCTGGCGCATCCGCTCCTGCTGCTGGGTGAAGCTCGACAGCGAAAGCTCAAGATAGCTGGGCAGGAACGCCTGCATGGAATTGCCGTAGAAGCTGATCAACTGGCGCAGAAACTGGATCGGCAGGAGGTTCTGGCCCGCGCTCTTTTCCTCTTCCTCGAAGATGATCTGGGTCAGGACCGTGCGCGTGATTTCCTCGTTGGTCTTGGCGTCGAAAACCACGAAATCGACGCCCTGCTTCACCATCTCCGAGAGATGTTCGAGCGTCACGTAGCTGGACGAGGCGGTGTTATAGAGCCGCCGGTTCGCGTACTTCTTGATGACGACACGTTCCGCCGCCTTCGGCGCGCCCGCCGCTCCGGTTTCCGCCATCCCTGATCCTTGTTCCGGCCTTTGAAGACTCGCGACCGTTCCGCACTGCAGTATCGCGGATGCGAGCGGCTTGGCAAATGACATCCGCCGGGAGCCTGACGCCTCAGGCGGATCCGGCCGTCAGAGATCAAGCCGAGCCGCGCGGTCAGGAAGCCGGGCGGACTTCGACGATCCGATGTCCTGCTCTGATCGCATCTTACGCTAGTGACTTGCCCTCCCTGGGTCCGCGGGGAATAGATGCCGGCAAGTCCGTTTCAGGCCCACTCTTCGGGGAGATCGCCCATATGACCGACGTCGTCATCGTTTCCGCCGTCCGTACGCCCGTCGGCTCGTTCAACGGCGCCCTTTCCAGCCTGCCCGCGCATGAGCTCGGCAAGGTCGCCATCCAGGCCGCGGTCGAGCGCGCCGGCATCGCCGCCGCCGACGTGGACGAGGTGGTGCTTGGCCAGGTGCTGCAGGCCGGCGCCGGCCAGGGCCCCGCGCGCCAGGCGGCGGTCAACGCCGGTATCCCGATCGAGAGCCCCGCCTGGAGCCTGAACCAGCTCTGCGGCTCCGGCCTGCGGGCGGTGGCGCTCGGCGCCCAGCAGATCCTCGACGGCTCGGCCGGGATCGTCATCGCCGGGGGCCAGGAGAGCATGAGCCAGTCGCCGCACGCCCAGCAGCTGCGCGGCGGCCAGAAGATGGGCGACCTGGCTTTGGTCGACACCATGATCAAGGACGGCCTGATCGACTCGTTCCACGGCTATCACATGGGTCAGACGGCCGAGAACATCGCCGCCCGCTGGCAGATCACCCGCGAGGACCAGGACAAGTTCGCCGTCACCTCGCAGAACCGCGCCGAGGCCGCCCAGAAGGCCGGCAAGTTCAAGGACGAGATCGCGCCGGTCACGATCAAGGGCCGCAAGGGCGACACGATCGTGTCCGACGACGAGTACATCCGCCACGGAGCGACCCTGGAAGCGATGTCGGGCCTGCGCCCGGCGTTCAACAAGGAAGGCTCGGTCACTGCGGCCAATGCCTCCGGCCTGAACGACGGCGCCGCCGCCCTGGTGCTGATGAGCGGCGATGAAGCCCGGAAGCGCGGGCTGAAGCCGCTGGCCCGCATTGCCTCGTGGGCCCATGCTGGCGTCGAGCCCGAGATCATGGGCACAGGCCCGATCCCGGCCAGCCGCAAGGCGCTGGAAAAGGCCGGCTGGAAGGTCTCCGACCTCGACCTGATCGAGTCCAACGAGGCTTTCGCGGCCCAAGCGCTGTGCGTCGTACGCGAGCTGGGTCTCGATCCGGCCAAGGTCAATGTGAACGGCGGCGCCATCGCCATCGGCCACCCGATCGGCGCCTCGGGCGCTCGTATCCTGACCACCTTGCTGCACGAGATGAAGCGCACCGGCGCCGCCAAGGGCCTCGCCACGCTTTGCGTCGGCGGCGGCATGGGCGTGGCCATGTGCGTCGAGAAGGTCTGACCGACATCAACCCCCGACATGCCGGGGTCGAGAACCAGGGAGCGAAACACATGGCGAGGGTGGCTTTGGTCACGGGCGGGACCCGGGGGATCGGGCGCGCGATCTGCGAACGGCTGAAGGCCGACGGCATGCTGGTCGCGGCGGGCTACTCCGGCAACGCTGAGGCGGCCGAGGCCTGCGCCCGCGAGCTCGACATCATGGTGGTCAAGGGCAACGTCGGAAACTACGCCGACTGCCTCCACGCCGCCCAGGCGGTCGAGAAGCAGCTCGGCCCCATCGACGTGCTGGTCAACAACGCCGGCATCACGCGCGAC
>NZ_JBILUK010000036.1:0-19821 GCF_044371015.1 Phenylobacterium sp.
CGATCCGTCCCGGCCTCACGAAGCTGGGCGAACAGGAAGCCGCGCCCATCGCCCAGGTCGGGGTTGTAGCTGCGGAACTGATGGCCGTGGTAGCGCAGCGCCAAGGGTGGGTCGAGGTTGTCCGGCAGCGGTTGGAAGCGGCCGAAGTGCGCCGTCCACTCGTCGTTCGAGAGCGTCTCCAAGCCCACGGTCCGGGCCGCCCGATCATTGCGGAACCGGAGCAAGGTCTTGGGGAAGTCCGCCGCCGCCACGGGGTCGGCGAACTCGGCGCCGAGGTCCGGGAAACGGGGGGCAGGGCGATAGGCGGGGGATACCGGCATCAGACGGGCCTCCAGCCCAGGATCAGCATGGCGACAGCATAGCCCGCCACATAGCCCACCGGCACAAACCAGCCCTGCCGAACCCAGGCGACGACGGAACGTCCCTGAGGATAGATCGTCGTCAACGCCACCCCGGCGGAGGAACCGAACCAGATCATCGACCCGCCGAAGCCGACGGCATAGGCCAGGAACGCCCAGTCATAACCACCCTGCTCCAGCGCCAGCGCCGTCAGCGGAATATTGTCGAACACAGCCGACAGGAAGCCCAGACCCAGCGTGCTGACCCAACTGGGCGGGGGCAGCGCATCGACCGGCATCAGAGAGGCTGTCGCCACCAGTGAGACCAGGAACAGGGCGCCCTTGGCGGCCGGGCGGACTAGCGCCCAGTCCGGCCGGGCGAAGGGCGCGGTGGCCAGGATCGCGGCCCACACGGCCAGCCCAAGCCAGGGCGCATCGGACGGCGGATTGTCCAGCCGGTTGGCCGTGATGTTGGCGGCGATCGCCGCGCCCAGGATCACCGCCACGATGACCACGCGTCGCCAGACCAGCGGGGGGCCAGGCTCGCCGTCGACCTGAATGGGCTGCAGCCGCTGTTGCGCGCGGGCTGCGAACACCGCCACCACGGCGAAGGCCACCCCGGCCGGGACATAGGCCGCCAGCACGGTCAAAGGGGAAACGCCGTTCAGCCACATCATGGTGGTGGTGGTGTCGCCGATCACGCTGCCCGCGCCGCCAGCGTTGGCGCTGGCCACGATGGCGGCCAGGAAGCCGACGCCTACCCGGCCGCGATAGACGTGGCGCGCCATCACACCCCCGATTACAGCGGCGGCGATGTTGTCGAGGAAGGCCGAGAGGCCGAACACGACGGCCAGCAGCGCCACGCCGCCGGTCCAGTTGTCAGGCAGCAGCCCTGGCATGTGGCCAGGCAGGTTAGACTGCTCGAACTGGTTGGAGAGCAGCTCGAAGCCAACCAGCAGCAGCATAAGGTTGGCCAGGATCACCCATTCGTGGGCGGCGTGGGCGGCCAGCGCGCCCAGTCCCTCGCCGGCGGGGAAGGCGCCCACCGTCCCTTGGAACAGCAGAACCACGACAAGGCCGGTCAGCGCGATGGAGAATGCCCGCCGATGGAACAGCGCCACGCCCGCCAGCATGGCGGCGAAGATCGCGAATTCCAACGGGACGCCGTAGTGCGTGGTCGGGAAGCTCGTCACCCGATGCGGACGCCCATGCCGCCATCGACGGGCAGGATAGCGCCGGTGATGAACCGCGCTTCGTCCGAGGCCAGGAACAGGGCGGCATGGGCGGTGTCCCACGCCGTGCCCATCTTGCCGCCAAGCGGCACCCGGGCGTCGCGTTCGGCCCGCACCTCGGCCTCGGAACGACCGGAGGCGGCCGCGATGCCGGCCACCGCCATGGGCGTATCCATCAGCCCCGGCTGCACGGCGTTGCAACGGACACCGTAACGGGCCTGGGATTGGGCTGTGGAGGTGGTGAGCCGGTTCACCGCCGCCTTGGAGACCTCATAGGCAAGCTGGATGCCCCCACCCTCGGCCGCCAGCGAGGAGATGTTGACGATGGAGCCCAACCGCTGGTCGCGCATCGGCGCGAGCGCCGCCCGGGTGGCGAGCCAGGCGCCCTTCAAGTTGACGGACAGGATGCGGTCGAAGGCCCCCTCCTCCAGCTTGTGGACCGGTCCGTCACCGCCACCGATCCCCACGTTGTTGACCAGGATGTCGAGCCGACCGAACTGGGCGAGCGCATGAGCCACCATGGCCTGGCACTGCGCAGCGCGGCTGACGTCGACGGTGAAGGCATGCGCCTCGCCTCCGGCCTCGGCGATCATGGCGGCGGTCTCTTCGGCGCGCTCGGCGATCCGATCCACGCACAGCACGCGACCGCCCTCACGGGCGAACAGAAGCGCCATGGCCCGGCCGTTGCCAAGCGTGCTGCCGAGCGTCTGACCGGCTCCGGTGATCAGGCAGGCCTTGCCCTCGAGCCGCCCGGCCACCTCAGTACCCCTTCAGCTCGGGGTCGAGGGTCTGGCCGGCGTCGAGCTGAACGCCGAAGCTGTTCAGGATCATCGACACCTGAGTGTACTGGCCGGTGGTGAAGACCACGTCCATGCACTGCTTGGTGGTGAAGTGACGGCCGAGTTCAGCCCAGGTCGCGTCGCTGATGAAGTGATCCTTATGCAACTCGTCGGTCGCCCGGATCAGGGCGGCGTCGCCGGCGCTCCATCCGGCGTCGGCGCCCCGCTTGATGGCCTCGATCTCAGCCGCCGTCAGGCCGGAATCCAGCCCGATGCGGGTGTGCTGGGTAAACTCGTAGCCGGACTTGCAGAGATAGCCGACCCGCAGGATCACGATCTCCCTCTCCCGCGCCGGCAGGTCGTTGCGGCGCGACAACACATAGCCGCCCCAGGTATTGAACCTGTCGAGCGCCTTGGGCGCGTGGGCGAGCGTGCGGAAGATGTTGAGCACCCCGAGCTTGCCGCTTCGCAAAGGCTCCACGGCTGCGAGCTGGTCGGCGGTCATGTCGGCGTCCGCCAGCGGCGGGATCCTGGGCTTGCTCAGTCGCATGGCGGTTCCTCTTGGTGGTTGGGAACAGCCTACGGCGCCGAGCGGCCACGGCAAGGCGGGAACCGGCCGTCAATGTGTCGGCTAGGCCCAGGCCCAGATCTCCGCCTGCTCACCCAGTGGCGCCGTTGCGTCGATGGGAAGCCAGCCGGCGGGCGGCTCGGCGCGCTCAGCCTGGCCCCTTAGAACCTCGACGGTCGCGTCGGAGGCGTCGCCCGTCCGGGTCGCAACCCGGGCCTCCAGCACCGCCAGCGGCGCGGTCATCCAGGCGCCCTTGAAGGGCACGCCGGCCTCGGCCGCCAGGGCCTGGGCGCGCCCTTGCAGCGCGTGGTCGAGGAAGGTCGCGTCAAGTATCACGGCGCGCCCCGCAGCCAGCAGCGCCTGCGCCTCGTCCAGCATCCGGGAATAGGCCAAGGCCTGGGCCTCCGGGGCGTAGGCTGCGGGCGGGAGAGGGTCAGTTGGTCCGACCCGCGCCAGGCGCTTACGCACTTCATCGGTGCGCAACACGACCGCGCCTGGCGCCGCGCCCAGGATCGGCGCGGCCAGGCGCGCGAAGGTCGTCTTGCCCGATCCTGAGAGCCCGCCGACCGCGGTCAGCATCGGTGGCCGCGGCGAAAGGTGGTTGATCGCCGCCTCGACATAGGCGCGGGCCAGCGCCGGATCGTTCGAGTGGGCGGCCACGTGCGCGCGCACCGCGGCTCGAACCGAGAGCATCAGGGGCAGGGCAGCCAAGCCGTCATGCAGTCCGTCGCGGAAAGCTCGCGCCGACTCGTCGAGCCAGGCGGACAGGGCGCGGGCGGCCGCTTCACCGCGCCCCCGGAAGACCAAGTCCATCAGCAGGAAGGCAAGATCGTACTGAACGTCTATGTCCGAGAGCAGATCGTCGAACTCGATGCAGTCGAAGGGCACCGGCCGACCTGCCTCGAGCAGGATGTTGCCCAGGTGCAGGTCGCCATGACAGCGGCGGGCGTAGCCGATGGCCGAGCGATGCGCGAGGCGCGCGGCCTGGGTTTCCAGCTCCAGTTCGGTGAGTTCGACCAGCGTCTCGACCTGCCGCGCGTCGAGGCCTTCGCAGGTCTGGCGCAACAGGCGGGCGTTGGAGCCGACCGTATAAGCCAGAGAGGCCAGTCCGCCCTCCGGGCGCAGCGGGGCTGTGGCGTGCTGGCGCGCGATCATCCGGCCCATCGCCTCGGCCAGCGGGCCATCCACCGCCTCGGGAATCGCCGACAGCACCGCGCCCTCGTCGAACCGGCGCATCTCTAGAAGGTAATCGAGGGTTTCGCCCGTTCCGTCGAAGACCAGCCCACCGTCTATTGTTCGGGTGATCCTCCGAACCCCGCGGTAGATGTCTGGGGCGCCCGGCCTGTTGAACTCCAGTTCCCGGTCCAGCGCCCACTTGCGCCGATCCAGCGTGGAAAAGTCGGCATAACCCAGATCGGCATGCCTCTTCATCTTCCAGGCGACTTCGGGCGTGAGCGCTACGTGGGCGCAGGCTGTATCGATCACGCGCTCGGCCTGCCCTGAGAGCCAGGCCAGGATCTCCGCCTCCAGCGGCGAGAGCGAGCCGCTCAAGGGAACAGCCGGCGGGTCGTCCAGCCCTCGCCCGAACCCGACTCTCCGCGGTCGAACACCAGCCGCTCATGCAGGCGGAACGGCCGGTCGCGCCAGAACTCGAAACTCTGAGGCCTTAGACGGAAGCCTGACCAATGCGGCGGGCGGGTGACCCGGCCCAGGCCGAAGCGCAAGCCGACCTCGGCGATCTTCTTCTCCAGCGCCAGCCGGTCCGGCAACGGCCGAGACTGCGCGCTGGCCCAGGCGCCGATCTGGGCAGGGCGCGCTCGGGTGGCGAAGTACGCGTCGGCCTCCTCCGGGGTGGTGGGCGTTACGGTTCCGCGCACCCGCACCTGGCGGCGCAGCGACTTCCAGTGGAACAGCAGGGCCGCCTTTGGGTGGGTCTCGAGCTGGCGGCCCTTGTCGCTCTCGAGGTTGGTGTAGAAAGCGAAGCCCGACGCATCGACATCCTTGAGCAGCACCATGCGCACATCGGGCAGGCCGTCGGCGTCGACGGTGGCTAGCGCCATGGCGTTGCCGTCGTTGACCTCCTTCTTCACCGCTTCGGCGAACCACTCGCCGAACAGCTCGAAGGGATCGCGCTCGGCCAGCAACGGCGGCGGCTCGGCGGCGGTCACCTGGCGGACATACTCGTCCTCACTGGGCGAGGCGGGGATGGTGGGTTTGTCAGTCACGAGACGCCCTATAGCGCGCCGTCAGGGCGTCGCGCGAGGCTTAACCACGTGTTCAAACGGCGGCGCCTAGCCTCGGCGCTCATGAGTCGGCCCACACCGAACATGTCGCCAAAAGACGCCCGCGAGGTGCTGGGCGTTAGCTCGTCGTCGACCGCCGCTGAGCTGCGTCGCGCCTATCGGGTCGCAGCCAAACGCGCCCACCCGGACGCCGGGGGCGACGAAGGCGCGTTCCGGCAGGTCGTTGATGCCTATCGCGTCTTGCAGGATCCACGTGATCCGGCCCTCACCCATGCACCGCTCCGGCCGCGCGGCGCATTCCCTCCGGACCTGGAGATCACGCCCCGTCTCGCACTCGACGGCGGAGAGGTGGATCACGAACTGGCGGACGGTCGCCGCATCCGGATCACCCTGCCGCCTGGCCTGCGGGCGGGAGATCGGGTGCGGGCGGCTGGGGCTGAACTTCGGGTCTATATTCGCGCCGAGGACGGCGTGCTGGTGCGCGGCGACGACGTCTGGATAACCGCCAAGGTGGCGCCGGGCGTGCTACGCGAGGGCGGGCGTATCCGAGTGGAGACGCCGCTCGGAACGCGCAGCGTCTGGATCGACGCCAAGGCGGCGGAGCGCGGGCTGACCAGCGTGGACGGCGAGGGCCTGCCGGCCCGGGGCAAGCGGCCCAAGGGCCGGCTTTACATCCGCCTGGCGGCCGCCGGGCCGGGCGTCGCCGACAGCGCTGCCCTGGCGCTGTTGAGACGATTTGCCGCCGCCTGGGCGGCCTGAGACTTCAAGGCGCGTAGCGGGCCGCCCACTGCTCAGCGGTGATCTCCCAATAGACCGAGCGGCGGATCGAACCATCGGACCGAACGGCGTCGCGTTCGCCCATCCGGACAAACCCGGCCCGATCGATGCCCTTCTGGACGCGGATGTTATCGAGAGCGGCGGTGAGGCACATCATCCGCACGCCAAGGGTCGCGAAGATCCAGCCGAAACTGCGCGCCATCCCCTCCCCTCCGCGTCCCGTGTTCTGCAGGTCTGCCCGCATGGCTCCGCCCAGTTCGGCGGCCGACCGATCCGGCCAGATCGTGACCTTGGAGTAGCCGGCCACATGGCCCGCTTCATCCAGCGAGACCATCAGCAGGCCCTCACCGGCAGCCCGTTCGGCCAGTCCTTGCGCCACCCATGCGGCGATGTTCTCGCGGGTGAACGGGCGAGGCAAATCATAGATGGGATCTGAGACCCGCGGGTCGGAAAGCAGTTCGAGCAGGCCATCCACATGCTCGGGGCCGGCGATGGCCCGGCCCGGCGCCAGGCTTCCCGGATCGGCGGCGCGTACGGCGGCGCGGATAGCCCGCACCTCGTCGGCGCTCACCTCCAGCACGGATTTGGGCGGGGCGCTCATCCGGCCGCGAGCCTCTGCAGAGCCTCGCCTTCCATCCGGCGGGTGGTCCACTCATTCATCGTCAGGGCTCCCAGCGAATCGTAGAAGGCGATGGAGGGCGCGTTCCAGTCGAGCACCGACCACTCCAGCCGCGCCAAGTCCTCAGACGCGCAGCGACGGGCAAGGCCTGCCAGCAGCGCCTTGCCGGCGCCCCTTCCTCGCGCCTCGGGATTCACGAACAGGTCCTCCAGCCAGATGCCGGCGCGACCCCGGAACGTCGAGTAGTTGTAGAACCAGAGCGCGAAGCCGACCGGCGCGCCCGCGATCTCGACGATGTCGGAGAAGGCGCGCGGATTGGGTCCGAACAGGTCACGACGGATGTCCCCAAGCGTGGCTCGGGCCTCGTGCGTCAGCTTCTCGTAGTCGGCCAGGGCCTGGATGAACGCCAGTATCAGAGCGGCGTCATCCGCCGTCGCGGGCCGGACCCTGACATCCTCCGCCATGGCCCGTCAGACCCGAGCGCCAGTGGTCTCCTCCGAGACCGCCCAAAGCCGTTCGGCGCCTTCCGGATCCAGCGCGTGGGGCAGCACGCCATCAAAGGGACTGGCTTCCGTCCACGGCTCGGCTTGGGCGCAGTTCTCCAGATAGAGTCCGCCGACGCCTTCCAGCTCCGGGGCGAGGGCCGCCCAGACGCTGGTGGAAGCGCCCTGCTCGGTCGACTTGAAGCGCGGATTGACGTTGCCCTCCGCGTCAATCCAACCGAAGGCGATCATCTCTTCGACCGGCAGGTGGCGCTGCAGCGGAGTGCGGATGCCACCCGGCATCACCGCGTTGGCGGTCACGCCCAGGTCAGCGAAGCGGGCGTGGAAGCCCACGGCGAACAGCGAATTGGCAGTCTTGGCCTGTCCGTAGGATTCCCACTTGTCGTAAGGCCGGTTGCGATAGTGGATGTCGTCGAAGTTCACCCCGCCCCTGCGATGACCGATGGACGACAGCGAGACCACGCGCGCGGCGCGACCCTCCTCGGCGCCGTTCATAAGCGCCCGGGCCAGACCCAAGGTCAGCAGGTAGTGGCCGAAGTGATTGGCGCCGATCTGCATCTCCAGGTCCTGGGCGGTGTAGGTCAGCGGACAGGCCATGACGCCGGCGTTGTTGATCAGGATATCCAGTGGCTTGTCGCCCCAGGCCGAGGCAAAGGCGGCGACTGTCGAGAGATCGGCGAGGTCCAGATGGCCGACGCTGACCCGGCCCGGTGCGGTTTTTTCAATCTCCGCCTTGGTAGCGGCTCCGGCCTCGGCGTTGCGGACGGCAAGCGTCACGTCGGCCCCGGCCTCGGCCAAGGCGCGGGCCGTCTCGACCCCGATGCCCGATGCCCCGCCGGTGACGATGACTGCGCGGCCGGAGAGATCATGGCCGGCGGCCACTTCACGCGCCGTCGAGCGGAGGCCGAAGGCTGAGGTGATGCGGTCGGTCATGTCAGGAAACCTTTGAGAAGTCAGGTTGGCGCTTTTCGCGGAACGCCGCGAAAGCTTCGGCGGCCTCGGCGGATTTCAGCTGAGCGGCGAAGTGAACGCCCTCGTCCTGGATCCGCTGGGCGAGACGCGCGGTCTCACGCGTCAGCGACTTGGTGATGGTCACAGCGGCCGGTGGCCGGGCGGCGACCGCATCGGCGGCGGCGCGCGCCTGGGCGCGTAGATCTCCGGCCGGAACGACCGCATTAGCGATGCCCCAGGCTTCGGCCTTGTGGGCGTCTACCGCCTCACCCAGCACGAACATGGCGAAGGCGCGGGCATGGCCAATCCGGGCCGGAAGCAGGATCGACGACGCGGCTTCAGGCACAAGGGCCAGATTCACGAAGGGCGTGGTCAGCAGCGCGTCGTCGGCCAGGAACACGAGGTCGCAGTGGAGCAACATGGTGGTTCCAACGCCCACCGCCCGGCCGTTGACGGCGGCGACCACGGGCTTTTCCGCGCGGGCCAGGGCATTGATCAGCGCGCTGCCGCTGCGACGCTCGCCGCCTGGCTCCGGCGCCCCGGCGTTAGCGGCCTGGAAGGAGCTCAGGTCATTGCCGGCGGTGAACATGTCGCCATTGGCCTGGATCAGGATGCAACGCACGGCCGGGTTGGTGTTAGCGCCGTTGATGGCGTCGCCGAGGGCCTCGTACATCTCACCCGAAAGCGCGTTCTTCTTCCCTGGGCGGTTCAGGGTCAGCGTCAGCACGCCGCCGGTGAGATCTATGAGGACCTGGTCGGTCACGGACGCTCTCCTTCGCGAGTTTACCGCGTAAGCCTTTAGGCCGCCGCGCGGTACCAGTCGACGCCGTTGGGGTCGCGCTCGCGCACCGCCTCGCCCCGCGCGATCAGACAATTGAGGTGGGCCAGGCTCTCGCCGGTGGCGAGACCTAGAAGGCCCTCGTCGATGCGGCGACGGAACAACACGGAAAACACATCCACCACGCGCTTGGGCTCGGTGAGAAACGCCCGCAGCCGGAGGAGGCCGCGCTCATGACCGCCGATCAGATGGTCCAGCCGGGCATGAAGGCCGAAGAATGGATCGTTGTGGGCCGGCAGCACCAACACATCGTCGGGGATGCGGGTCCTGATTGCCGCCAGCGAGGTCAGCCAGTCGGTGAGCGGGTCGCCGTCCGGCTCGGTGGGGAACACCGAGACATTGGAGGAAATCTTGGGCAGCACCTGATCGCCCGAGATCATCAGCTTGAGGTCCGGGCAATAGAGGCAGGCGTGCTCCGGGCTGTGGCCCGAGCCGACCACGATCCGCCACATGTGGTCGCCGATCATGATTTCGTCGCCATCGGTCAGGCGGCGGTAGCTGTCGGGCAGTGCGTACATGCCGCGACCAAAGCCGCCGAAGCGTGCGCGATAGGTCTCCAGCGCTTCTTCGTCCCAACCCGTGGCGCGGAAGAAGTCGATGGCGTCCTGCGGGGCCTCCCGGCCGGTATCGGCGGCGAGCGAGCGGCAGGTCATGAACTCCAGCCGGGTGATCCAGAGGCGCGCGTCGAACTTGCGGGTCAGATAGCCCGACATGCCGATGTGGTCGGGATGCATATGGGTGACAAAGACGCGGGTCACGGGCTTGCCCTCGAGCGGACCCTTCAGCGCCGCCCGCCAGGCGTTGCGGGTTTCAGCCCCGCCGATCCCGGTGTCGACAATAGCCCAACCGTCGCCGTCGGCGATGGCCCAGACATTGATCCAGGCCAGCGAGCCGCCGAGCGGCATGCGCAGCCACTTCACCCCCGGTGCGATGTCAACCGCCTCGCCGGCCTTGGGCGCCTGGTCGAAAGGATAGGTGAGCTTGGGGCGATGGCTCTCCCACGCCGCCTGTTCGATGCCGTCCCGCAAAACCGGTGTTCTCCCGCCCGCCAGACGGTCAGTATCGACCCCTTTGCCCGAGGACGCCAGACGGGTGCGCGAGGCGCGCTCCACCATTCCGTTTGCAGGCGCGGATTGAACCAAGCCGTTCCCGATTCCCCGTACGTCAGGCGGCGCTAAACATTCAGTTTCCCTGCAGGCTATCAAAATAGGCGATGAGGTCAGCAGCCTCGGCAGTGGTGAAGGTGATCGCCGGCATGCTCTCGACGCCGTGCGCGGAGATCTCGGCGAACCGCCGTTCAAGTGCGATCGGGTTGTAGCGCCGCGCCAGTCGATAGAAGGCCGGCCCGTCACTGGCTCCGCCATCGTCCAGGCCGACCGTGTGGCAGCCCGAGCAACGACGGACGGCGAAATCGCGCCCCCTTTGCTGCTGGGGATCAAGGCTGGGAAGCGAGAAATCCGCGGATCGTGTCGCAGCCCTGGGCGCTGCGGTATCGGTAGCACATGCGCTCAAGGCGAGTCCGGCGACGCCGATCAAGGCGGCCAAGCCGACGAGTCGGGCCCATGATGTGGCGGCGATCATGGCGCTGACCCGCCAAGACGAACGACGCCTGCTGGAGGGCTCAATGTGAGACCGCCGCAGTGAGAATAGATTGGGACCATCGGTAGACTCCTTTGACGGTGGGAGCCATCAGACTCCCGCCCCGTTTGGGTCGACAAAGTCAGTGACTCAGGAGGACAAAGCAGCCGGGCCGGCGGAGGAAGCTTTCCGTAACGCCGCCAAACGCCCACTCGCGCAGGCGGCTATGTCCGTACCCGCCGGCGACGATCAGATCGGCGCCGATTTGCTCGGCGATCCTCTCCAATTCTCGCTCGACCGCGTCGGTCTTGGTGGTTGTCATCAACGGCACGGCGTGGACGTCATGACGTCTCAGATTGGCGACCACATCATCAAGTTCGACGGCCGCGACGGCCGCAGCGTCCGGATCGACGATCGCGTTGACCACGACCTTGTCTGCGCGTTGCAGGAACGGCATGGCGTCAGTGAGCGCCCGGCGGCACTCCCGCGTGTTCTTCCAGGCCACTAGGACCGTATCGCCCATCAGCTGACTGCGCGTGGCGGGAACAATCAGCAGCGGTCGACCAGCGGTCATCAGCACCTCCGCCGGATCGGCTGACACCAGGTCGCCGCGCTCGCTCTTTGGGCTGACCACGATCAGGTCGACGGCCCGCGCCATGGAGGCGAGCGCCTGATGGGGATACGTCTGGATCATACGCCATTCGATGTCAGCACCGGCGGCGTCACGGCGGAACGCGGCCTCGGCGGCCTCTAGGTTCCGGGAGATCTGCTTCTGCACGAGTCCGGCGAACTCAGCGCCACTGTAGGTCATGAAAGCGCCCGACGTGTAAGGACCAGGGTCAAAGGTCTCGGCGCCCAGGCCGATCAGATGGGCATTCAGACTTTGCGACAGTTGCGCAGCGACTTCGACCCGATGGGATGAATTCACGCCCGGCTCAACATGGATCAGGATCGTAGCATAGGTGCTGGCGCGTATCGTCGCTTCGGTCAAAGCGCGTTCCATCGTCGCTTGCATGGCAACCTCCTTGAAATTCAGACGCAACCGGAGCGTCGCCTGGGGCGCTCAGGCGCATCAGGTCGAGTTCAGTGCGCCAGTCGGGCGCTGTGCGAAGACTTTCGCCAGCCTAGGTTCGACAGGATCGTTGGTACGCCTCGCCGTCTCGCACCGACACTTCGGAACGGCCCTTAGGTACCAGTACCTAGGGACCTTGGGCGCTGGTGACACGATACCTGTGCACCACCGCGCTCTCGCCCCGCGAGGCGTGATGCCCGAACAGGGACATGGCGCCCCTGGCGCCGGATTCATCGATTGCTTCCCGGTATTCCCGGATACCGGCTCAATTGCGCGACGCCCCTGGAACGTGCACTAAACCAGCCCGGCGCGCTGAGCGATCACGACGGCGGCGATGATTAGGATCAGCGCCTGGATGATCATGCCGAAGGGCGAAGGCAGCGGCAGCTTCTGCGCCGCCCAGGTGAACAACGCCGCTACAATCAGCACCAAAAGGGCGAACACGAGAATTGACATAGGGAGCCTCCTCAAGCGGCGGCGCCGCGTGCCCAGCTAAACGTGTGTCGGGGCAGAGCGGTTGCATGGCCCGTTGAGGCGTGATCGGCAGCCCGCCTCAGCCGAACCAAGAGGCCTTCGAGAGTTGGATCTCCGCAAGCAGGTGGATATCCGCTCCGCTGCGGGTTTCCACCAGCAGGGAGTCTATGTGTCCGTGGATGTCGATGCCGCCCTGGTTCAAGGCCAGGGCCAGGTCGCGGGCCTCGGAGTAGTCCCGCGTGGTCGCCACGGTCACATGTGGCAGATAGGGGCTGTCCTGCCGCAGGGCGCCCCTCAAAACCCCGGCATGCAGCGCATCGTGCAGCTTGAGGATCGCGCCAAAGCCCTCATCCGGAATCAGAAACACGTGGAAGCGGCCTATGGCCTGCTCAGGCACCACCAAAGCCGATCTCAGGCGGAACCTGATGGCGTGGCAATCCTTCGTGTAAAGTCGCGCGGCCCTCAGGAAAGCCGCCTGCTGGATGCTGAAATTCGAGAACACCAGAGTGAAATATGGCGTGCCTCGGCTCCCTGCCCGGCGCGACCGTATGTCAGTCAGCCAAGCCAGATCGGCCTTATTGAAGTGCGGAACGGCGATGACCTCAAGCGCTTCCACCGGGTCTCCTCGCCCCAGGGCCCTTCGCCCCAGGGTCTGATTGCCGACGTCGGCGTCGGCGGACCGGATTAAGACGCGACAATCGTCGCTGTTTGCTGAACGCGGCGACGACCCAACCGGTTGGAATGTCGGCAATGCCGGGACGGGGACTTCCTGAGCGGTATCTGACGCGAGGTCATGAAATAGGCGCGCTGCGAGGTTCGTGTCCCCGATTTGCGCTTCGGGCCGCCACGCAGGTCATCGACCTCCGTCAAGCCGCTGAGGCCGGGGGATAGGTAAGTCGCCCCCGATCCTCTCCGCCGGATCGGCTCCGCCCAGGCCTCTACCTAGCCAGCGAACACGGACAACGCCGCCATCACCCGCTCTTGCACTGGCGGCGTGGGCCGGGGCGGGTCGAAAGTGTGGCCGGTTATGCGCTGGTAGGCATCGACGTAGGTCAGCGCGGTCTTCCAGATCAGCGCCGCCGGGATCTCCGGAATCGGGTCTTTGTAGGGATCACAACGCGCGGCGACCCAGGCGCGGATCACGTCCTTGTCGAAGCTGTCGGGCGACTGGCCGGCGGCCAGGCGCTGCGCATAGGTGTCGGCGCTCCAGTAGCGGCTGGAGTCGGGCGTGTGGATCTCGTCTGCGAGACGGAGCGTTCCCTCCGCGTCGATACCGAACTCGTACTTGGTATCGGCCAGGATCAGACCGCGCTCCGTCGCCAGGGCCTGGCCGCGGGCGAAGAGCGCCAGGGCGGCTTCGCTCACTTGTCGCCATTGGGCCTCAGAGAGCAGACCGCGCGCCAGGATCTCGTCCTCCGTCAGCGGCTCATCGTGCGCGCCGTCGGCCGCCTTGCTGGTCGGGGTGATGATCGGGGTCTCGAGCGCCTGGTGGTCGGTCAGGCCATCAGGCAGCCGATGGCCGTACATCTGCCGGCGGCCGGCCCGGTAGAGGGTGAGGACTGAGGTGCTTGTAGTTCCGGCCAGATAACCGCGCACCACGATCTCCACCGGCAGGATCCGTAGGCGTCGGCCGACCACTATGTTGGGGTGAGGATAATCGAGCACGTGGTTGGGGCAGAGGTCGGCGGTGCGCTCGAAGGCCCAACGGGCGATGCCGTTCAGCACCTGGCCCTTGAACGGAATGCAGCAGAGCACCCGGTCGAAGGCTGATAGCCGGTCGGAGGTGACGAGGATGCGCCGTCCGTCCGGCAGGTCGTAGTTGTCCCGCACCTTGCCGCGATAGAGACCCGGCAGGCGCTGATCGATCGCCTCATCCAGCACCTGATGGGCGCTGGCCGCCAACCGGGCTTCATCCAGTGTGGACATCGTGGTCTCCCGAACCTGCCCAATGAGGTCTTCCAGGATTCTGGCCCTAGAGCTTGAGTCCAACCCTCGGCCCAAGCTGGAGCATGAGCAGGTAGAGGATCACGGTCAGCAAGCAACCGGCGCCGAGGGCCAGCCAGAAATCAAGCCCGCGCCTTAGCAACCAGGGCGCCAGCAGAAACATCGGCAGCGAGGGCAGCACCAGCCAAAACGTGGCCTCGGCGTGGGCCGCAAGTCGATCTGGTTCGCCGGTGTCGCGCCAAAGCCAGATCATCCCAAGGATCGAAACCAGTGGAAGCGATGCGATCAGCGCGCCGAGGCCCGGACTGCGTCGAGCGGCTTCGGAAACCAGGGCGATGATCACGCCGGAGAGCGCGGCCTTCACGATGACGTAGAGCATCCTTGATCCTCTGTTCGCTCGGACCGTAACCTGATCTTAGACATCGCGTCAGCGCCCGCCGACCGTGCCGCCGCCGCACCGCCCCTCAGGAATCGAGACATCCCATGCCCTCACTCGCAGACCGCCCCGACGCCGCTCTGGCGGCGAAGCTGGACCCCATCATTGACTCGGCGCTGGCCGAGGGCCGAGTGGCGGGCGCGGTTGCGCTGGTGGCGCGCGGCGGAGCGGTGGCCTATGCGCGGGCCGCCGGTCATGCCGACCTCGAAGCCGGACGGGCGATGACGCGCGATGCGATCTTCCGCGCCGCCTCGCTCTCCAAGCCGCTGGTGACGGCGGCGGCGCTGGCGCTGGTCGACGCAGGCGTGATGGGCTTCGACGATCCGGTGACCCGTTTTCTGCCCGACTTCCGGCCCAAGTTCGGCGAGGCGGAGCCGCCTATCACCATCCGGCATCTGCTGACCCACACGGCGGGCCTTTCCTATGGCTTCATGCAACCCGAGGACGGGCCCTATCGGAAACTAGGCGTATCCGACGGCATGGATCAGCCGGGTCTTTCGTTCGCCGAGAACCTCGGGCGGATCACGGAGGCGGGCCTGATCTTCCCGCCCGGCGCGGCCTGGCTCTATTCGGTCTCGATGGACGTGCTTGGCGCAGCCATGGAGCAGGCGGCGGGCAAGACGCTGGACGACATCATGGCCGAGCGGGTGACCGGGCCGCTGGGACTTGCCGACACTGGCTTCCATGTGGCGGATCGCGCGCGGCTGGCGCGGGCCTACGGCGACGGGCCGCCGCCGGTTCCCATGGGCGAGACCCATGTGGCGCCCTTCGCGGGCCTGTCAGGCATCCGCTTTGCACCGGACCGGATTTTCGACCCAGGCTCCTTCCCGTCAGGCGGGGCGGGCATGGCCTGCTCGGCGCCCGACTTCCTGGCCTTCCTGGAGGCCATTCGGACTGGAGGCGGCGGTGTCGTCGCGCCGGAGACGGCCAGGTCGATGATGACCAACCAGACAGGTGACCTGCTGATCGTGACCAGCGGGCCGGGCGTTGGTTTCGGGTTCGGCGGGGCAGTGATCGCGGATGCGTCGGTGGCCGCATCGCCGCTGCCGCAGGGTAGCTGGCTGTGGGGCGGAGTCTATGGCCATAGCTGGTTCGTCGATCCGGCGCAGGAACTGAGCGTCGTGCTGATGACGAACACCGCGACCGAAGGCATGAGCGGGCGCCTGAGCCAGGAACTGCTGGCGGCCGCAGCCCAGGGATAGACCAACGGAGCGTTAGGCATTTGCCTTGTAGTTTGTTCGCGCCTGTATTTCCGGGCGGCTGCAGCGAGCGACTGTGATGAGCCGAGTCGTCGGAACCCGGCGCGCACCGAGTGACCACTTCGAGCCGGAAGAGGATTCAGACCCGAAGGCCCAGCGGCTGCTTCGAGGAGCGTTGGAGCAGATTGACGTCACGGCCTATGCGGCCAACAAGAAACTGCTGGGTTCGGCGCTGGCCGGCGTTGATATCGAGGCATTCCAGCGTATGGCGCAGGCGACCGCGATGGCCCGGGCCCGCTGGATTGTGGGCGCGCTCGCCACCACTGAGAACGGCCAGCCGCCTTCGGGCCACCAGATCGAAGCCGTCGCTCAATTGCGGGCGGCCTTCGAGGAGCTGACCGCCGCCTATGAGGGCATGCGCCGCATGGTCGAGCGCGGCTATCTGGTCGCGCCAGCCCCGCCAACCCCGCCAGCCGACCCGGTCGGCTAAAACTTCAGGGGACCTCGGCCATCCAGACCCGAAGCGCGCGCAGGAACGGCAGCGCCTCGCGGAACTCGCGTTGGGTGAAGCCCTCGCGCAGCTTCTCCACCTTGGGCCGGATCGCCGCCATGGCCCGACCATAGGCTTCGCGCCCGCCCGACGTGATCCGGACCAGCTTTCGTCGCCGATCGACAGTGCAGCCCTCCACCGACACCAGGGCGTTGGCCTCCAGTCGCTGGAGCGTGTGGGTGATGGCTGCGGGCGTCATTTTCAGGGCTTCGGAGATCGCGGCGGGAGTAAGTTCATCGCCTCGGCGCATGATCAGCGAGAGCACCTCATACTGCGGATAGGTCAGCCCGACCGGCAGCGCACGAGTGACGGCCATGCGCACCCCGTGCTCGATCATGCTGATCTCGTCAAAGACCTGGACCTCGGGATGTTCCTCGATGACGGCGGGCATGCCGGGCCTCCTTAACAATCGATGCAGCCTCACATTCGATTCTGAAGAAACTATTTCGATATCGAATGATTGACGTCGATCAATTGGGGGTTCGCGCGCGCATCCTCAAGGCCCTGGCGGGCAAGGGCGTCAGCCCGTTCATTGAGCGGATGGCCCGCATGGCCCTTAACCCACCGCCAGCTGACATCATGCCGCGCCCGAGCCTCGTCGAGCCGGCGCCAGAGGTCGTCGTTCTTGACCGGCTTGTTGTCGGCGGTCTTCCAGCCCCGGCGCTTCCAGGCGTGGATCCACTCGCCGATGCCCTTCTGGACATATTGGCTGTCTGTGTGGAGTTCGACCTTGCAGGGCTTGGTCAGGGCCTCCAGCGCCCGGATAGCGGCCATCAGTTCCATGCGGTTGTTGGTGGTGGCGGGCTCGCCGCCGGAGAGCTCCTTCTGGGTCTCGCCATGGATCATGATGGCGCCCCAGCCGCCCGGCCCTGGATTCCCGGAGCAGGCGCCGTCGGTGTAGATCACCACCTTGGGCGTCACGCTGGATCCCCGAACAGCACGAGGTCGGACGCGCTACGGTGGACGGCCAGCTTGCGCTCGTATTCCAGCGGATCCTTGGGACGGACGAGCGCGCCGGCCGGCGTCGCACCCCAGTCGTGCAGCCGGGTCAGGAAGAAGCGCATGGCCGCGCCGTGGGCCAACACCGGCAGGGCCGCGCGCTCGGCCGCACTCAGCGGGCGCACCGCCTCATAGCCCGAGACCAGGGCCCGGGCGGCGGTGATGTTGAAGCTGCCGTCGGCCTCGAAGCACCAAGCGTTGAGCGCCACGGCCACGTCGTAGGCCAGGGCGTCCTCACAGGCGAAGTAGAAGTCTATAGCGCCGGCGAACCGTCCAGCGCGAAAGAACACGTTGTCGGGGAAGTAGTCCGCGTGGATCACGCCCTGCGGCAGACCGGAGGGCCAGTTCGCCGCCAGACGCGCCAGGTCGGCCCGGATGGTGGCGGCCAGCCCCGGCTTCAGGCCCTCGGCCGCTTCGGTGAGGGGAGCGAACATCGGCGCCCAGGCCGCCTGACCCAGATCATTCGCACGACGGAGTCCGAAGCCCTCAGCGGCCCGATGCAGCGCCGCCAGCCCTTCGCCGGCTTCCCGACAGTGAGCGACCGTTGGACGACGCACCGAGAGGCCCGGCAGAAAGGCCACGATGGCGCAGGGCTTGCCGCGCACGGTCTTGAGCACCGCGCCGGACCGATCCGCCACCGGCGCCGCCGAAGGGAAGCCGCGATCCGCCAGCCAGCGCATCAGGCCCAGGAAGAACGGCAGATCCTCGACCGCCACGCGGGCCTCGTAGACCGTCAGGATGAAGCGCCCGGCCTCGGTTTCGAGGAGAAAGTTCGAGTTCGAAACACCTTCCGCAATACCCTTGAACGCCAGGGGCTGGCCCAGGTCATAGTCGGCCAGCAGCTTGGCCAGCTCGTCGTCGGAGATGTCGGTGTAGACCGCCATGGGGCGGGGAGTGCGGCGCCGCGGATTGCGGGTCAAGACGCCTTGGGCCGCCCTCTAACCCGCCAGGGCTCTAGGCAGCTTGAAGGTGACCGTCTCCCGCGCGGTGTCGATCTCTTCGACGGTGACGGCGAAGGCCTGGCCCAGACGGTCGATCAGGCCTTCGACCAGAACCTCCGGCGCCGAGGCGCCCGCCGTGACGCCGACCGTCGAGACGCCCGCCAGCCAGGCCGGGTCCAGAGAGCCGGCGTCATCGATCAGATAGGCCCGCGCACCGGCGCGACGGCCGACTTCGGCCAGACGCACCGAGTTTGAGGAGTTGGCGCTGCCGATCACCAGCAGCACCTCGGCGCGGGCGGCGATGGCCTTCACCGCCTCCTGGCGATTGGTGGTGGCGTAGCAGATGTCTTCCTTATGCGGCGCAGCGATGGCCGGGAAACGGGTGCGCAGCGCCTCGACGATCTCGGCCGTGTCGTCCACCGAGAGCGTGGTCTGGGTGACGAAGGCGACGTTGGCCGGGTCGCGCGGCTGGAAGGCCTGGGCGTCGGCCACGGTCTCGATCAGGGCCACGGCGCCCTGCGGCAGCTGGCCCATGGTGCCGACCACTTCAGGGTGGCCTTCATGGCCGATCAGCAAGATCTCGCGGCCGGCGGCGTAGTGCCGCTCAGCCTCCACATGCACCTTGGAGACCAGCGGACAGGTGGCGTCGAGATAGATCATCTTCCGCGCCCGGGCCTCGGCCGGCACCGCCTTGGGCACGCCGTGCGCCGAGAACACCACCGGCCGGTCCGTCGGGCATTCGGACAGTTCCTCCACGAACACCGCGCCCATGGCCTTCAGCCGATCCACCACATGTCGGTTGTGGACGATCTCGTGGCGCACATAGACCGGGGCGCCGTGTTTCTCGATGGCGCGCTCGACGATCTGGATGGCGCGGTCCACCCCGGCGCAAAAGCCGCGCGGACTGGCGAGGAGCACGGTAAGCGGCGGACGGCTGGGCATAGGCCGCAAGGTAGTGCGACAGAGACGCCCCCGCCAGTCGCGTTGCCGCCGCAATCGTCCCGCTGTAATCAGGCCTCCACGCCGCTGCCCGCGGTCACCTGTTTCGAGACGCCCGCCATGCGCCGTTCCCTGCTCGCCGCCGCCGCCGTGCTGTCGGCGCTGACCGCCCTGCCCCAGTTCGCCTACGCCCAGGGTCGCGACCCAGAGGCCGACCAGCGCCGGCAGGAGCAGGAGGCCGCCAAGAAGCGCCGCCAGCGCGAGGAGTGGGGCGATGTCCAGGCGCCGCTGCCGCAGCTGCGCAACGCGGGGCCCTGCCCGTTCGTCAAGTCGCTGTATGACGCGTCGCGGTTCATCGAGTTCAAGGACGGACGCGAAGCCTCTTCGGCCGTCACCTGGTCGGGCGAGATCCAGGGCGTCTCGGCCGGCTGCGCCTACAAGGACGACCAGCCGATCAAGGTGACGATGGAAGTGCTGTTCGAACTGGGCAAGGGCCCGCAGGCCGACAACCGTCGCAAGACCTATCGCTATTGGGTGGCCGTGACCGACCGCAACCGCTCGGTGCTGGCCAAGGAGACCTTCGACCTCGACGTCAACTTCCCCGAGGGGCAGGATCGCCTCTACCTGACCGAGGAGATCGGCGAGATCACCATTCCGCGCGCCGGCATCGGCACGTCGGGAGCCAATTTCGAGGTTCTGGTCGGCTTTGAGGTAACGCCGCAGATGGCGGCCTTCAACCGCGAGGGCAAACGCTTCCGGCTCAATGTCGGCCAGGCGGGCAGCCAGACCACCCCATGAGCGACCTGAAATCCACGCTGGGCGAAGCGGTGGAAGCCGCCTT
>NZ_JBILUK010000212.1:0-5602 GCF_044371015.1 Phenylobacterium sp.
CCTGAGTCAGGTTCAGGAACCCGGCCGCCGCCAGCCGCACGCCATCCAGCCGCCGTTGATCTATGCCGTGGGACGAGGCTTCCATGGCGAAGTGGGTCACGCCCAACTGCGCCACCCGCGCCAGCAGCTCCGCCACATCGCCGGCGTCAGGCGTCGTCAGGCCCGGCGGCGTGATTTGGTCGTGGCTCCCGTCCGGCCGCGAGACCGTCAGGCCCAGCGTGCCCATACTGGCCGAAACGTGCCCGGCCCGCGCGAAGATCTGGCGACAGAAGTTGGCCACTGATGTCTTGCCGTTGGTGCCGGTGACCGCCACCGAAAACTTGGGCTGCAGGCCCCAGAAGTTGGCCGCCGCCAGCGCATAGCCACGTCGCGGATCCCGGCAGACAACCGTGGGCGCCGACAGCCCCAGATCGTGGTCGGCCAGCACCGCCGCGGCGCCGGCCGCCACGGCCTGCGCCGCGAAACTCGCCCCATCCGCCAGCGAGCCCGGCAGGGCGGCGAACAGGAACCCCGGCTTGACCCTGCGGCTGTCCGCCGTCACGCCCGTGATGTCCGGATCAATGGCCAGCTCGCGGCGCACGAGGTGGGACAGGCGCGCCCTCATCGTCCCTCGCCCACGGTCTCTTCGCTCGGCGGCTCGACCGGGATCGCCTGGCCGACATCGGTGCGCCGCCGCACGCCCAGGAATGGCGCGATGCGCTCAATCACCCGACCGGCCGCCGGCGCCGCCACCCAGCCGCCGGTGGAGTAGCCCGCGCTGGCCGCCGTACCGTTCGGTTCATCCAGCAGGATCAGCACAAAATAGCGCTTGGCGTCGGCCGGGCCGGTGGTCGGGAACACCGCCGCGAACGACGAGACCTGCCTCTGGGTGTTGTAGGCGCGGATCGCCGGATCATACTTCTCGCCAGTGCCCGTCTTGCCGCCGACGCTCAGGCCGGGGATATCAGCCGACTTGCCGCTGCCGCCGGTAACGTTGGCGCGCATGATCGAAAGCATCTGCAGCGACGTGCGCTCGCTCATCACCCGCGTGCCGGCCACCTTGACGCCGGGTTCGAGCTTGCGGACCGTGAGCGGGATCAGCTCTCCTCCGTTCAGCAGTGCGCTCATGGCGCGAGCCAGCGCCAGGGGCGTCACGTTGATGCCGTGCCCAAACGAGCTGGAGGCCACCGCGTCGTCGTTCCACACCTTGGGCGTCAGCGGCCGGGCGTTCTCAATCAGCTCCACCTTGGCCGGCGTGGTCAGCCCCAGGCCGTCAAAGTAACGACCCATGCGCTCAGGCCCGACGGCCTGAGCCAGCTTGGCCGTACCGATGTTCGACGAGTGCTGGAACACCTCAACCAGCGTCAGGACCTTACGCGCGGCGTGGTAGTCCTGGATGGTCCGATAGCCCATCTTGTAGGGGAACCGGGCGTCGAAGGTGCTCTCGGGCGTCGCCACGCCGCTATCGAGACCAATGGCCACAGTGAACGCCTTGAAGGTCGAGCCCATCTCAAAGACCGAAGCCGCCGCCCGGTTGGTCTGCGCATAGACGCTTGAGCGGCCGGGCCGGTTCGGGTCCATCGCCGGCCAGCTGGCCATACCCAGGACCTCGCCAGTGTGCACATCGGTCACCAGACCCACGGCGCCCTTGGGCGTGAACTCCGCCACCGCCTTATAGAGTTCGTCTTCAAGCGCGCCCTGCACCCGAAGATCGATGGACAGCGCCACCGATCCGCCGGTGTGAACGGCCTGCCGGATCTCGTCGTTGAAGGCTGCCTCCACGCCGGAAAGGCCCTCACCGCCCGCATCGGAGAAGCCGACGATGTGGGCCGCGCTGGTTCCCAGCGGATACACCCGGCGCTGCTCCGGCTCGAAGGTCACGCCGGGCAGGCCCAGCACATGCACCCGATTCCGCGCCTCAGGCGTCAGGGCGCCCATCACGAACACCCGACGGTTGCCGCGCAGCGCCCGCTCAAGCCGCGCCATGTCGAGTTCAGGCAGGGTCCGCGACAGCGCCTGACGCGTCTCGGCCGTATCCCAGATCTCTCGGGGGTTTATGTAGAGCCCATAATGCAGGAGATCGGCAGCCAGCATCCGCCCATTGCGATCGACAAGATCGGCCCGAGAAGCGCCGAGGGGCGCACCGCCCGTGGCATGGGCCGCATCCGAGAACAACGCCGCCCGGGTCGCCCCGATCGCCAGAACCACGAACGCAGCCGAGAAGACCGCCATAACGACGAAGATGCGGATGCGGGTGTCGTCTTCCGCCCGGCCCGAAGCCCGAGCCCGCTCGAAGGCGTGCTCCCACTTCCACATCAGTTCGGCCAGCCATCGGGGCAGGCCGCGACCGCCGAGGGTAGGTTGATCCAGACTCATCGCGCCGCTCCGGCGGTCGGCGCGGCGGGCGCGGCTGCGGCCACGCGAACCGGATTGGCTTCGGGCGGCGGAGGTGGCGGCACGCCTGGAACCACGCTGGCGCCGGCGGCGTTGACCATCGCCGCCACCGCCGAGGGCGCCTTGGCCTCCGAGGGCGGCCCCGCACGCGCCACATCGATGATCTGGTCGACGCTCGCCTCACGATGCGCAGTGACCGGCGACATTTTCAGATAGACGACCGAGAGGCGCTCGATCCGACCCGGCTGTTCCAGATGCGCCACCTCGGCCTCCAGCAGGCGGATACGCTGGGCCTCGGCGTTGATCTGCCGCGTAACGCTGGCGATCTCGGCCCGCTCCCGACCGGCCAGGGTCTTGGCCAGATAGACGCCCAGGATCACCGCCACCAGCAAGCCGGCGGCGATCAGATCGACCACGCGAAAACCCCGGACGCGGCGAGCGAAGAGACTCATGCCGCCGCCCTCCAGACCGGCGCATCAGTGCGAATCGCGGCCCTGAGCTTCGCCGAGCGCGCCCGCGGATTGACCGCCGCCTCGGCGTCGGAAGCTGCCTCTGCGCCGTTGAACATCAATCGAAAACTCGGCGGCGGACCGCCAGGCCCGACCGGCGCATGGCGCGATCCACCCGGCGTCCTCCCGGCGCGTTCGCCCAGGAACGCCTTCACGATCCGGTCTTCCAGCGAGTGGAAGGTCACCACGCACAGCCGGCCTCCGGCCTTCAGCACCCGCTCTGCCGCCGTGAGGCCGGCCTCCAACTCGGAAAGCTCCTCGTTCACCGCGATCCGCAGACCCTGAAAGGTCCGGGTCGCCGGATGAATCCGCGCCCCGCGCCGGCCGCCCAGAGCGCGCTCCACCACCTCGGCCAGGTCCAGCGTGCGCTCGAACAGCGCCTGCTCACGCCGGCGGATGATCGCCCGCGCCACCCGTCGACTCTCCCGTTCTTCGCCATAGAAGAACAAGATCCGCGCCAGTTCCTCCGCCTCGGCGGTGTTGACCAGATCGGCCGCCGTGGGCCCGTCAGCGCCCATACGCATGTCGAGAGGCCCGTCCCGCATGAGCGAAAAACCGCGATCCGCCTCGTCGAACTGCATCGACGAGACGCCAAGGTCGAGCGCCACACCGTCCGCCGCCGCACCCCCCAACTCAGTCGCCATCTCCGAAAACCGCGCTTCCACCAGACGGAACCGATCCGCCGGCAGACCCTCGGCGTGGATTTTCACGCGCGGATCGCGGTCGAACGCCACCACCTTCGCCCCGGTCTCGAGGATGGCGCGAGTATAGCCGCCCGCGCCGAAGGTGCCGTCGATAATCAACTCGCCCGGCGCCGGCGCCAGTCGCGCCAGGACCTCGCTCAACATCACCGGAACGTGCGGCGCGCTCATGTCGCGCCTCCGAGGCGGGCCAGACGCTGGCGGTTGCGCATGTCGGCTAGGCCGGTGCGGGCGAAGTCGCGGTCGGTCGGGCGCTGGGCGTTGAACGCATCCCGCTCCCAGATCTCGAAGCGGTCACGCAGTCCCACCACGGCCACCCAATCGGTAAGGCCGAACTCCTCGCATAGCGCTTCCGGAAGGGTGATACGGCCCGCAGTGTCGAACGAGAGCTTCTGCATCCGACCGAACACATTGCGCTCGATGGAGTCCCGCACTTCATCGCCGAACTCCAGTTCGTCGGCCATCGCGCCATAGCGGTCGAAAAGCGGCTGCCCCCCACCCTCCAGGCAGTTCGAGCGGATCGAAGGAAAGATGAAGAGGCCGTCCGCGGGACCTGAGAGCGCGGCGCGATACTCCTGCGGCACAACGATGCGCCGCTTCGCGTCCAACTGCTTCTCGTAGGTCGAGAGAAACATCCCGGCCCTGGTCCCCTCCTTCGCCCAACCCGCCAGCCGGCGCCCCGACCCGCCGCTATGGTTAGCGAATGCTTATTGGGGTAACATGGGATTAAGTGGGGTTCAATGACACTTGGCGCCTCACCAAGCCGAATTCAGGCGAAAAATTGACGCAGGCGCGCACCGCTAACGCCTTCATCCGGAACGATTTTAGAACAAATGGTTAATGCGGATCAGGCGGCCTGTAAGCCGGGTTCTGTCCGCCCCTCTCCTCACGAAGAGATGGCGTGACGGTCATTCCTCTGGACCGGCCGTCGCCGACCGGTTCTCGCGACCTACCCGGACCCCTCGGCGCGCCGACACGCCTGTCCACCAAGGCCGAAGCCACAATGGACGCGGGATCCCTATTCGGTCTTGCTCCTGGCGGGGCTTGCCATGCGACCCCTGTCACCAGCGGCCCGGTGGGCTCTTACCCCACCTTTTCACCCTTACCGCGCCGACGCCCCGGAGGGACGAAGGCGGGCGGTTCGATCTCTGTGGCGCTATCCCTGGGGTCACCCCCGGTGGGCGTTACCCACCGCCATGTCGTCGTGGAGCCCGGACTTTCCTCGAACCCCCGAAAGGGCCCGCGACCGCCCAGCCGTCTGATCCGCCGCGACCGTGGACACAAGGTCGAGACAAGATCAAGTCACCGAGGCGTCGACGACGAGACTCATCGCCGTCCCTCATCCCACCGCCTTCGCCGCCCCCAGTTCCGCCCGCCAGTGCGCCTCGCGCGCCTTGGTCTGATCCGCCAGGCCCATCCGCGTCAGATGGGGATCGACGATCCGCTCTAGAACCTCGTAGGTCAGCCCCTCGGACCCGTGCGCCGCCCACGCCGCCTGCAGCGCCCGGTTCGGGCGCCCGCCGGTGCGCAGGGAGAACCAGACGCTGTTCTCCTGAGCGTCGATGTTGCGCGACGCCGCCGTCCAGACCTCGCCCGTCGCCAGGCAGCGCACGGCGTAGATCCCCGGCCACACCTCGCGTTCCTTGAAGTCCCGCTGCGCCTGCCGTCGGGCCTGCTTGTCCATTTCTCGCCTCATCGTCCATGCTCGTCGGCCAGGATGGCGTAGAGGTAGCTGTCCCGCCACTCGCCCTTGACCAGCACGTCCCGCCGGAAGTGCGCCTCACGGCGCATGCCGAGCTTTTCAAGTAGCCGCCACGAGGCCACGTTACGCACGTCCGCCGTCGCCCAGATCCGGTGCAGTCCCAGGTCTCCGAACCCGACCGCGAACAGGGCCCGTGCCGCCTCGGCCGCATAGCCCTGGCGCCAATAGGCCCGGTGATAGCTGTGCCCGAAGTCCGCCGTCCGATGTCCCGGGGCTTTCAGTCCCAGTCTGATCGATCCGATGACCCGACCGTCGGC
>NZ_JBILUK010000213.1:0-5592 GCF_044371015.1 Phenylobacterium sp.
CTCGTTTCGGAGAACGGTGTATCCCGGCAGCGGTAAAGAGACGGTTTGCGCACTCAGTCCTGGAACGGATCACGCACCAGGATGGTGTCGTCGCGCTGCGGGCTGGTGGAGAGCAGCGCTACCGGCGCGCCGATCAGCTCCTCGATGCGGCGCACATACTTGATCGCATTGGCCGGCAGGTCCTTCCAGGAGCGCGCGCCCTGGGTGGTGTCCGACCAGCCCTCCATCTCCTCGTAGACGGGTGTGAGCTGGCTCTGGGCCTTCAGACCTGCCGGCAGATAGCCGATCTCGCCCTCACCCAGCCGATAACCGGTGCAGATCTTCAGAATGGGCAGGCCGTCCAGTACGTCGAGCTTGGTCAGCGCCACGCCGGCGATGCCGTTCAGCGCCACGGACTGACGCACCAGGGCCGCATCAAACCAGCCGCAGCGCCGCTCCCGGCCGGTCACGGTGCCGAACTCGCGACCCACCGTGCCCAGGTGGCGGCCGACCTCGTCGTGAAGTTCGGTCGGGAACGGGCCTTCGCCCACGCGGGTGGTGTAGGCCTTGACGATGCCCAGCACGTAGCCCGGTCCCTTCGGCCCGAGGCCGGAGCCCGCCGCCGCCTGTCCGGCCACCGTGTTGGACGAGGTCACATAGGGATAGGTGCCATGGTCCACATCCAGCAGGGCGCCCTGGGCGCCTTCGAACAGCACGCGCCGGCCCGACTTCACGATCTCGTCCAGCATCAGCCAGGCCGGGCGGGCATAGGGCAGCACCTTGGGCGCCATGGCCTCCAGCTCGGCCAGCAGGCCGGCGGCGTCGAACTCGGGCAGGCCCAGGCCCGCGCGCAGCGGCGCATGATGCGCCAGCAGGCGGTCGATCTTGGCTTCAAGCGCCGCCCGGTCGGCGAGGTCGGCCACGCGGATGGCGCGGCGGCCCACCTTGTCCTCATAGGCCGGGCCGATGCCGCGGCCGGTGGTGCCGATCTTGTTCAGCGCCGCGGCTTCACGCGCGCGGTCGAGGTCGCGGTGCAGCGGCAGGATCAGGCAGGCGTTGTCGGCCAGCACCAGGCGCTCGGGCGTGATCTCCACGCCCTGGCCGCGCAGGATCTCGATCTCGGAGAGCAGGTGCCAGGGGTCGACCACCACGCCGTTGCCGATGATCGAGAGCTTGCCCTGCACAACGCCGGACGGCAGCAGGGAGAGCTTGTAGGTCTGGTTGCCGACCACCAGGGTGTGGCCCGCATTGTGGCCGCCCTGGAAACGCACCACCACATCGGCGCGGTTCGACAGCCAGTCGACCAGCTTGCCCTTGCCCTCGTCACCCCACTGGGCGCCGATCACGGTCACATTGGCCATTCGGATACGATCTCCCGACCTGCCCGGAGACACATCCCAGCCCTTCGACAGGTGCTCGGCGGGGATGCGGAGATCAACTTCGCGCGCCGGAACGCCGGGCGCGGCGGTCGTCTAGACGAGGCCGGGCCCGGGCTCAAGAGGCCGGGTGCGGAACGTGGTGGTGATTAGGCCGGGATCCAGGTGGATCGCCGCCGCCGAAGCATTGCGCCCACCGCCCCGAAGCCGCCGATCATCAGCGCCCAGGTCGTGGGCTCGGGCACCGCACCACCGCGCGCGGAATACACGTCGCCCCAATACTGATCGGCGATATCGCCGTTGGGTTCAATGAAGGTCAGAGATGTGAAGGGCGTCGCCGAAATGATCTCAACCCAGGCCGCGTAGCCGCTTCCGCCGTCAACCAGGGTCAATGCACCTGTAGCGCCAGTGTTGGTCGAAAGCTGAAACACGGCGCCGAGATTGTTGACCTGATTGGTGTAGACGCTTTCAAGCCCCGTCGAGATCGCAAAGCCGATCCGTGAGACCGGACCAGCGAACGTCCAGGTCACATTTTCCTGAAAGTTCACCGCGAGGTCGAACCCCTCAAAGCCCGTGCCGTTCAGCCAGTTCTGCATGTCAACAAAGCCCACAAGGCCTGTTGCCGAGCCAGGCGCCCCGCCAAGATCCCAATCCAGCACCCTCGACGACGTACCGAAAGAAGCCATGCCGCCCGCGATATCGGTGGTTTGAGTTATCGTCAGCCCGCTCGCGGACGCGTTGGGCGCCCACCCGCTCAGAGCGAGCGCGCCAGCGGCGGTCAGCGCCTTGAGGGCGCGGATCGTACGGAACATGGAGTTACTCCAGACAGCACAGGCCGCAGGCTTACGGCCGTTAAGCGAGAACCCTGTGGCGAGCCCGCGCCGGGCGCATGATCAATTCGGACTATGCCTGGTCTGAGACAGGCGGCGGGGCGGCCGAGCGGGCCATGATCTCGCGCCAGTGCTTCAGGCCCATCATGTGGCCGGCGCCGGGAATGAGGTGGGTCTCGCGGATGCGGGGGCCCAACCAGGCCTTCAGGGTGTCCAGCGAGGCGAAGGTGTCGTCGGTCCCATGCCAGACCACCACGGGGGCGGTGATCGCCGGCGCCGGACGATTGTGAGCACGCCGGAAGGCCCGCAGTTCGTCTGCTGTCGCCCGGCTGGATTTCAGCAGGCTCTCGCCGATCACCGCGCTGACATAGTCGATCACGGCGGGATGCGCTTCAATGAACGCCCGATCCTCCGGCGCCGTGGCGGTGCGGCGGGCGATGTCGCGGATCATGGCGCGCGAGCGTCGATATCGGATGATCCCGTAGAGCGCCTCGACGATCCACGGATTGGCTTCGATCCGCGCGCGAAACTGGGCGGCGACGCCCGGACGGGCGAGGACCTGCGCGCGCGGCGCCCGACCTGAGATGAGGGTGACCATCTCGACCCGCGCGCCGAGGCGGGCGGCGGTTTCAAGCGCCGTGGGCGCGCCCGACAGCGCCGCGGTGATCCGCAGACGCTCAAGTCCCAGATGATCACACAGCGCGATCATGTCCTCGGCCACGCCGTCGAAGTCGTAAGGCCGCAAGGGCCGGTCCGAGCGTCCGAAGCCAGGGCGATCGGCCGCGATGGCGCGCAGGCCGAGCGCGCGGGCGGCCGCGTCGGTCTCCGGCGGCAGCAGGCACGAGCCCAGGCCCTCGTGGAAAAAGAGGATCGGCAGGCCCACGGGGTCCCCATAGTCACGCCACGCCAGGGCCCGGCCGTCGGCAAGCCGAAACAGCTGGATCGGCGGCGCGGACTCCACCACCCGCGCCGTCCAGGGGTCGACCTCATCCTGGCGCATGGCGTTGGCCACCACGCTTAGCTCGGTCAGCACCCGCACGAGGTCGGATTGGCGCTGCAGCCCCATCTTGTCGAACACGCCGCGCAGCTGGTTGCGGGCGGTGTTGACCGAGATTCCCAGGTCGTCCGCTGCTTGCTGGATCGGCGCGCCGGCGCGCAGCCGCCGGGCAAGCCTCAGCTCCGCCTCGGTCAGGCCGAAGCTTTCACGAATACCGGCCCAGAGCTGGGCCGTCGGCTCGAGCGCCGGAAACACCAGCACCGTCGCGCTCTCCGGCCAGGCTTGAGCCTCCGCGCCCAGGCGGGCGCCGGCCAGCGCGGCGGGCAGGGCATAGGCGAACACCGGCGCCTCGCCGCCGGCGCGATCCAGCCGAAACACCACCTGGCGTCCCTCTGACCTGGCGCGTCGGACGCCCTCAGCCAGGGCCACGCCGTTGGCGGGACTGACGAGGATCAACGGTTGTCCAGGTTCGGCGGCGCCCAGGCCCGCGGCCAGCAGGTCGAACGCCGCGCCGTTGCCGTCGATCACCGCGCCGGAGGCCGCCAGCACCAGGAAGGCGAGGTCGCCCCGGGCCGCCGCGCCCGGCGGGCCCTCGCCGGGCAGCCGCGACTTGCGGGCGTACTCGGCGGCGGCGGAAAGCTCGGCCAGGTTCTGGGGATCGGTCCCATTAGGGTCCAGCACATGGGTCAGCTCATCCCAGGCGGAGGGCCGCGCGGCGATCCGGTAGAGCGTTTCAACCAGCAGCGTGGCGTCGGGAGCGTCGGACATCCGACCGGAACCTTAGCAATTCCGAGGCCAGTCCCAAGCGGGATCGCCTCACCCTGGGCGTAAACCCCGCGCCAGGGTGGTGGTCAGGCGATGGTGCAGGTCGCGCGCCGCGCCCTTGGGCAGTTTGCCGGCCATTTCCAGCACCACCACGCCGTGAGTAGCGGCCCAGAACATGGCGCCGATGGTCTCTGGATCGCCCTGCATCTCGCCGGCCTCCACCTGGTCCTCCACCCAGCCCGACATGGTGGCGTGCGCGCGTCGGCTTGCGGCCACCAGCGCGTCGTCGGCCAGATCCATCGGCTGGTTCAGATCGAACATCAGCTTGTAGGTGTGGGGATGGTCGAACGCGAAGGAGACATAGGCCTCGCCCACGGCGGCGGCCTTGGCCCTCGCGCTCTTGCCCGAGGCGCGCGCAGCTTCCAGCGCGGTGGCGAAACGCTCGAATCCGGCGATGCGCACGGCCGCCAGGATCGCTTCCTTGTCCTGGAAGTAGCGATAGGGCGTCATGGGTGAGACGCCGAGCTCAGCCGCCAGTTGGCGCATGGTCACCGCATCCGGTCCATGTTCGGCGAACAGCCGCTCGGCCGCCGCGCACAGGCGGTCGCGGAAGTCGGCGACGTCGCTCTCGGTCAGGATACGCGGCATGCGACTCGGGTTGCCCCCCTCGGATGAGAAAGGCCTAGCGCCCCTGGATTGGCTTTACAACGTAAGTCATCAGCCGGACGCGTTGCACTTGGGCTCCGCCCTCGAAATGATGCAGACGAGACCGCACGTCAGAGGCGGGCCGGGAGAATGAGATGACCGATCAGAAGCCTGTGTCCGACGCGCCGTTTCCCCTGGCGGGCCTGAGGGTGCTGGATTTCTCCCGTGTGCTGGCCGGCCCGTTCGCCGGGCGCATGTTGGCCGACCTTGGGGCCGACGTGGTCAAGGTCGAGCCGCCGGACGGCGATCTCACCCGGCTGTGGGGGCGCCGCACGGGGGGCGTGCCCGGCTATTACAACCAGCAGAACGTCGGGAAGCGGAACATCAGTCTCGACTTGAGAGCCCAGGGCGCCGTCGACCTGGTCAAGCAACTGGTCGCCAAGGCCGACATCCTGATCGAGAACTATCGGCCTGACGTGATGCCAAGGCTCGGCGTCGGCTATGAGGTGCTCAAGGCCGTCAACCCCCGCCTCATCATGCTGTCGATCTCGGGCTTCGGCGCGGGCGGTCCGGAGTCGCGGCGTCCCGCCTTCGCACCCATCGTGCACGCCGAACTGGGCTTCCTCGACCGTCAGGCCCGGCGGGGCGACATCCCGCATCGTGATCTGCCGATCTCGGCCGCTGACACCAACGCTTCGCTGCATGGGCTGGTCGCGGTTCTGGCCGCCCTGCACCTGCGCGCCACGACCGGTCTTGGCCAGCACATCGACATGGCGATGATGGACGCCAGCCTCGTGACCGACGACCAGCTGCACTACGATCTGGAAGACGCCAACGACATGGTCTCGCTGCCCAACGATGTCTGGGAGACCGGCGCCGGTCCGATCCTGGTCTCGGCCGACTTCCGCTTCCTGTTCCGGCGAATGACCGAGAAGCTGGGACTGGCCGATCCGGCCGGGCCGGAGGCGACGCTGGCGGAGAAGATCGCCGCCCGCCGGGC
>NZ_JBILUK010000214.1:0-5589 GCF_044371015.1 Phenylobacterium sp.
CCAGGTGCGCGCCCACGGCATCCCGCCCGATCAGCAGATTGGCGCCCGGCTGCGCCAGGTCCTCGGCCAGCAGGCCCTCGTCCAGCCGCTGGCCGCCGACGATGGTCTCGACCTTCCAGGCGGCCTGACCGGCGGGGACCCGGTAGGCCTGGTTGGTGATGGCGATGACGTTCGGCAGATCGGCCGGAACGGCGGGCGCCAGTTTCAGATCGAAGGACAAATCGTCAGGCGCTCACCGACTTTGCGGTCGGCAGGACATAGTCCTTCATCCGCTCGCGGATCAGCTTCTTGTCGATCTTGCCGGTGGCGCCCAGCGGGATGTCTTCGACGAACACCACGTCATCGGGCGTCCACCATTTGGCGATCTTGCCTTCCAGGAACGCCAGGAACTCTTCCTTGGTCCCGCTCTGGCCCGGTCGCAGTTGCACGAGCAGCACCGGCCGTTCGTCCCACTTGGGATGCGCCGCACCGATCACCGCGGCGTTGGCGGCCTTCTCATGGCCCATGGCGATGTTTTCGATCTCGATGGTCGAGATCCACTCGCCGCCCGACTTGATCACATCCTTGGCCCGGTCGGTGATCTGCATGTAGCCGTGACCGTCGAGGGTGGCGACGTCACCGGTGTCGAAGAAGCCCTCGGCGTCGAGGATTTCGCCGCCGTCGCCCCGGAAATACTGCCCGACCACGAAGGGCCCCTTGACCTTCAGCTTGCCGAAGGTCGCGCCGTCATGCGGCAGGCGCTTGCCTGCGTCGTCCTCCAGCTTGAGGTCGATGCCGAGCGGCGGGCGGCCCTGCTTCAGCGTGAAGCGCAGCTGCGCCTCTGAGTCCATGGCGGCGATGGCGGCGGTCGGATTGGCCAGCGTGCCGAGCGGCGAGGTTTCGGTCATGCCCCAGGCATGGGTCACCGACACGCCGTACTCGTCGCGGAAGCCGCGAACGATAGCCTCGGGCACCGCCGAGCCGCCGATCACCACCCGCTTCAGCGTGCTCAGGGTCCCCTTGGTCTCGCGCAGGTGGGTCAGCAGCATCTGCCAGACGGTCGGCACGGCGGCCGAGAAGGTGACGCCCTCGGTCTCCAGCAGTTCATGCACCGAGGCGCCGTCGAGCTTGGCGCCCGGCATCACCAGCTTGGCGCCGACGCCCGGGCAGGAGAACGCCAGCCCCCAGGCGTTGGCGTGGAACATCGGCACCACCGGCAGCACCGTGTCGGTGGCCGACAATCCCATCACGTCGGTGCCCATGGTCACCAGCGTGTGCAGGAAGTTGGAGCGGTGCGAATAGAGCACGCCCTTGGGATTGCCCGTGGTGCCGGATGTGTAGCAGAGCCCGGCCGGCAGGGTCTCGGCGAACCCGCCCCAGTCGCCCTCGGGGCCGTGCTGTTCAACCAGGGTCTCGAAGCAGAGCGCGCCGGGCAGGTCGACACCCTTCATGCCGTCCGCGTCGGCCAGAACAATGATGTGCTCCACCGTCGGGATCTTGTCGGCGATGCCCTTGAGGATCGGGACGAAGGTCAGATCCGTGAAGATGATCCGGTCTTCGGCGTGGTTGATGATGTAGACGAGCTGGTCGGCGAACAGGCGCGGATTGAGCGTGTGGCAGACCGCCCCGATGCCCATGATCCCGTACCAGGCCTCGATGTGCCGGCCGGTGTTCCAGGCGAGCGTGGCGACCCGGTCGCCCTGCTTGATCCCCATGGCCTTCAGCGCATTGGAAAGCCGGTGCGCGCGCTCATGGATCGCGGCGTAGGTCGTCCGGACAATCGGCCCCTCGACCGAGCGCGAGACCACTTCGCGGTCTCCGTGCCAGGCCTTGGCGTGATCGAGCACTTTGTCGACCGTCAGCGGCCAGTCCTGCATCAGCCCCAACATGGCGTCTCGTCTCCCTGAACGTCTTGGCGAGACACCTAGTGAAACTGTCGTGGGGAATCCAGACCGGCGGTTCAGGCGAAGTGCTTGAGCACGTCGAACTCCACCTGGGCCTGCTTGCCGTAGGTCGCCATCAGCTCGGCGGGCGGGATGGCCATGACCGCCGCGAAGGCGGTCTTGAAGGCGGCCATCTCTTCGGCCGTGCCCACCGAGATGCGCACGGCGTTGGGCCAGATCGGCCAGGTGCGGCCGATATAGACCTTGCGCGCCTTCATGGCGGCCATGATCGCGCGGCCGTTGCGGCCGGTGTCGATCATGAAGCAGTTGGATTCCGACTCGCCGATCACCTTGAAGCCCTTGGCGCGCAGCCAAGAGATGGTTTCGGACCTGACGTCGCCGATAATCTTCTTGCGCTCCGGAACCAGGGCCGCATCGAGCAACGAGGCCCGCGCGGCGGTGGCGCCGGTGATCGGCATGGCGTTCTGTCCGAAAGCCTTGAGCTTGGCCAACAGATCGGGCCGACCGAGCGCCAGGCCGCACCGCAGTCCGGCCATGCCGTAGACCTTGGAGAAGGTGCGGAGCACGATCAGATCCTTGCCTGCCGCCACCAGATCAAGCGTGTCCTTGGCGTCCGACAGATGGATGTAGGCCTCGTCGACCAGCAGGATCGAGTCCTTCGGCTTGTTCTCCAGCAGCCAGACGATGGACGCCCGGTCGGTCATGGTGCCCGTCGGGTTGTTCGGATTGCAGACATAGATCAGCCCGGCCTTGGGATCGGCGGCGGCCATGGCCTTCACGTCGTGCTGGAAGTCGGCGGTAAGCGGGACCTTGTGAATCTGGCCGCCCGAGGTCATGGCCGCCCGCATGGCGGCCTCATAGGAAGGATCGGCGATCACCAGGCTGCGGCCCGGGCCGGTGAAGGCCAGCACGGTGTGGGTGAGCGGCTCGCCCGAGCCGGCATAGACTTCCACATGATCGACCTTGAGGCCCGACTGGCGGGCGAAGGTCATGGCCAGCATCTCGACCTCGCCCAGGCGGTCATAGCGCCCGCCCTGGGGCGCGATCTTGCCGATGGCGTCAATGGCGGCCTTGCAGGGTCCCAGAGGGTTCTCGTTGGCGTTGATCAGCACCGCATCCGGCGGCGGGATGTCCGGCGTCTGACCATGCAGCGCCATGCCGGACGGCGGAGCTTGAGCGGCGTGCGCGAGGCGCGCCTCGGTCAGCACCGGAGTCGCCGCCGCGAGGGCCAGGCTGCGAAGGAAGGTGCGGCGGGCGAGGGCGGTCTTGGGGAGAGTCATGGCGGTGTCCGATCCGGCGAGGCTGACCCTCAGGGCGCGCCCAGCCGGGATCGAGCGCAAGCCGCCGAGCGGCCTCGGCGTGGACGCCGGCGACAACTGCCTTGTGTGCAGGCAGGCTGAGCACGCCTTGGACAGATGGGCCGCCATCCAGGGGCGCCTGCCCACGTGCTCTAAGCACCTTGCATCCGGCCCGATTTGGGCGTCCGCTCCTCTTGGCGCGAGCACACGGGGAGACTGAACATGACGACGTTCCGACTGAACGGGCGCGAAATGACGGTCGAGGGGCCGGACGACGCGCCGCTGCTCTGGACCATTCGGGACGAGGCCGGGCTCACCGGGACCAAGTTCGGCTGCGGAATCGGCCAGTGCGGCGCCTGTACGGTGCATGTGGACGGCGAGGCGGTGCGATCCTGCCTGGTCCCGACATCGGCCGTGGCCGGCAAGGCGGTGACCACCATCGAGGGCCTGGACCCCAAGGGCGCGCACCCCTTGCAGCAGGCCTGGATCGAGACCCAGGCGCCCCAGTGCGGCTACTGCCAGTCGGGCCAGATCATGCAGGCCGCCGCCCTGTTGAAGGCTACGCCCAAGCCCACCGACGCCGAGATCGATGCGGCCATGTCGGGCAACCTCTGCCGCTGCATGGCCTATGTGCGGATCAAGAAGGCGATCAAGCTCGCCGCCGGCCAGGCCGCCAAGACGGGAGCTTCGGCATGAACGCGCCCATCAATCTCTCACGTCGCAGCCTGTTGATCGCGGTCACGGCGGCTGGCGCCACCTTTACGCTCGCCGCCCCCGTCGAGGCCGCCGCCGGCGCGTTCGAGCCGACAATCTGGTATTCCATCGACCGCGACGGTCAGGTGGTGGTCAACATCATCCGCGCCGAGATGGGCCAGCATGTGGGCTCGGCCATCGCCCGCATCGTCGCCGAGGAACTGGAGGCCGACCCGGCGAGGGTGAAGTTCCTGCACGTCGATAGTCACCCCAAGTGGGGCCTGATGGCCACCGGCGGAAGCTGGTCGATCTGGCAGAGCTATCCGCTCTACAGCCAGGCTGCGGCGGCCGGGCGGATGGCGCTGATCGAAGCGGGAGCCAAGCTGCTCAGCGTGGAGCCCTCCACCTGCGTGGCGCGCAATCACCGCGTGGTGTCGGGCGACAAGTCGATCGGCTTCGGCGAGATCGTCGCCAAGGGCGCACTGCCCGCCGCCATCAGCGCCGAGGCGATGGCCAAGATCCCGCTCAAGCCCGCCAAGGAGCGCCGGGTGCTCGGCCGCGCCGCGCCGGCCCAGGATGTGCCGACCAAGACCAACGGCCAGGCGGTCTATGGCATCGACGCCAAGGCGCCGGGGATGGTCTACGCCCGGCCCAAGCTGCCGCCGACCCGTTATGGCGCACGCGTCACGGCCATCGATGAGACCGAGGCGCGGAAGGTTCCCGGATACATCCGCGCGGTGGCGCTGGAGGACCCCTCAGGCACGGTTCCCGGCTGGGTGATGGTCTATGGCGAGACCTTCGTCGCCGCCGACCGGGCCTGCGAGGCGCTCAAGGTCACCTGGGCGGGCGGCGATGGGGCGACTGTCTCGGAGGCCGACCTCAACCGCCGCGCGGCGGAGTTGATCGCCGACACCTCCAAGGGCGGGCTCGTGGTCGCCGATCCCGGCATCGAGGCGGCCTTCAAGGCGGCGAAGTCGAAGGTCGAGGCCACCTACACCACCGCCACCGCCCTGCACTTCCAGCTGGAGCCGGTCAACGCCCTGGCCTTCGAGCGCAACGGCGTCTTCGAGATCCACACCGGCAACCAGTGGCAGTCGCTCGTGCTGCCTTGGCTGGCCAAGGCGCTGGGACGGCCGGAAGAGAGCATCGTACTCAGGACCTACCTGCTGGGCGGCGGGTTCGGGCGCAGGCTCAACGGCGACTATGCGGTGGGCGCGGCGCTGGCTTCCAAGGCCATCGGCGGCAATCCGGTCAAGATGGTGCTGACCCGAGCCGACGACAGCCGGTTCGACTCCCCGCGCTCGCCGTCCACCCAGGCGCTGAAGATGGCGTTCGGCGAGGGCGGACGGGTCACGGCCATGGAGCACCACGTCTGCGCCGGCTGGCCCACCGAGGCCATGGCGCCCTTCTTCATGCCCAAGGGCGCCAACGACGTGGCCTTCGACCCCTTCGCCGCCAATGGCGCGAACCATTGGTACAATGTTGGCGCGCACCGGGTCCGGGCGGTGGGTAACGACCTGGCCAACGCCACCTTCCGGCCGGGTTGGCTGCGCTCGGTGGGCCCGGGCTTCACCAACTGGGCGCTGGAGAGCTTCCTGGACGAGGCGGCGCACCATGCCGGCGTCGATCCCGTGGCCTTCCGCCTGCGGATGCTGGACGCCACGGGGCGCAATGCAGGCTCCGCGCCGAACTCGGTCGGAGGCGCCAAGCGTCAG